>JAPLUI010000378.1 GCA_026397725.1 Verrucomicrobiota bacterium | reverse complement strand
CGCCGCGGTTTCCCCCGCGCTGATAGACGAGGCGGCGGAGCGGCTCATGGGTCGCCGCGACACGCATCTGGATTCCCTGCTGGAACGGCTCAAGGAACCCCGCGTGCGGGGCGTCATCGAGCCGGTCATGACCGGCGGAGGCGGCGAGATCGACCGCCTCGGCGACGACTTCGAGTATGTGAAGGATCTGGGCTTGGTGAAAGTGACGCTCGGCACGATCTCACCCGCCAACCCGATCTACGCGACGGTCATCGCCCGCACGCTCACCAGCAGTTCTGGCGCGAGAACAGCGACATCTGGATCGGACGCTACCAATACCGCGAGGCCGCCCCGCATCTGATTCTGATGGCCTTCCTGCAACGCGTGCTCAACGGCGGGGCGCTCATCGAACGCGAGATGGGCAGCGGTCGCAAACGCCTCGACCTCGGCATCCGCTTCCGGGGCCGGAACTATCCGATCGAAATCAAGCTCCACTACGGCCCCAAGACCCTGCCCGATGGGCTGGCGCAACTTTCCGAATACATGGACACGCTCGGCTCCCGGCGCGGCTGGCTGGTGATCTTCGACCGGCGGACGGAAGTGGCGTGGGATGAAAAGATCTCGTGGTGCGAGGAAACGGTGGCGAACCGTGAAATCGCCGTGGTCGGCTGCTGAGTGACGCGGCAGTTATCCGCCATGCCACGCCGTATTTGCTCCGGCCGAAATCCGTGCTACACTTCGCGGCCCGCTTGCGCTAGAACGCCGTCCGCATGAGTCGCATCCCGGAATTTCTCAGGTGGATCGCCGTGGCTTGCCTGCTGGTGACGGCGGGGACGGCTGGCGAGGTCGGTTGGGACGAACGCCTGGCAGGGGCGTTTTCAAATCGCTTGAAGGAAGTGGCACGAGAGTTGGCGGAATTGGCACCCGAGTTGGATGCCTTGCCGGGAATTCCGCTCGACAATCAGGGCGGTACCGGCGGCTATGCCAGCTTTTGCCCCCGTGCGGCACCCGTTGGGGATTCCCGTTGCGTCGTTGAAGTCCGCTGGCCGACCAGTGCGGTGGTGGATCTGGTGGCATTGGTGCCGGCGCGACGCTACGACGCGCGGGGCTTGGACGCCCAGTATGGCATGCCGGACGCCTTCACGGTGGAGTTGATCGACGCTGCGGGCGAGGTGCTGAGCTGCGTGGCACGGGAGCGCCACACGCGCTCCCATCCGGTGCGGCGGGGGCATCCCTTCGTCTATCAAGTGTCACCGCCGCTGGCCGCGGCGGGTTTGCGGATTACGGCCGATCTGCTGCATCCGGACGCCGAGGACGACAAGAGCTTCGTGCATGCCTGGGCCGAGGTGTTTGCCTTCGAGGGGGAGCGGAACATCGCCACCGATGGGGAGGTCCGCAGCCTCGGCGGGGCGGCACCGTCCGCACCCTGGCATTGGAAACCCGCATTTCTTGTCGATGGTCAGACGCCGCTGGGCTTGCCGGAGATTCCTGCGGGAGATCACCAGAATATCGGCTGGCTCTCCCAAGGCCGGGCCAAAGCGAGCGAGGCGGCCTCGTTGACGGTGGACCTTGGCGAGTCCGCGGTGGTGGATGCCGTCCGCCTGTTTCCGGCCAAGCGCCCGACGTCCGACCTGCCAAGCGGATTCGGTTTTCCCCGGAAATTGGTGATCTCGATTGCCGAAACGAGTGACTACGCAGACCGTAGCAAGTGGTCGATCCTTGCCGAACGTGAGCTGCGCAATCCCGGGCACAATCCGGTGGTGGTGCCCTTCGCAGCCAGCCGCGGGCGCTATGTTAGAGTCGAAGCCACCGAGTTGTGGAAAGCCTTCGAGAGCTATCCCGCGTTTTTCGCCCTGAGCGAGGTGGAGGTCCTGGCGGCTGACCAGAACCTGGCGCTGGGGAGGGTCGTGCGCTCACCGGACGGCATGCCCAACCTGTTTGCCACGGGTGGCCGCTACTGGAGCAGTGCCGCTCTCAGTGATGGCTTCGGGCCGGATGGCCGGTTGGTGGCGACCCGCGAGTGGCTCACCCAACTCGACCGGCGCCTGCAGCTCGAAACCCGCCGCTTTGAATTGCGGGTCGAGACCGAGCGCTTGGTGAGTGGCTGGCGGCGTGCGGGGCTGACGTTCCTGACGGTGCTGGGTTTGGCTGGGGCCTTCCTGATTGTGGCCTTGCCGATCCGCTACCGCGTTCACGCGCACCGGAACTTGCTCCAAGTGCGCGAACGCATTGCCGGGGACCTGCACGACGAGGTCGGGAGCAACCTCGGCAGCATTCAGATGTTTGCTGATCTGGCCGAGGGGCGTTCCGGTCCCTCTGACGACTTGAAGCGGATTCAGCGAATTGCCGCCGAGACGGTCAGTGCCGTCCGCGACATCGTTTGGTTGCTCAGGCCGCAAGGCGGGCATCGCATTGGCACGATCGAGCACCTGCGTGAGACCAGTTCGATCATGCTCGAGGCCCTGGACTGGAAATTCACCGCGAACGAAGCGGCTTGGCAGGTGGAGCTTCCCGACGAGGCGACCCGCCACCTGTTCCTGTTTTTCCGGGAGGCCCTGCACAACATCATGCGCCATGCCAGTGCGTCAAAGGTGGAAGTCCGCGCCGAAATGGCCGGGGCCCGGTTCCAACTCACGATCACCGACAACGGCGTGGGCATCGCACCGGAGCGCCTGGAGCGTCCGGCGACCCTCCACGCGTTGCGGCAGCGCTCCGAGGCGCTTGGCGCGGACCTTGGCATCGACAGCCAGCCGGGGGCTGGCACCCGGCTCAGGCTCAGCGTGCCCGTGGCAAGCAAACGCCTGCGCCAAGCCCGGTCTGCCAGGGCTGCGGCGGGCAACGCGTGAAGTCATGCTTTCCAACTCAGCTACTTCACGTCCGGGGCCAGGCCATTGAGCCATTTGGAAAAGAGCATCAGCAGCAAGGCGGCGGCGACGGGCAGAATCGTGATCTTCAAATACATGACTGGCCAGTGTTGGATGGCATCAACGGTGAAGGCCCCGGCCAACAAGCCGGCGAGCAGATTGCCGAGGGCCGTCGCGAGAAACCAGAGGCCCATCATTTGCCCGAGCAACTTGCGAGGGGCCAGCTTGGTCACCGAGCTGAGCCCGACCGGACTCAGGCAGAGTTCTCCGACGGTGTGGATCAGATAGGTGGCGATCAACCACCCTGGCAGCACCGGTTGGCCGGCGGCGACGAAACCGGAAGCGGCAGCCATGACGACAAAGCCGAGCGCCAGAAACAACAGCCCGAGCCCGAATTTCATCGGGATCGAGGGATTCAGGTTGCGGCGGGCCAGCACCACCCACAGCGCCGCCATCAGCGGCGCCAGCGCGATGACAAACACCGCACCCAGCGATTGGAACCAGCCCGCCGGAATCACGAAGCCGGTGGCACCGAGCGCCCGATCGGTGTAGCGCTCCGCAAACAGATTGAAGGACGAGCCGGCTTGCTCAAAGCCGGCCCAGAACAGCGCCGCAGCGAGAAACAGCACCAGAATCAGACCGATCCGCTGCTTCTCCCCACGCTCCAAGCCTAGGAATAGTAACACATAAGCGAAATAGACCGCCGCGATGAGCACAATGACCAGCGATGCGAAGCGGGCAATGGCGAGCGGATGGATGATGATGATGCCCGCCAGACATAACCCAAGCAGGCCCGCCCCCACCGCCACGGCACCTGCCAGCATCCCCATGCCCACCCGGCCCACGCGCATGCCCTGCGGCACCGCTGCCCCGGCCTTGCCTAACAAATTCCTGGAACCCCGGAACTGCACCAAGCCCAGGACCATCCCGACGCCCGCCGCGGCAAACCCCCAATGCCAGCCCAGGCCTTGGGCCAGATAGCAGCAGGCAATGGGCCCGAGCGCCGCACCGAGATTCACGCCCATGTAAAAAATGGTGAAGCCGGCGTCGCGGCGGGCGCCCCCTTCCGGATAGAGTTCCCCGACCAAGGCGCTCATGTTCGGTTTGAGGATGCCGCTGCCGACCACGACGAGGACCAAGCCGCAGTAAAACGTTTGGGTCCATGGCAGGGCCAGGGTGAAGTGCCCGAGGGCAATGATGATGCCGCCTAACCAAACCGTCCGCTGCGCCCCGAAGATGCGGTCGGCGAGCCAACCTCCCGGCAGCGCCATCAGATAGACGCCCGCCGTATAGAGTCCGTAAATGGCCGTGGCCACCTCGTCGCTGAGTCCCATGCCGCCCCCGTCCACTTCCCTAACCATGAAGAGGACCAGGAGGGCCCGCATGCCATAGTAGCTGAAGCGTTCCCACATCTCGGTGAAAAACAGCGTGCGGAGCCCCGGCGGATGCCGGGGCAGACCGGCGGCTCCAAGTGCCACGGAAGAATCACTCATGAACCGGCAAGCTGGCGCCAGGGTTGGTTGGTTGGATCAGCGGCACTGGTCGGCGGGAACTACCTGCGTCTGCCCCGGTTCACCCGCGGTTCCACCGCCTCAACCTTGATTTTTCCCGAGTAGAAATCATCGAGCAAGGCGAAGGCTTCGGGGTCGTATTTCCGCAAGCCTTCCTTGCCGTTCCCGGGCTTCGGCCCTGCCATGCCCATGTCACCGAAGGTGCCGAAATACCACATCGTCAGCTCGGCGAAGAACTCGTCCGGATTGGAACCGGCATAGGAACCGACCCAGAGTTGGTTCTTGAGCGAGCGTTCCCGTTGCTCGTCGAACTGCTTGCGCACGGCAGGGGTCATGCCGGCGTTGCGGACGTTGTGAGCGAACTCATGCAGGCAGATGTCGCGGCCCCGGTAGTGATCCTTGTCGAGCCGCAGCAGATTCTCCTCGCCGCAGGACGTCAGCAGGCCCCCGAGGCCGCGGGTGCGCTCGTCCACGGTTTTGCCACCGTAGGAGTCGATCGGCTTGCCCTTCATGTGGCGATGTTCCGGCAGATCCGAGGTCACCTGGTCCTTGCCGATGATGTGCAATTCGGCGCCCGCCTTCACCAGGTTGGCCAGCACCACCGGTTGCTGCTGCAGCAGCAGGTCAAGCCGCTGATAGGCTTCGCGCAGCGCCGCGTCGCTGACCACCGCGTGGGCCTTGATGGGAATCCCGTGATAGTCGAGTTGCTTGGCAAAGAACTCCTGCTCCGGCGGCGAGATCGGTTGAATGGCGGGCTGGCCTTCGGCGCGGATCATGCGCAACCCGAACACCGCCGCAATCTCATTGCCACCCGTCGCTTCAAAACGCACGGTGACCTTGGTCTTGCCGGTCACAGCCGCGGGCGGCAACGGGTAAACGACATCGAAGAACTGCTGCGGTCCACGCTGCTCGATCACTTGCTCGGCGATCCTGACCCCGTCTATCAGAATGTCGAAAGTCCGGCGGCGCCATTCATCGCGGATGTAGGTGAGCACCAAGCTCATCGGGCGGGTCGCATCGACCGGCACGTCGAACGAGAACCACTTGCTGCCGCGGCGGCAGGCCCGGCCCTTCACGCGGTCGGGCGCGGTGTCCTCGCCCTGTTGGTGGAAGTCACGCTCGGGTTGCATTTCTCCGGGTTGGACGAATGCCACGGTGGCGGCTTCCAGTTTGAGTTGGCGTTCCCGCTGCAGCGCGATTTCGTTAGACCTGGCCTCCCAACTGGCTGGCGTGAAGAGATCCCAGTAAGCGGCGTAATGCTGGCGCTGAAGTTGATAGAACGGCAGCAACTCAACCTCGCGATCGCGACCCACGCCGACGCTGCGGAAGACCCCCGGCCGGCCCTCGACCGGCTTGAGCCATTCCGCGGGCGGACGTCCGGCAGCGACGAACACGGGAATCGCCTGGAGGTTCTCAACATGACTGCCGGGCGCGTTCCGGTGGCCGGCATCCTCGCCGGTCTTGCCGGCCAGCACGAGCGGTCCCCACAGGATCGCGACACGATCAGGGTTATCCGGCAGCGGTTCCAAATGCAGCGTCTTCGGCAGCCTGATCTCCACGGCATCGCCGTCTTTCCAGGTGCGTTGGAATTCCACCAAGACGCCGGCCTTGGCCGTCTCGCGGCTAGTACTCGCCTGGGGTGTTCCGTTAGCCGCGGCGCCGTTGATGGTCACGGCAAAGCCATCCCCCACCCACCATGGTTTGCGCAGCACGAGGGTGAAGGCCTTGGGCGCGGCCAACTTGAGGCGCAGCGTCGCCGTTTCACCTAACGGAAAATCCGTCGCCATCTCCAGCTCCACCCCACCCGCTTTCCACGCGGCGGTCGATGGCGCATAAATATTGATCCACACCTTGTCGCCGGATTCATGATAGATGCCGTCGCCATGCAAGGCATGGCTTTCCATGCCGCTGCCGACGCAGCAGGTGAAGCTCCCCAACATGTCCGAATACTCCCGGTCCACGCCACGGCCGACCGGCACCATGTAACAGGTCGAACCGTTGCTCGGATCGATCGAGCCGAGCACATGGTTGAACAGCGCGCGCTCCTGAAAGTCGGCATACGCGGCGGACGGCTCGTAGCAGAACAGACGCCGGGTGAGCTTGAGCATGTTATAGACGTTGCAGGACTCCGCGGTGCGGCCGTCGATCCGATCGTTGAAGCGATCGGGCTCGCCGAAGTACTCATCCTTGCCATGGCCACCGGTGGCATAGCTGTGGTGGTGGGCGACGCGCTCCCAGAAGAACGCTGCCGCCGTTAGATCGGCGGGGTCACCCGTGGCGGCATAACGGTCCATCGAGCCGATGAGTTTCGGGATCTGGGTGTTGCCGTGTTTGCCTGGCAGGATGTCCTGGCGCTGCTTCAGTCCGTCCAGGACGAGTTGATGCTCGAACTTGCGGGACAGCGCCAGCCAACGCTGGTCGCCGGTATCGACGTAGAGGTCAACCATCACTTCGTTGGTGCCGCCAAACTCGCAGTTGAGCATGCTCTGGAGCTGCGCGGGGTCAAGCTTGGCAAGCACGTGTTCCGCCCACTGCGCGAACTTGACTTCGAGTTCCAGGGCCGTGGCGTTGCCGCAATGGCGATAGGCGTCGCGCAGGCCGGCGAAGGTCTTGTGCAACGTGTACCATGGCGCCCACATGCCGTTGAGGTCGAAGCCGCCCGAGCGGATCTTGCCCGTCGCGATGTCCTGCTCGAAAATGTCCGCCGCGTCACGCCCCTGCGCGTCGGTTAGAGCCCCGAGGTAACCGGTGCCGCGCCGGTCCTGGACCTCCTTCAGTTGCGCCACGAGATCGTCGGCACGTTGCTTGAACCTCACGTCACCGGTGGCGGCAAACATGAGGCTCACGGCCGAGAGATAATGGCCGGCGATGTGGCCGGTCAGTTGTTTGCCCTCCACCGAATCCCAGCCGCCGTAACCCTTGGCCTTCGGTTCAAGGCCAGCACGCAAACGGTAGCCGGCCATCATGCGCCCGGTCTCCAGGGCGAGCAGGTACTTGGCGTCAAGGTCCTGTGCCTGCTTGAGCGGACCACCGGTGAGGCGGACGGCGGTGAGCGGCAACGGTCTGGCCACCTCAGGGGGGGGCTTTGGAGCAGGGGCGGCGTGGCTCATGGTACCGGCAAGGATGAAATAAGGAAGCAGTGTTTTCATGTTAGATAGTCATGGGTCTTTGATTCTTGCTGCCGCGATGGTGACAGCGTGGCGCGGGCGGTTCAAGTTCAAAACCATCCCCGTCTCGAGGTCCCCCTGTTGGTGGCACTTGGCGGCGGCCTGCCCGTCGAGGGCGATGGCGTAGTCACCCGCCGGCAGGCCGGCGAGGCGCAGCGTGGTGGCGTGGGGTACCGGGTCGGTGCTCTCAAGCGTGAAGGAAAGTGCGGACAACGCGGCGTCAAACCGCACCGGCGCATCGGCGGCGAAGTGATCCCGATCCAGCAGGAGATGCACGCGTTGCTGACCCCTGAGCAGGTGGAACCGCCGCCGGACGCCGTCCTTGCACCAGACCTGCCAGTGCTGCCCGTCCTGCTTGCAGGTGCCACCATAGGCGATCGGACCGAAGAGCGGGTCGGCGGCGAAGATCGTGGCGGCCGCACGCAGCGTGCCGCCGAAGCCCAGGTCGATTTCGCAGCCATAATACCACGCGCCACGATGATGGGGCTGGCCGAGCCAGGTCTTGCCGTAGGGAGCGGGCTCGAAGCCGCCGCCCGCGCCGCCATCGTTGGCGGCTCCGGGATACCAGAAGCCATAGTTGGATGCCGGGGTGCCGGTGTTCATGAGTGCCCAGGAGCTGAGGATCGAGGCATAGGCCAGCGGCAGCAGGCGTTGCGGGTCGGCCGCATCATGCAAGGAATAATCCAGCAGCGACCAGCCACCCATTTGCGACATATAACTCAGGGTATAGCGGCCGTTGCCGCCGCCACGATAGTCGCTGCCGAGCAGATAATACGCGGTTTCCAGCCAACCGCGGCAGCCGATATTGAGCGCCGCCTGCTGGTGGGCGAAGCGCAGGGCTTCCTCGCGACTCACCCGCAAGCCCGGCACCGGCCCGGTGCCCCGGAGCACGTAGCGGGCGAAGGCATGCGTTGATTCGAAGCCGGTCGTATCGAACGGATACTCGGAGGCGAAGAGATTCGCTTTGCCGCTCACGAAGAACTCGATCTTGCGATGCCAGTGTTCCCGCAATGCCGCGGCTTGCTGTGTTAGACCGGCGCGATCGAGTTCCTGAATCACTTCCCCGATGACGAGTTCGTTGTAGAGGCCGGTCTCGTAGGGCGACCACTTGACCAGTTCCAGCGGGTACTTGAACAGCGCCATGGCAGTGCCGTGAGCCCGCCGCAAGTATTCAGCCGCGCCAATCCGGGTCCGCATCTCCGGATGCTCGCTGGCGATTCGATAGAGCTGCAGATATAACATCACGACGTGCGAATAGTCATAGATCCGCCAGAGATGAGTCCGGCCCTTGGGGCCCGGATCCGGGCTGTCGCGGTTCCGTTTCCAATCATCGATCCCATAGAGACCGAACGGATGGGATTCCTGGTCGGTCATTTGCAGGCCACCCCAGAGGAAATGCTCGACGTAATACTCCAGCGCCTCGATCTCGCCACGCTCGGGATATTCCACGTTCTTGGCGGCCAGGAACGGCGCCTTGCACAGGCCGGGATCATCACAACTCACCGCATACCGGCGTGACTCGGGAATCCGGTCAAGGTTGTCCGGGCTAACCAACACGCCGTCCTGCATGTTCCAATCGGTAATCAGGCCGTCATACCATTTCGACGCATCGCGATGTTGGGACCGGGCGAGAAATGCCGCACGCTTGCGGATCAGCGTCTCCACGGGCTCGGTGGAGAAAAACTCCAGCACCATGCGGCGCCCGTCATCGGCCCGCAGCGTCAGCAGATTCTCCCCGAGCCGGCGAAACCCGACCTCAAAGAGCCGGGTCCCATCCTCGCGGGTACCGAGGTCACGCACTTCGGTGTCAGCGGGAAACTCGGCCTCCAGCGCCAGCGTCCGGCTGCGCGACCTGACCGCCACTCTGGCCGTTAGATCCGACGGCAGGGTCATGCCGGGCGCGATCCGCACGTCAAAGAGTTGTTCCTCGACCAGGCGGCGGCGCACCGCGTCATAATCCTGCGCCCAGGCCAGCCGAAAGCCGTAGGTCACTTCACAGCCGGGCTGGCCGGCCGGGGCGAGAGTCACGCTGGTGTGCTGCTGCCGCCAGCGCGTGCCGCGCTCGCGGAGGACCTCCTGCTGTGCGGCCGAGTGAAGGTAGGCCGTGAAGTTGTCGCCCGGACCGCCGCGCGACGCCCCCGCATCAAAATACTCCAGGCTCGTGTTAGGCAGCGGCGTCATGAGCAGATAGGGGCCCTCGGTATCACAGCGCGTCCAGAACATGAACGAGCCATGGCCCGCGATGAACGAATGCCGGATCACCCGCTGGTGATAAGTAATCTCCCGGTCCCATTCATACTTGGTGTTCATCGGGCATGGCAAGGCCACGTCGCCGATCTCCACCGGCGCACTGCCCGGGTTGCTCAGTGTTAGCGTCCAGGTCAGGGCCTCGTTCCCGAAGCCGTATCGATTCTCGACCTGCGGTCCCGCCGCAGGGCTCCACCGGGCGCGATGGGCCGGCCCATCTCCGGACTCGGGAACAGCGGCATCTTCCGCTGGCGGCAGGTCGCGGGTGGCGAGGGTTTGCCACTCGCCACCGCCAGCCCGCCAGCGAACCGTTAGATAACCGAAGCGGGCCCCGGCCCGGATGTAATCGGTATCATGCACATCCGCAATGCGCTTGAGGCTGGTGAGCGCGCCCCGCTCGAAACGCACGGCGAAGCCGGCCTGCCGCACCGTGGCGCCGCCCGGTTCCGCCGCAACGGCGGGCTCCGCCGCAGGACTAACGCTTTGCAGCAGCATCGCGCTGGCGCAGGCCATGGCCCGGAGTTGCATTGAGGAATGATTCATAGGTTAGATCGGCGGCGGCCTGGTCATTTCAGCACCTCGGCCCACACCACACAGGTCTCCGCCCCACGGTTCCACAGGCATCCTTTCACCGAGACGTGGGAATTCACGAGTGCGGGGTCCGTGGCACCGGCCACGGTTCGCGGCACGACCTTGATGCTGGTATTGAATGCCGCGACGGTGTACGCGCCGGGCTCGGCCTTGGTCACCTTGCCCTGGAAGGAAATCAGGGTGCCTTCCGGCTGCTTGAAGGGTGACTCGAACGGGCACTCGTGGTAACCTGTCAGCCCGGAGACGACCGCCGTTTCGGCACTGGACAACGGCGTCTCGTTCTGTTGCGGCGATTTGTCGCGCATCTTGAACGCAAAGCGGTAGGTTCCGTTAGACAGAGGCGGCGTCCGCCAGGAGGGCGAGGCAATCCAGCCGCTGTTCGGCTGGGGGTCGCCCTCCACGCAATGGAAGAAATACTCGACCTGATCCGTTTCGATTTTCGGGCAGCCGTTGTCACCGGTCACCGACATGGCCTTCATGGTGATGGTGTCATCGAGCATGACCACGGGCAGGGTTTGCCATTCGCCGAGGGCATAGCGGGCGGGCGGCGTGTCATCGCGGGCGATGGCGGTCGCCGCTGGCGACGGCTTGCCAACCTTGCCGGTGGCATCCCGCACCCGGACGGAATAACTGTGCTTGCCGCCCTCGGTTAGGCCGCGGTCGGTCCAGGTTCGGGTGGACTGCCAGGCACCCGGCTTGCCGCCGATGCGGGTGAACTGGTATTCGACCAAGCCGCTGGCACCGTTCGCCTTCGCCGCAGTCATGCGGATGGCCGTCGGGCTAACCCCTTTGGGAGCGTCTTCAAAGGCGGCGTCCAGGGATCCGCCGCCCGCCGGTGGCAGAGTTATCCTAACAGGATTCGAGTGGGGGGTTTCGTTGCCGTGCGAATCACGCAGTTTGAAGCAATAGGCATAAGTCTCGCCGGGCTTGAGATTGCAATCGGTCCACCGGTTGCTCGAGATCCAACCGCTGCCATGGGCGCTGCCGCCGGAACTCCGGAACGAGTACTCGACCCACTCCTTGTCGTCGGCGGCTTTCGGCGCGGACATCACCACTGCGGAATCGCCCAGCGCCGTGGGCTGCATCAGGAATGTTGCGGCGGCCTTGGGTGGGGTGCTGTCCGCGGTTTCCGGTGCCCATGCGGTGGCGCGGTTCTTGATTCGGCTGGCCAGGGTGGCGATCACGCCCGCTTCCTGCGGCTGCACGTACACCCGGAAGTCGGTCAGCCAGCCGAGGAAATAGTTCCCCAGCGGCCCGCGGCCCAGGAACATGCTGTCGTTGCCGGCCAGCGTGTTGGGTCCTAACACCATGTCCGGGTCCAGCGTCATGGCGGGGTTGCGGGCGACCTCCTTGCCATCGACGTAAAGCGTGCCGGTGTCGTCGCTGAGGGTGACGGCCAGATGCGTCCAGGTGTCCGTGGGCAGCGGGGCCGGGCCTAACAGCGTCTGCTCGCCTGGCGGCCCGCTGGTGCTGATGACAAACTTCAATTTGCCGGTCTTGGCATCCTTCGGGGTGATGAAGGCATACTTGCGGCCGCCATCTCCGAAGTGAAGGAGCCGTTGCGCCGTCGAGCCGCCCGCCCAGTTGACCCACAGCGCGATGGTGGTGTCGGCGAAGTCCGCCACGTCGCGTTTCAGTTCGACATGTTGGCCTTGACCGTCGAGTTGCAGGGCGCCGGTCAGCTCGGTGTCGGCGCAGGTCACCGTTTGGGGCGAGCCCATCAGATAGCCGTGCATCACGCCGAAGCGGTCGAGCGCATAGATCGGGCTCCGGCGGGTGAACTGGAAATTGCAGTAGAGCCCCTCGTTGTCCGGGCGTTCATCGGCGTACTTCTGGTCGATCCCCCAGACCCAGCACAACAAGGTCTGGTGGTCGGCGTTGGCGCTGTTGGCGCAATCGGCTTCCTTGATGGCATGGCCGCCGACCTTGGCACCGCCGTAGTCGGAGGCCGCGCCCTTGATGGTGGCGTAGTCAGAGAGTTCGCCGCGGTCATTCAGAAACGCCCGCTCCAGCGCCCGGCCGTGGCCGGAAATTTTCCAGCCGCCCTGGACGGTGGCCCAGTCGCGCACCTTGCCGTGGCCGGCAATCTGGGCGTTGTCCTTCACCAGCGCGTGGCCGCTGAGCACCGCGGTGTCCCTAACAACCGCGCGGTCGGCGACCACCGCGAAGTCCTCGATGCGGGCGTTGCCTAACACCTGCGCGGTGCCCAGCACCATCGCGGCGGGGCCGACGTAGGCGCTGGCCTCCACCTTGGCGGAAGCGGCGACGAAGCCGCCGCCGTTGGCATGCGGTTTGCCGGCGACGCCGGCGGGCACTGCCGGTTTGGATTCGTAGGCCCCGGCCTTGGTGTTGACGAACGCCACCTCATAGGCCTGCGGTTGGAGCGGCAGCTCGCCGGCGAGCGGATGCTGGAACCCCTCGAAGGGCATGAAATCGGGGGTGGCCGCCACCGCGAGGAACAGGCGGTTCTCGTCCGCCGCGAGCGTGATGGAATTGACCCCGCCATTCCACATCGTGCTGTAGCGCGAGTCGCCGTTGTCGTTGACCGCCACCAGCGTGGCCCGCCAGTCGGCGCGGCGGCTTGCATCCCACAGCGGCTTGAAGTTGATAGACACGGGGTAGCCCCCGCCGTCCTTGCCGGGCAGGGCGATGGGCACCACATTGTAGCCGCCTTGCATCGGTGCGTGGGCAAAGGGAACGCGGAACCAGGTGGCGTCCGCGGCGCGGCGGGTGAGTTCGGTATAGGCCCGCCGATACATCTCGGCAAACGGGTCCAGCGTGCGCGGGCTGTGTTGCTGGAAAAACGCCTGGCGTTGGTAGTCCCACATCACATTGCGGGCCGCCATGTGGCCGAGGGCGTCCTTGATGAGGTTGTAGGAATCCGGCGACCCGGATGGATCGAGGCGGACCATGGCATCGAAGATATACTCGGCGCCCTTGCTGCGGCTGCCGCGGGCCTCGGTCCAGATCTTGTTGACGTAGGCGTTGCCATACCCCGGCGTTTCCCTGAAATACTCCCAGAGCTGCCAGGCGTCGTAGTAGTTGCGTCCGTGCGGCAGGGAAAGGAACGGTTGGGTGCCGACCCCACCCGGGCCGGGGTAGCTGTTGTTGAACTGCAGCATCAGCCAGTTGGCGGTGGCTTCGTGCCACATGCCGTCGTAAGGCGTGTCGTTGAAACCCGCCGCGTTGATCAAGACGGTGTGGCCATACTCATGCGGTGTGGCGCCCGACGGCGGATCGTAGGCCAGGTACGCCGGCGGCAGGGCAAACATCGGCAGGCCCCACTCGTCACAAGATCCCCACGCGCCGCCAGCCCAGATGCCGGTGTTGTTCATCATCAGGTTGGCCCGATAGGAATTCCCATCCCGGTCCTTGGCATTGGACGAAATGCCGGGGGTGTGAAACCCGAGCCCGCGCGGCTCGGCGTCGTGAAACCGGTGCCACACGCTCTCCAACATCTGCAGGTTGCCCTGCACCAACTGCTCGCTCACCCCGGCAAAATCGGCGTTCTCTTCCTTCTTTCCCGCCGCACCCTGCCCCCACGACAGGCGGAAATGCTCCGAGCGCCGGAAATTCAGCGCCGCATCATTGCTCTTGAACTTCCGCTCGTTGTCTCGCCATGGCGGCTCCCCCTCCCCTGCCGCGATGACCGCCAGGCCGGCTGCCACCAGCAGCAGTCCGGCGCTTAGCGCAACATTGGAATTCATTCGGTGCTTCATGGAAGTGGTGGTGCGGGGGCGGCTGCGGGCGGCGTCCCGGTTGCCGCCTGGTGTTTCATGCGCGACGTCATGCCCCGCCGGATGGAATCCGGCGGTCGTCCGGCCAATGAAATCTTATCCCGGCTGGCGGCACAATGGCTATTCCGCGAATTCACTGTTCAATTTGCGAAATGCTTGCCACCAGCATCACCGCAGTTAGACAGCGGGTTTCCGCCAGGTTCCTGGCCCGTATTGCGGTACCCGGCAACTGGCCGAACTCCAGACGGCGCTCAGACCCCGCCCCCGCCACGCCACCGGCGGAGCCCTTTGCGACCAAGCCATCCTAGCAGCAAGCCCAGGGCCACGACAAGCGCTGCCAGGCTCCACCACGGCAGCGGCATGGCCGCCTTGAAGTGAATGACGACACGCTTTTTCAAGCCTTCTTTCAAGGTCTGATCCCAGATCAACGTGCGACCGCCGTCCGCCGTGCGGGTCGCGTTGGACTCCTGCGCCACCACCGGCAAATGCAGAATGTACACCAAGCGCCGCCCATCGAAGCGCGAATCCGGCACGAAACCCGCCCCCGGCAGCGCCTTGGATGGCGATACCGTGCGCGTCATCTCCACCCTCAGCCCGCGCTGCCGGATATCGAAGTGCCCGATCAAGGGCTCCACCAAGGGCTTGAATTTCCCCGCCGCCAAGACCGAGTCCCCGCTCACCGCCGCAATCAGCTCCAGCACGGATTTGAACGAGGCCTTGAACTCCACGGCCATCCGCTCGCCCTGCCGCGTGACCCGATGGCTCGTACTTGTTAGAGTGGGGGTCTCCCTGACAAACCGCTCCAACAGCTTCTCAATCCCCGTCTCACCACCCAGGCTGCTGGCCAAAGCGGCGGGAACCTCGTACCGGATCTCCGCCCGGCCGCTGCCGTCCGCAGCCAGCCAGAACTCCTCACGGCCGTCAATGCACGACGCCAGCATGCCACCTGCGGCAAGCAGCAGCAAGCGGGAAAGGCAGCGCATGGAATCCATCAACGTGGGGGAAATGGCCGACCTTGCTACATCATCTGGCCGGAGCTGCGCATGAGAATATCGGCGATTTCCACATGGGCGGGCGCTTCGAGAATTCCCAGAATGGCCCACGCCACATCCTCCGGATCCAACATTTTCATGGCGGCGCGGGTCTGGCTGAGCGCATCCTCACGGCCGCGGAAATACTGATCGAGCAGCGGGGTGTCCACATAGCCCGGCGACACGCAAGCCACCTGAATCGGCAAGCCGGCCGCCTTGAGTTCCGAGCGCAGCGCCTCGGTGATGGCACGCACGGCAAACTTGGTGGGTGCATAGAACCCGCCGGATGGCGGCACCCGGTGGCCACTCATCGAGCACAGATTCACGATCCGGCCTCCGCCCGCCGGAAAGTGCTTCAGCGAAAGCTGGCAACACAGCGCCAGGGCCATCACATTCACCCGCCACATCTCCTCCCAATCCGCCGGGGTGCCATCCAGAATCCGCGACAGGTACGCCACGCCCGCACAATTCACCAAGCCATCGATCTTCCCCAAACCCTGGAAAATCGCCGACACCTCCTCCCGCCGCGTCAGGTCCGCCTCGATCGGCAACACCTCCTCCGACAGCGCCGCCGGGTGCCGCGTCACCCCCAGCACCTTCACCCCCCGCTCCACGAGCAGTTCACACAAGGCCCGGCCGATGCCACTCGAGGCCCCGGTCACCAACAGCGTTTTCCCTTGCAGCGATGGCATGCCGCCAGCTTGCCATACCCACCCGCCAGGCGCAACCCTTGGTATGCACGCGCTCCGGATCCGCCCTTTGGTACTGCCTGTTCCATACCTGCCCCACCGCTCTGCGAGCCCCGCTTTCGCTCTCTCATGCGTGACACCCCCAAAACGCAATTCCCTTGGCAATCAAGCGGTGATGTTCGTGGGCGGAGCCCTCTGATTGACAGAATCATGGGCTGGTTGCGAAAAATTTCTCGACACTGGGGGCGGCAAGTGTGACGCTCCGGCAGCGGTCGCCGCCAGCTCCGTCGCGGCGGTTGCGAGCCTCGAATCACTGCCCATCCCACTCGTATGAAAGCCACCCCGACACCAAGCAAAAAACCGCGGCAGTGGACCCGCGGGGAATTGAACCTGCTGGGCAAGATGGAAGACCGCGAACTTGCCAAAAAGCTGGGGGTGTCTCGTTCCACGGTGCGGGTCAAGCGCCGTGGCTTGGGGATTGCCACGCGTTATTCCAGGATGCCCAAGCTTCCGGCCTCCGCCTGGAGCAAGCGCGATCTCGCCCTCCTGGGAACCATGCCTGATGCCAACCTGGCCGCGCGCTTGAAACTCAAGCACCATTCGGTTTTCAAGATGCGCCAGAGCTTGAAAATTGCGAGTTACGCCCGCCAGAAATTATGGCACAAATGGACGGCCAAGGACATCGCGCTGCTGGGCACCAAGCCGGATTCGGTCTTTGCCAAGCGCTTCGGCACCACGATCGGTGCCGTGTCGGCCAAGCGCCGTTTCCACGGCATCACCTCGCATTGGGCGCAGCATAAGTCGTTGCGCCCAAGGAAAACTGCCGACGCATGGACCAAAGCGGAACTGGCCTTGTTGGGAACCATGTCCGACCAGAAGGTGGCGAATCGACTGAAGTTGGGGCATGGCTCGGTTTACAGCAAGCGCATCGAATTGGGCATTCCGCCGCATTTCGGGAGCGGTCGTGCGCGTGGCGCCCGGAAGTAGTTGCCGGAGATGCTGGCCAGGTTGGGCATGATGTCGGAGCGCAAGATGACTACTTTGGGTTGCAGGCGTGCCACCTCCCCACCGCAATTGCCCGGGCGCTAACCAGCAAGTGTGATTTTTCTCAGATGGGCCTTGACAGGCCGCCGATTTTTTCCGATTTCCATTGGCATGTCACCAGTACCACGATCTGCGGGCGCATGGGTTTATCGTCGGGCACTCCCGCTGCCCTTGTTGCTCGGCTGGGTCTGCGGACTCGCGGCCCAAGAGGCCCCGCTCGCCAAGACCCGGCTCGCGGTCGCTTGGCCAAGCGGCCCGTGTGTGATGACCGTCGTGTCCCGCTCCGACGGCACCACCACCGTGGGCGAGGAGAACTCCACGTCTATCGACAACACCACCTATGTCTGGCAGATGGAGGTCGGCAAGGCCGACGCAGCGGGCGAAAAGAAGTTGGTGATGCGCTTGGTGGAGCTGCATACGGAAGGCAACAACGCCGGTGAGGCGTTTCACTTCGACAGCACGGCGAAGACCCAACAGGATGCCGACTGGACCTTTGTGTACGGACCGCTGGCGGCCACCCCGGTGACGGTCACTCTCGATGCCGACGACACGGTGGTGGAGGTTTCCGGCTTGGACAAATTGTGGGACGGGCTTGCCACCAAAGATCTGACCGACAACCAGAAGATACTGGTGGCCGCCATGAAAGTTGGCAACGGCGACAAGTTCATCGAATACAACCTGCGGCGATGGGAATCATTGATGCCCAAGTCCGCCGTGGGGCCCGGCGACAAATGGAAGGCCGGCGTGCGCTTCGATTTGCCGGTGGTCGGCGAATTGAAGGCCCGCTTCGATTGCAGTCTCAGCGGCATCGACCAGGCGGCCGGCCAGCAACTCGCCAGCATCGAGGCGGCGGCCGAATACAGCCAGTCGAGCCCCAAGACCAGCCAAATCAGCGGCCTCGATCTAACCTTGCAGAAGGTGACTCTCGAGGAGCAGGCCAGATTGAAAGTCGAGCCGAAAACCGGGCGGGTTGTGAGCGAGGATTGCACCCGCACGGCGGTGCTGGCGGGCAAGGCCACCGAGCAGGGGGCCGAACACAAGTTCACCTCCAAGACGACGACCCACATCGTGACCACCATCACGCCCGGAACCAAGCCAGCCTCCACCCCGGCCGCACCACCGGCCACCCCGGCCACTGGCACCCCGGCCCCGGCCACTCCGCCGCCGGATGCGCCAGCCGTGACCGCTGGCGAGCCTTCCCCGGTGGCGAAAAATGCCACCGGCGCAAGGCCGGTCACCATCGTCTTGCGGCGCCAGTGGGAACCCAAGCAACGGGCGTTCACCGTCCTGGTTCCGCTCGGCTGGCAGATCGAGGGCGGCTTGTTCTCGATCGATCCGACACAGGGCGGCGGCGCCCTCAACTCGGTGGAGACGAAGTGCGATTTCTCGATCAAGCGCGATGCGGCGGGCTCGGTGATGGTCCGCTGGGCCCCGACCTACAACTTCGCGGATTTCTCGCGCGCGCCGGAATTTGCCTCGATCGCGTCATTGTTTCCACCCGGCCGGAATTACAACGGCGCTCTGGTGATGCCAATGCCGACGGTTGAGGATTATCTAACGGCAGGCTTCCGGAAAGTGCGGCCCGGGGCGACCGCCATGCGGGTGACGCAGCGCGGCGAATTGCCTGAGTTGGCGGAGATCCTCCAAGGGCTGAGCCGGGAGGTCAACGCCAAGATGGCGCAGTTAGGGAAGCCGCCGATGATCTTCACCGCAGGATGTCTGGTGTTCGACTACACCGAGGCACAAACCCGCTTCCGCGAGGCGGCGCTCACCGCCTTGTGCGATTGGCGGGCCACCGCAGGCATCTGGAGCAACCAGTTCACCTTCCACATGCGGGCGCCAGCCGATGAGGCCGATACCTGGAAACCGGTGCTCGAGGTGATCCGCCAGTCGCTCAAGTTCAACCCCGAATGGCTGGCAGCCTACGCCAAGGCGGTGGGCGAGCGCGGCGCGCAGGCGGCCGAGGTGATGCGCTACCTGGCCCGCGTCGATCAGGAAATCTTTGACCGGCGCGCCAAAACCCGCAGCGCCAACCAGCATGAGAACTATCTACTCCTCAGCGGGCAGGAGGAATACGTCAACCCGTTCACCCGGGAAACGGAACGGGACACCTCCGACTACAAACAGCGCTGGACCAACGCCGCAGGTGATCGGCTCTATAGCAACACCGACGGGGTGGATCCCAACCAAGACCCCAACCTCAACCAGCAGGTGTGGAAACAAACGCTGCCACGGCCAAGGTGAGGTTGATTCTCGAGCAGGGCTCCGGTACTGGCCCCGACAACAATCCTTTGTCTTACTGGATCATTGAATGTTGGAAGTTGAATGTTGAATGTTGAATGTTGCAATCTTCGGCGTGAAGAATGGTGTGGCAGCAGCTCTCCCGGTTGAGCCACACCGCTGTGGCTAAGTACCCGCGCAAGAATAACTATCGAATTGTAGCGGCGGTCTATGACCGCCGATGCTATCGAGTTGTAGCGGCGGTCTATGACCGCCGATGCTATCGAGTTGTAGCGGCGGTCTATGACCGCCGATGCGAAAGCACAAGCGCCTTGGCTCTTCTCATGGCATCGACTTTTCCCGCAGGGGAAAAGTAGTCACAGACCGCCGCTACGTGGCACCTCATGCGCATGCGACCGTTACTATTGCGCGGGCACTAAATCCCGGCGCTTGCTGCGGCCGGACCATCGTCCGGTCAGTCATCAAGAACAAGAATGGACGCGGCTGTGACATTTATTGGTCTTACTTGATCATTGAATGTTGGAAGTTGAATGTTGAATGTTGAAATCTTCGGCGTGCCTCCTGGGAACCCCGCAGCTCTCCCGGTTTAGCCACAGCGGGGTGGCGGGCCGCGCCCTTCCCACCGCACTCCAGACTTTGGCTCGCGCCCGGGCAGGTGAAAGTATGGAGTGCGGTGGGATGCGCAGCGCCGCCACCGCTGTGGCTAAGTCCCGGCACCCCCCGGAAGGTGCCAAGTCATGTTCCGGGATGCCTTGCCAATTCCTTGTCAATTCAAGCTCCAGCCCGGGAAGTGTGAGGTTGGCCCTCAACAGCCGCAACCGTCGCCGCCACGATACTCGCGTGACGGCGACGGCGGATCAGGCCGGCAACCTAACGGCCTAACTTCCTATTCTTCCTGCACCCTGAAGTAGCGCTTCGGGATCCCTTGGATCGAGAAAAGCCGCGTGGTCGTGCCGCCGGTGCCGACGATCCCGGTTTCCACCGCGCTCCAGGTCTGCAAATCGGTCGAGGCTTCGATCATATAACTCTTGCCGAGCGCCCCGTTGAAGCGGAATTCCACCGCCGTCAGCATCTCCGACCCAAAGGGGGTGCTCGTGGCTGAGGTCGGGTCGAAGCCGGTTTCAATTTCGAACTTGTCCTCGAAGCCGTCACCGTCGGTGTCGCGAGCCATGGGGTTCGTATGATAGATGAACAGTTCTATGCCATCGGACAAGCCGTCGCCATCGGAATCAGGGACCAGCGGAAGGCTGCCAAAGAGAAGAATTTCGGCCCCGTCCGGGACTCCGTCGCCGTCGCTGTCATTGTCCAACGGGTCGGTTCCCGCCACCGCTTCCTCGGCATCCCCGAGGCCGTCTTCATCGGTGTCGGCCAGCAACGGGTCGGTGCCGTTGGCAATTTCGACGGTGTCAGGCACGCCGTCGTTGTCGTCATCCGGATCGACGCTATCAAAGATCCCGTCACCATCGGTATCCTGCTGCACCCCCGTGACGAATCCCTGGGGCCCGCCTAGCAGAATTTGGATCTTGTTGGCAGAGGTCAGGGTGACCGCCAGGTCGGGCCATGAATCCCCGTTGAAGTCCGCCGTGTCGATTTCGTAAATGTCCGAGTTGAAGTCCCCCAAAACGGTCGGCGTGCTGTCGAGGCCCCCAGTCTGGTTGCCAGGATAGAGCAGCAGGTTAGTCGGGCCATATAAGGGTGCCGTTACGGCGTCGGGGTGGCCGTCCTTGTTGAAATCAGCCACCGCGAGGGGATAGGGCATTCCCGGGACGTTGAAGTTCACGGGTGCGGAGAAACCGTTTGAACTGGGGTTCCAATACAGCACACAAAGCTGTCCCTGCGGGTAAACGCCGGTGACAACAACATCGAGATAACCGTCCCCGTTCATGTCCACGCTCGCCATGTCACACACATTATTGGTGGTCGCTGGAAACGATTCCGGTGGCGCGAGATTGCCATCTGCACGACCTCGGTAAAGCGTCACCGATTCGCCGTAACGGGTTTCGCCAATCAACAGGTCCCTGCGCCCATCCTTGTCGAAATCCTCTGCCAAAAACCACTTATGGCTGCTGGCGTCGCCCGTCGCGGGCAGGATCTCAGGGGCGGCGAGGGTCCCGTCCGCGTTGCCTCGCAACAATCTGGCCGCGTAATCCGACCCGTCATGGCCGACCACCAGATCCTGGATTCCGTCGCCGGTCAAGTCCGCCACGATGGCTCCGTCGGGCAGTCCGCCGAGCGAGATGTCTTCGCGAAGCCATGAGCCGGAGTTTGTTCCAGGTGTGATCCGGTTGTGCAGGATCGTGATCGTTCCGCTTTGGTAGTTGGTGGTGACCAAGTCCGGGCGTCCGTCGTGGTCCAGGTCGCCTGCGGCGATCCCATAGGGCGTCGCCGACACGTCGCTGCCAGGACCCGGAATGAACCTGCCCTGGCCGTCGCCGAAAAACACTTCCACCTTGTTGCTTTGCCAACTGGAGGAAGCCATGTCCAACATCCCGTCCCCATTGAAATCCGAGATGGCCAGGTCGATCGGCGAAGCGGCCGGCAATTCCAGGTTCAGGTCGGCGGGAACCACCTGCACCGTCACGACGGTGGCGGGAAGGTGCTGTGGTGCGGAGTAGGTGGTCGGCGAGTCCTGCCTGTAGGTCAGCACGGCCCCGGTGTTGTGGGCGGCGGCGAACTCTTGGGAACCCCAGTCAAAGGCGACATCGTTGCCGTCGTTCCAAGTCGAGACCTGTCCCGGCAGGGCCGCCCAATTGGTTCTCGAAAAGACCTGCGCGGTGTTGTATTCTCCCGCGAAGCCCACCACAATGTGATAGACTCCCGGCAAGGTGGGAGCGGTCTTGGACACGGTGATGTTGTAAGTGCCCACTCCCGTGGGAATCCAGGGATTCGTTTCCCAGTGAGCCGTGCTGCGCTCGCCCCAATCCACCGTGCCACCCAGCGGGGCCACGGCATTCGAGGGGATGCGGTTGTCCGCGCGGACCACCAGCGTGCCTTGGATCGGCTGTCCCGCTTGCACGCGGAAGAACGAGCTGGCGGGGCCGATATTCGTCCCGTTGAGCGAGCCGCCGTCCAGCAGGCGAACCGTGCCGGTGGTGTTGGCGACCGGCACATGGCTTGGGGAGAGCACCCTGACGGTGACCACTGCGGCCGGCAGATATTGCATCAGAGAGCCGCCCAGAACGGGATATTGGACATAGGTTGGCACGGCTCCGTCGCGCTGCGCTGCGGCGAACTGTTCCGGCCCCCAGTCGAAGCCCACATCGTTGCCGTCGTTCCACGAAGCGGCTTGCCCTGGCAAGGCGGACCAGTTGGTTCGCGAGAAGACCTGCGCCGTGGTGTATTCGCCGGCAAAGGCCAGAACAATGTGATAGGTCCCGGGGCAGGTCGGGGCGGTCTTGTCCACGGCAATCGTATAGCTGCCGACGCCGGTGGCAACCCAGGCATTCGCCTGCCAATGGGCGGTCTCCCGTGCTCCCCAGTCAGCCGTTCCTCCCAACGGGACGACCGCGTTGGGGGGGATGCGGCTATCAGCTTCCACCCGGATGCTTCCCTGGATGGTGGCACCGGGCGAAACCGCGATCACGGGATGGGCCTGATCCAGGGCCGTCCCGTTGAGCGTCCCTCCTGCAATCAGGCGCAGTGTGCCATTGTCATTGGTGACCGCTGCTCCGGTTGCCACGGCACAGCACGTCAGCAAGCCCGCAACATAAAGCTTGGCGGAGCGCTTGAAGGGACTTATGGAAATCGAACACAGCGGCCGTGTTCCGAACATCGAGTTTCGTCTTTCTTTCATGGGATGATATCATTTGTTAGTGTTGTTCTGCGGTCAAGGTCCGGAGCGACGGCTTGGAACCGTCGGCATGAACGTGGATCCATCTGGTTCTTCAGGAACCACCGGCATGCCGTGACGGAATAGTTGCGGAATGCCAAAAAAAATTCGGCTGCCGTAAAGGCACCGGCGCATTCGTGAGAATGCGGTGGATAGATCGGGGCGTGGCTTGCGAAGAGAGGCGGCGGGCAGGATGCCCGCACCACCGGTGGTGCGGGCATGTTGCCAGCCAAATACGGTTTGCTCAGCACCTAAACCCAGAAAGGATTTTGAGAACCGCGGATTACGCGGATTTCACGGATTCTCAATGAGTTGCGAACACGGTATCACTCACCTTTTGGGTGAATCACCTTTTTTGCATCACTCTGCGAAAATCAGCGCTATCCGCGCTATCCGCGGTTTCTATTCCCGAATTTTGGGCTAAAGTACCGACTGGTGGGCAAGGTCGGGATGCCAGGCCGTGACGCTGCAAGTGGGCAGGGGCGTCACGGCAAGGGATTCAGTTCTAGGGAGTTGTGATCTTTTCTTCCATCATTTTACCCTTCATCATTTTACCTAATTTCTGAATGAACAGACTTCTAACGCTATGTTTACTTATTTACGGCTCCTTAGCCCCTGCCAGCCGCAACCGTCGCCGCCACGGTACTCGCGTGACGGCGACGGCGGATCATGCCGGCAACCTAACGGCTTAACTTTCTATTCCCCCTGCGCCCTGAAGTAGCGCTTCGGGATCCCTTGGATCGAGAAGAACCGTGTGATCGTGCCGCCGGTGCCGACGATCCCGGTTTCCACCGCGCTCCAGGTCTGCAAGTCGGTCGAGGTTTCAATGGTATAACTCTTGCCCAGCGCCCCGTTGAAGTGGAATTCCACCGCCGTCAGCATCTCCGACCACGCCTCGGGCGTGCTCGTGGCCGAGGTCGGGTCGAAGCCGGTGTCTATTTCGAACTTGTCCTCGAAGCCGTCTCCGTCAGTGTCGCGAGCCATGGGGTTCGTATGATACACGAGCAACTCTTCGCTGTCCGACAAGCCATCGCCATCAGAATCACTCGCACTAGGATCGGTGCCATAAAGCTTGACCTCCGTTCCGTCCGCCAGCCCGTCATGGTCCGTATCCGGGTCCAGAGGGTTGGTTCCGAGCGTGGCTTCCTCGGCATCTGTCAAGCCGTCCTCATCGCTATCGACCGCAAGCGGATCGGTGCCATTGGCGGCATCGAGAACCTGCACGGTCACTGTTGCGGCGGGGAGATATGCCGCTTGATAGCCCGTTGGCGAGGTCTGATAGTAGGTAAGCACTGCACCTCTCTTGCGGGCTGCGACAAACTCATCGACACTCCAATCAAAGGCCACGTCATTGCCATCGTTCCAGGTAGCGGCTTGACCCGGCAGTGCGGCCCAATTGGTCCTTGAGAACACCTGGGCCGTGTTGTACTCGCCCGCGACCCCAATCACAATGTGGTAAAGGCCGGGAATGGCGGGTGCCACTTTGTCAACGGCCACATTGTAGGTGCCCACTCCGGTCGGAATCCAGGGGTTGCTTTCCCAGTGAGCGTTGGTCCGGTCTCCCCAATCGACGGTGGCACCCAGCGGCGCGACGGCGTTGGATGGCATGCGGTTGTTGGCTTCAACCACCACGGTGCCTTGAATCGATTCACCCGGCAGCACTTGGATCAGCGGATTGCCCGCCACGACCGGAGAGCCGTTGAGCGTGCCACCCGACACCACCCGCACCGTGCCGACAGTATTGACGGTTCGGGTGTGGTTGTCGGCAAGCACCCGCACGGTTACCACGGCGGCGGGCAGATAAAATGGGAAGAATCCGGTAGTGGCCGGATGTTGAAGACGAGTGAGAACCGCTCCATCCCGTTGGGCGTCCGCAAACTGTTGTGGACCCCAGTCGAAGGCCACGTCATTGCCGTCGTTCCAAGTAACTGCCCCACCGGGAAGAGCCGCCCAACTCGTTCGCGAGAAGATCTGGGCGGTATTGAATTCCCCGGCGAAGGCGAGCACGATGTGGTAGGTGCCGGGTGCGGTGGGGGCGGTCTTGCTGACCGCGACGCTATAGGTGTGGGTGCCGGTGGCGATGGATCCATTCGTCATCCAGTGGGCAGCGCTCCGCTCGCCCCAATCGGCGGTGCCACCCAACGGGGCCACGGCACTCCCGGGCATCCGGTTCTCCGCCGAGACCATGATCGTTCCGTCGATCGGCGCGCCGGGTGCCACCGTAATCAGCGGGTGCGCGGGATCCAGTGAGTTGGCGTTGAGCAGGCCTCCGGCAAGCAACCTCACGGTCCCGACGACATTCGCAACCACTGGCAAGGCCGTGGGTAGCCAACGCGCCCCGCCATCGTCATACGCGCCGCTGGTCAACTTTCTTACCCCAGTGCCGTCGGAATTCATCGAATATACATTGCTCGGGTCTGCGGAGGTCGGCTGCCCCGAGAAGAGAATCCGTGATTTCGGCGACCAATCCGAACAGTAAGCCGTGTAATACGAACCGTCGATCTGGGTTGGCGTGCCCGAACCGTCACTGTTCATGGTGTACATGTTCGTCGGTGGCTCGTAGCCCGAAGCATTCACCCCTTTGGAGAACGCCATCTTGGTACCGTCCGGCGAGAACGCCATCCAATTGTCGTGCTGCGAGTTATTCGTCAACCTTTGGATGCCGGTCGTCACCACGGACCCTGCCGCGTAATCCGCCAGGTATATCTCCATCGATGGACTCCAACTTCCGGCTTGCGCGGAGAAGGCCAGTTTGTGGCCATCCGGGGTGAACCTCGCCAGCGCCAGCGATACCTGCCCAACCACCGAAGCGGTAAGGAACGGGGTCTGCGTTCCGTCGAGACCGAGCCGGTCGAATCTCTGATTGGGATTGGCACCGATGTCGAGCACCAGCGCGTTGCCTTCCGGCATCCACGCTACGGGATACCCCCCACTTCCGCTCGCAAACTGCTTGATCAGACGGTCGTCGGTCCCGTCAGCATTCATCAGTCGCGCCTGATAGACTCCCGCGTCATAGCGGGAGTAGGCGATCAAGCGCCCGTCAGGAGACGGCAGCGGCAAGGATTCGCTAGCGGGGTCGGCGGTGAGTTGTTGCAGACCGGTGCCGTCCTCGTGCATCCGCCAGATGTCATAGTTTCCGGCGCGATTGGAATAAAACACGATGTCGTGGTCCTGCCCTAACGCCGCCATGGACATGACGCATAGTGTTGCGGCCGCCGGCCAGGCTTTCATCATCAGGGAGCGGGACTTGGTGCCACTCGAACTCCGCATCGGAGCATTGCTTGTTGTTGTTCTTGTTGTCATTTGTTTTGTTTAGGTTCTCGTCGTCATTCTGCGCCAAGGGGCTTGACTTTATCCAACCCGGCCACGCAGCGCTGGCTGCGAGCCGGGTTGAGGAGGGAAGCACATGGCCAGTCTCCCAGTTCTTCAGAAACCACCGGCATGCCGTGACGGAATATTTTGGAATACCGAAAAATGGCGGGCAAAGTCGGGACGATGCTGGGCAGGGACGCACCTCCCGGGGCGTCCGGCGGGGGCGAGGTTGCAGTTCTCTGTTGCACCATCACTCGCCGGATCCCTCGGTGATGGGCCAGCCATTGGCTCGCGGCTTGCCAGCCTGTGGTCGGGTGACTCGGACTAACCAAGGCGCCGTCAGCTCGCCCCAGCCGGACCGTTTGGAAAACGGTCCCTGCCGCAGTCCGACGGGGAACGGTCCAGGGCGGGGGAAAAATCGGGTAGGTTCGTTGCAATACCGATCCGGAGAATAGGTGCGTGCGGAGTTTTTGGAGTGGCTTGGGATTTGTGAGACATGCGGAGCTGCCCAGCCGGACCGTTTGGAAAACGGTCCCTGCCTGTCGATTCGACCTGCCAAATGAAATGGCCCATGGGGGGCTAAGACAACCGTATTGGGCAGCAGGCCCGCACCACCAGCGGCCCGGGCCTGCGGCCCGAGACCGTGCCAAACTCATCGACGGGCGCTGAGTCGCACCCCGTGCAAACTGCCGGGAACATTGACCCACTCGAAGGCAAGGGAGCCGTTGCCACGTTGGTTGTCCTCGGCCTCGACCATCAACACGCCCTTGCGGAAAACCCGCACCCAGTTGCCGCGCACTTCGACGGCATAGGGCACCGGTTGTTCCGCCATTTCGGGATCGGCCTCGCCCCAATAACGGCCCAGGGTGACGAGTTCCCCATCGGCTTTCTGACGCAAGATCTGCACCCCGCCAAAACCGATGGTCACTGCCGAGTAGTCCGCCGGGCTGGCAAACCGATAGGCTATCAGCAGGGTCTTGCAGCAGACTGCCCAACCCTGGCCATTGGGAAGGTCGGGAGCGGCTCGGAATTCCAACAACCAGTCACGCGGCAAATCAGGCTTCTGCCACACCAGCCACGGGGCGAGAAGCGCGTTGTCAATCGGTTTGCCGTCGGTTTGGGTGATGCGGTCCGGCGTGATCAGCCAAGTGCCCAAGCTGTCGTTCCAGTCGGCTGTGCTGGTGCTGGCTAACAGGTTCTGCGGCTCGTCGCGGAAGCGAACCAGCGCGCAACGGAAACCAATTTCGGGATAACGCCACGCCTTGGGCGATCCGAGCGACCGGTTTGCCGAGGCGAGTTCGGCGCGACCACAAGTGCCCCAACCGGAGCCACGCACGGTCATGTAATCATAGCGGGTTTTGGTGCTGCTGCCGGGCTCAAGGCACCACTCGAGCACATTGCCGACCATGTCGTGGAGGCCGAACTCACCCTCCGGAAATAATCCGACGGGAGCCGTGTATGGATAGGGGTCGCGGTAGCCGGCGACTCCGTCCGCAGCGAGATTTCCGCACTGCGGGGGTGGCGGCCACGCTGAACCCCAAGGGAAGCCGTCGCCGCGTTCATCGAAGGCGGCTTGGGCGACGGCGGCACGCGTGCTTGGTGTTTCGCCATACTCGAACCGCAAGCCGACGGCGACACTCCATTCACGGTCGGTCGGAAGTCGATAGAAATCGCGCGGGCCGATGTGCTTGAACTTGCGGTCCCACTCGGTGAGCCAACTGCAAAAGGCCATGGCGTCGTCCCAACTGACGCAGACCACCGGATGCTCGTCGGTTTGGTCGAAGCCCGGATGTTCCCAGGAGATTTCGGGATTCTGATAGTAGGTGGAGACGCCGGCCACCGGACCCATGTCGTGACCGGACTCGCGAAGGAAGGTGGCGAATTCACCGTGACGGGTTTCACAAGTTGCCAGCCACAGGTCGGCCAACCCGGCTGGATCGTCGGTGCTATCGAAAGCGAGAGTAACGGGCTGGAAAGCCATGCCCAGCGAATTGACGAACGGCGGTGAACTTTGCGAGTGGCGCAGCGGACGAGCGGCGAAGCGAAGACGGTGGCTCTCGGCGCTCATGCGCCGGTTCTCAACAATCGCAGTGCCGGTCACGCCGAGAGCCAAGGTCACCACTGCGGCGGCCACTGCGGCGACGCGCCGCCGGCGCAGGAATCGCCAGGCCTTGCGGGTCCATGGCGTAGGTCTGGCGGCCACCGACCCGTCATTGAGGTAGCTCTGGAGATCGGCGGCAAGGTCGGCGGGCGTCTGATAGCGGTGGCGGGGTTCTTTCTCCAAACAGCGCATCACCAGCCAGTCGAGATTGCCACGGAGGATGCCGGGCAGGTATTGCATCGGCGTGCCGCGTTGGTGGGCCACGGTGGCCCGGCGCTCCGCCGCCAGCGAGGTGATCCGGCGCGACGGCGGCGGCGGGTCTTCCTCGCGCACCCGTCGCAACACGGCGGCGAAGGCGGCTTGCGCCAAGCCCTCCTCATCCAGCGGCGGCTCGCCTGTTAGCAATTCGTAAAGCACCGCGCCCAGGCCATACACGTCGCTGCGACCGTCGGTGGCGCCCAGCCGCGGGTTGAGCTGCTCGGGGCTCATGTAGCCCGGGGTGCCGATCGCCTGCTCGATCCGCGTGTGCAGGGTCTTGTCGGTTAGGTGGCCGGGGGCCGCCTTGGCCACGCCGAAGTCGATGACCTTCGGGCACGCCGCGCCGTCCTGCTCGCCGACAAGAATGTTGGACGGCTTGAGGTCGCGGTGGACCACGCCCTTGGCATGCGCGTGCTCGACGGCCAGACAGACTTGCCGGAACAGGCGCAAGCGGGCCAGCACGTCGAGTTTGCGGGCGTCGCAGTAGTCGGTGAGTGCTTCGCCCGGCACCTGCTCCATGACGAAGTAGGGGCGGCCGGTGGCGGTGGTGCCGGCGTCGAACACCTTGGCGATGTGGGGATGGTCCATCAGGGCCAGTGCCTGGCGTTCCTGCTCGAAGCGGGCGATGAACTCGCGGGTGTCCATGCCCGCCTTGAGGATCTTGAGGGCCACTTGCCGCCGCCACGGTTGGGTCTGCTCCGCCAGCCAGACGACCCCGCAGCCGCCAACCCCGAGACAGCGCACCAAGGTGTAGCGGTCGATCACGTCGCCGCTGCGTTCGAGGCCGGTGGCTCGCGGCGGATCTGTTGCGGCGCCTTCACAGGGCGTCATGTTGTTAGGCTCCAGCGCGAGGTCAAACAGACCCGCAGCTTCGGCCGGCGAGAGCTTGGCTGCGGGGGCGCTTGGCGCCGGGTCGCTGGGGGGGTGCGGATTCATCCCGATTCGCGGATCGCATGCTGGAGACAGCGGATTTCCTCGGTGATCGCGGCCACACTCGGCGCGGCCAGTGATTCGGCCACCAGTTCTTCTAACAAAACGCGGAACCGCACGCGCAGGCGGAGGAGTTTCTGGCGCAAGTTGTCCGCCGAAACTCCGAGCCGGCGGGCGGCGTCTTCGGACGAGGCCGTGCCAATTCCGGCCAGGCTGAGGAAGGGCCGCAGCGCGGTGAATTCCTGTTCCTTGCCCTCCAGTGCCAGCCGGGAGCCCAGGCTGTTGAGGCAACACTCCAACACGGTGAGCGCCCACTGCCGGTCGAACCAGCGCTCGGGGGTCAGGCGGGGATCGATCGGCTCGCTGGCCAGCCAACCCTCGGCGCCCTCGCAGTCCAGTGCCACGATCTCGGCGTTGCCGCCGCGCTTGGCCGCCCGCTCGCGTTCCCGCGCATTGACCAACTGGCGGCTGAAAACCGTGAGGAAAAGGGTCCGCAACTTGCCCTTCGACGGGTCCGCCTGCTGCAACAAATCGCCGCTTGCGAGCAGCCCGAAGAACTCCTGGGTGAGGTCCGCAGCGTCCTCGGGCGGATGGCCATGGCGACGAGCGAAGCCATAGAGTGGATACCAGTACGCCTGGCACAGCCGGGAAAACTCCCGCATGGCCGTCTCGCGCTCGCGGAAATCCAGCGCCGCCTCGACCACCGACCAACGGGTGCGGGGAAACTTGCTGCCGGCATTGTCAGGGTCGAACTTCACGGCTGGTGCTGAGTCGGGGCCTTCACTGCTCCGCCATCCTGATAGAACCGAATCGCGGAACTGAGGGCGGACGCAGCTTTGCTAGGTGAACCAACGGACATTGGCAAGCCTGTTCTTCACATTCTCGAGCCCTTGAGCCCTTGAGCCCTTGAGCCCTTCCAACGGCGGATATTTGCACGGGGCAACTGCCTTTGATCCGAGTCCGATACGCCAAATGCATTAGTCCGTCCAGTCCGGGGTTGCAGTCCGGGGAAGCCGTCGTCAGACGGCTTCCCCGGGACGCTGGCGAAAATGACAACGAACCGCAACGCGGTCTCGTCAACAAAAGGAAGTCAACAAAAGGAGCCTCCTTTTATAAAGAAAGTCTTGCGCTGGGGGATTTTCGGGCTAACTTGGGGCATGCCGCACGCACGATTCATTGCACCATGGAGGGATTCTACGGAACGGCCGGTGATCTACCACTGCGTGAGCAGGGTGGTGGAGCGGCGCTTTGCCTTTGGGAAGACGGAGAAAGAGCAACTGCGCACGTACATGCGGATGTATGAGAACTTCTCCGGCTGCCGGGTGCTGGCGTACTGCTTCATGTGCAGCCATATTCATCTGCTGCTGGAGGTGCCACCGCTGCCAGTGGGCGGCTTGTCCGACGAGGATCTGATGAAGCGGTTGCGGTTTGTCTATAGCGAAGCCTTTGTGGCGGAGGTGGCGAAGCGGCTGGCGGATGCTCGGGAGACAGGAAATGAGGCACTCGCCAGGGAATTGCATGAGGGTTTCACCTATCGGATGCACAGCTTGAGCGAGTTCATGAAGGGCTTCGTGCAGCGCTTCACACAATGGTTCAACCGTCGGCACGAGCGCACCGGCGGGTTGTGGGAAGATGTGTTCAAGAGTGTGCTGGTGGAAGATGGCATCGCGGCGCGGACGATGGCGGCCTATATTGATCTGAATCCGGTGCGGGCGGGGATGGTGATGGACCCGGCGGACTACCGCTGGAGCAGCTATGGCGAGGCAATGGGAGGCGGACCAGGAGGCAATGGCAAGAAGGCCCGGGCGGGTTTGGTGCGGGCGCTCATGGCACATCAGGGGTACGCGGCGGATGCGCGGCACTGGACGGGCAAGGTGTCGAAGGACTACCGGATGCTGTTGTTGGCGGAAGGCGAGGAGAAGCTGACGGAAGTGGTGGGCGCGGACGGGAAGCGGGCGGTGAAGGTGGTTAGAAAGGGCATGAGGAAGGAGGAGGTGGCAGCGGAGTTGGCCCGACTGGAGCGGAGCCGTGATGTCGCGATGAGCAAGATGCTGCGTTGCCGGGTTAGATATTTCACGGATGGGGCGGTGATTGGGAGCAGGCAGTTTGTGGATGAGGTGTTCAAACAGTGCCGAAGTCGCTTCGGGCCCAAGCGCTCGAGCGGGGCGCGGAAGTTGCGAGGGTGCGGAGTGGCTGCGGCAGGCAAACTGTGGAGCGTTCGGGATTTGAAGAAGGGGATCGGCTAGCCCCGGAGGTGCGCCATCGCAGGTTCCGGCCTCGGAGTCCACCGTCCCGCCGTTGCCACCACCGCACGCCCCCGACTTTCAACGTGGCTCACCGGTCCGGCATGTCACGGGGTTGCCCTTGATGCCGGTCGCCAGGCCAATGCCCATTTTGCGAAGCGCCTGTTCATTTCGCGAAATGACGATAACCGGCCGCCCCCGGATCGTAGCAATCCATTTGAGATGCAACGCACCCAAAGAGAAGGACAAGGACTCCGGAGGCTCGCGAGTGTTGCCTTGATGGCAGCGCTGGCTGCGCCCATGGCGCTGGCCCAGGACCGCGTGGAGGTGTTGGAACGGCCCGATGTCAAGCTGTCTAACAACCACTACGCCGGCAACCGCCAGCCCTTGTTGCCGAGTCCGCTCATCACCCTGCCATTCGGCACCATCAAGCCCCAGGGCTGGCTGCGCAAGCAGTTGGAGCTGCAAGCCGCGGGATACGTCGGCCACCTGACCGAGATCAGCAACTTCTGCAACCCGAAGGGCAACGCGTGGCTGAGCCCCAAGGGCGTCGGTGCCAGCGGATGGGAGGAGTTGCCCTATTGGTTGCGCGGCTTCGCCGCCATGGGCTTCGTGCTCGATGACAAGAAACTCATCGACGAAGCCATGCCATGGATCACCACCACTTTCGCCAGCCAGCGCGAGGACGGCTACTTCGGTCCCCTCAGCAACCTGAAGCCGGGCGGCGACCACGACCTCATGTCTAACATGAACATGCTCTTCGTGCTGCGGGCCTATCATGAATACACCGGCGACCCGCGGGTGCTTGACCTGATGAAACGCTATTTCGCCTGGGAATTGGCGATTCCCGACAACAAGTTCTTTGCCGGGGGCTGGCAGGTGCCGCGCAATGCCGACGACTTGGAGAACGCCTATTGGCTCTACAACCGCACCGGCGACCCGCGACTCTTGGAACTCACCGCCAAGCTGCAACGCTGCGGCGCGTCGTGGATGAACATCGCCACCGGCGGCCACAACGTGGATTTCTCCCAGGGCTTCCGCAAGCCGGCGTTGTTCTATCAACAGAACCAGGATCCGAAGTTCCTGGCAACCACGGAGCGCCAGTGGGACAGCATCATCGGCACCTATGGCCAGGTGCCCGGCGGCGCCTTCGGCGGCGATGAATTCGCCCGTCCCGGCTACACCGACCCGCGCCAGGCGATCGAAACCTGCGGTGCTGTCGAGATGATGATCTCTCACGAAATCCTCACCCGCATCACCGGCGACACCAAGTGGGCCGACCGCTGCGAGAACCTCGCCTTCAACACCCTGCCGGCCACCACCACCGCGGACATGAAGGGGCTGCGCTACCTCACCTCGCCCAACCAGGTGAACTCCGACGCCCGCAGCAAAGCGCCCGAACTCGCCGACGGCGGACCCATGCAGGTGATGAACCCGCACGACCACCGCTGCTGCCAGCACAACAGCGGCGCGGGCTGGCCGTACTTCGCGCAATCGCTGTGGATGGCCACTCCCGGCAACGGCTTGGCCGCAGTGATGTATGCACCTAGCAGCGTCAAGGCCAAGGTGGGCAAGGGCACCGCCGTCACCCTCGACGAGGACACCAAGTATCCCTTCGACGGCACCGTGACCTTCAAGATCCAAACCGATTCGCCGATCGAGTTTCCGCTCCACCTGCGCGTGCCGGGATGGTGCCAGGACCCCGTCAAGCTCCTGCTCAACAACCGTCCGCTGGCAGCCCAGTCGCGGGCCGGCGCGTTCCTCCGCCTCAACCGCATCTGGCAAGCCGGCGACACGCTGGTCATGCAGTTGCCCATGAGCGTCAACCTAACAACATGGAAAGCCAACCAAAACTCCGTCTCGGTGAACCGCGGCCCGCTGACGTTCTCGATCAAAATCGGCGAGAAACTCGTTCCCTATCAGCCGCAACAGCTCAAGGAACCCTGGCCGGCCTGGGAAATCGTGCCCACCACCCCGTGGAACTATGCGCTGGAATTCGATGCCACCAACCCCGCCGCCTCCTTCAAGGTCGTCACCAAGCCCTGGCCCGGGTCTAACATGCCATTCACCCACGAGGGCACGCCGGTCGAAATCCAGGCCGTCGCCCGCAAGCTGCCGAATTGGAAGGAAGACCACCTCGGCCTCGTCGATAAACTCCAACCCAGCCCCGTCAAGTCCGCCAAACCCGCCGAAACCATCACCCTGATCCCGATGGGCGCCGGCCGGCTCCGCCTAACAGCCCTGCCGGTCTTCGGCACCGGGCCGGACGCCCGCGAATGGCAACTGCCACTTGAACCGTTGGCGTCCTACAGTCGCGGCGGCAGCACCGATCCGTATGAGGCGATGTTCGACGGCAAGGTGGGCAAGTCATCCTCCGACGCCAGGCTGCCGCATTTCACCACCTATTCGTTCGGCGGCGCCGAGCACGGCAAACCGCAATGGGTGCGCCGGAACTTCAACCCGCCTCTAACAGTCTCGGAGTGCGCGGTGTATTGGTTCGACGAAACGCCGACCAAGGGCGAGGTACGCCTGCCGAAGTCATGGCGCGTGACCTATCTCAGCGGCAAGGAATGGAAGGAGGTTGAGAACCCGAGCGGTTATGGCCTCGAGTTGGACCAGTATAACACCGTGAAGTTCAAGCCGGTCACCACCAGCGCCCTGCGCCTGGAAGTCCAGACGCAGAACGAGAAAATCCGCTACGCGATGGGAATTTACGAGTGGAGCATTCCCGGCGCACCGCCCATGCCCCCCGCGAAAAGATAGCGGCCCCCTGTCACGCTCCCATACTAACCGATTTGATGCCATGTCCGCTCGCGCCCCGCTGATGGTGTTAGGCCCCGTAAAGAAATAGACCTTGCAAAATCTGCATGTTAGCATGGAATCAATTTGGTAAAATCATGATAGGGTAAAATCATGAAGAACTGGAATTGTGCTCCCGTTATCGGGAATTCTGATCTTTTCATCCATCATTTTACCCTCCATCATTTTTCCTAATTTCTGAATGATCAAACTTCTAACGCCATGTTTATTTATTTACGGCTCCTTAGCTCGGGATTGGTGGCTCATCGCCGCCCTTGCCGCTGGGCCGTGCTTGGCCGCCGGGGCGGCGCCGCCGCTGGCCACCGCGCCCTTCGATGCCGCCCAGGCCCGCGCCCACCAACAGGCCTGGTCGCAGCACCTGGCACAACCGGTCGAGGTCACCAATTGGCTAGGCATGAAGTTCGCCCTGATTCCGCCTGGCGAATTCATGATGGGTTCGCCGGAGACCGAGGTGAAGCGCTCGCCGGAGGAAACCCAACACCGGGTGCGCCTCACCCGCCCGTTCCATTCGCCTAACAACTTCGGGTTGTTCGACATGCATGGCAACATCTGGGAGTGGTGCGCAGACTGGGCGGCCGACGACTACTATGCGAAGTCCCCGCTGGATGACCCGCCGGGACCGCCGGAAACCGGGCAACGCGTGATCCGCGGCGGGGCTTGGCGTTATAGCACCGAGTGGCGCCGCGCCGCCACCCGCCATGGCTTCGACCCCCGCATCCGCGCCTACGACACCGGCTTCCGCGTCGCACTCGCGGTGCCGGACGCCCCAGCCGTGGCGGTATCTAACGAAACGGCAACCGGGACTGCCGCTGCCAAGCCGGCGCTGGCCGGCACCATCTCGGTGGATGCCGCCGCCGCGGGCGCGGAGGTCAACCCGCACATGTATGGCATCTTCTTCGAGGAAATCAACCATGCCGGCGACGGCGGCCTCTATGCCGAACTCGTCCGCAACCGCAGCTTCGAGGATTGCAACGTGCCGGAGGGCATGCGGCTCGACCAGGGCTTCGCCGTGGCCGCGTGCCGCGACAAAATCCCCTGGCCGCCCAAGGACCCCGTCCCCGCCTGGCAGGATCTAGCAAAAGCCGGTGCCGCGGCCACCATGGCCCTCGACAAACAAAAACTCCTCAATCCCGCCCAGAGCACTTCCCTGCGCTGGGAGATCAAGACTGCCGACCAGGACCATCCCGCCGGCCTCGCCAACACCGGCTATTGGGGCATGTCCTTCACCGAAGGCGAGTCCTACGAACTCAACCTGTATGTCTGCGCCGAGCCCGCGTTCAAGGGCAATCTAACTGCCGTGCTCGAGACCACCGACGGAACCCGCCTGTCAGAACCCGCCGCCATCACCGGCAGCGGTGCCGCATGGAAGAAACTCCGCGCCAAACTCACCGCCAAAACCACCCACCACAACGCCCGCCTCGCACTCTATGCCGACGCCCCCGGCACCCTCTGGCTCGACGTCGTCTCCTTGTTTCCGTCCCACACCTTCCACAGCCGCCCTAACGGCCTGCGTGCCGACCTCGCCCAACTGCTTGCCGACCTGCGGCCCGGGTTTGTCCGCTTCCCCGGCGGCTGCGTGACCGAGGGCCTCACCCTCGAACAAGGCCACGCGTGGAAAAAATCCATTGGCGACATCGCCGAGCGCCCCGGCGTGTGGAACGCCATGTGGGGCTACCGCCGCACCGACGGCCTCGGCATGTTGGAGTTCCTGCAACTCGCCGAAGACATCGGTGCCACCGCCCTCTTCTGCAACAACATGGGCATCGCCTGCACCATCCACACCCCCGGCGGCGTGCCTTGTCCGCCGGAGCAAGTGCAATCCTACGTCGATGACACCGTCGATGCCATCTCCTATGCGCTCGATCCGCTGCACACCAAATGGGGTGATTTGCGGGCCCAGCACGGCCACCCGGATCCGTTCCCGCTCGCCTACGTCAACCTCGGCAACGAACTCAACAGCCGCGAATACACCGAACGCTACCCCGCGTTCTATCAGGCTATCAAGGCGAAGTATCCCGCCATCACCACCATCGCCTATGCGCCCGTCGGCAAACCCAAGGCCCCCGTCGAAATCAAGGACCTCCACGACTACCGCGACGACGCCTGGTTCCGCGCCAACATGAACCGCTTCGACACATACGACCGCAAGGGACCCAAGGTGAGCAACATGGAACTCGCCGCCCGCAACCGCACCAACCACACGCTCCACAACGCCTTGTTAGAAGCCGCCTACATGCTCGGCCTCGAGCGCAATGCCGACGTGGTCCGCCTCGTCTCCTACGCCCCGCTGTTCATGAACACCCACGACAAACGCTGGGAACCGGACCTCATCCACTTCGACAACCACCGCGCGTTCGGCACGCCGTCATACTACGCGCAGATGCTCTTCATGCACCATCGGCCGGATGTCGTTCTAACCACACGCCTCGAGGCCGGCGGCGATCCGGACTTGTTCGCGCTGGCCGGCCGCGACCGCCAACGCGGCGAGATCATCCTCAAGATCGTCAACCTCGGCCCGGCCGAGAAGGTGTTGGCAATCACCCTCCGGAACGCCGGAACACTGCGTCCGGGTGTCGCCGAGTGGCTGCTGACTGCGCCGGACCCCCTCGCCCGGAATTCCTTTGAAGCCCCCACCCAAGTGGCACCGGTCGGCAAAGCAACGCAACTCCCGGGCTCCACCTTCACCCGCACCGTGCCGGGAAATTCGTTCACCGTGTTGCGCATTGGCAGCCGGATCAACTGACCTCACTCCCACCGGGCCCGGTTGCCCATGATCGACCTCATCGACATCGCGGCATGTGCAATGGGCGCGGCGCGACACCGATTCGCGTGCGGCCCGGTTCAATTACGGATCGGCACCGGCCAGCGGCACGCTCACCCATTGGGGGCAGACCGACATGGGCTCACAGTTCCTGATCCCGGCAGAAAATGAGTTGGCACCTGTTGGCGTTTCAGACGAATTCGTGAATCATCCGCGCATGGGTTTTCGGGTGGCAGAAGTGCCGATGCGGTGTCATGTCTTGCTCCTACTTGAGCATTGAATGTTGGAAGCTGAAATCTATCTCTTCATGGATCACTGGGCTAACATCCGCCTGAATTCAACATTCAACATTCAACATTCAAGTATAAAAATGGACGCGGCTGTGACAATTCTTGGTCTTACTTGATCATTGGAAGTTGGAAGTTGAATGTTGAATGTTGAATGTTGAAATCTTCGGCGTGAAGAATGGTGTAGCCAAAGCGGGGTGGCGGGCTGCGCCCTTCCCATCGCACTCCAGACATTGGCTCGCGCCCGGGCAGGTGAAGGTATGGAGTGCGGTGGGAAGCGCAGCGCCACACCGCTTTGGCTAAGTCCCGGCGCTCGCTGCGGCCCAAACATCTTCCGGGTCGTCACCAGGATTCGGCGTTCCCGTTCTCAGCATCAGAACCCGGTGGGCGGGTGTGGCACCGGGAGTAACGTGGGCGCGATAAGGAGCCACCACATTCTTG
>JAPLUI010000104.1 GCA_026397725.1 Verrucomicrobiota bacterium | reverse complement strand
TTCCGGCAACAAACCCGGAGAATACACGCCCTTTGAGGTTGAGCCGACCATTGCGGCACTGCGCAAGACCCAACAGAACCTGATCGAAGCGGAGGCCTATACCGGCTGGCCCGAGGATAGCAAATATACCGAAACCCCGGATTGGCTCAAACCCATCGGTGATGCCGCGTTCTGCGATGGCATCAACCGGATGGTGTTGGCCGCCTTCTGTCATCAGCCGTGGTCCGACCGGTACAAGCCAGGTCAGTCATACGGACAATGGGGAACCCACTTTGACCGCACCCAGACTTGGTGGGAGCCAGGAAAGGCGTTTTTTGCCTATTTGCATCGTTGCCAGGCCCTCCTGCTATGGGGAAGATACGCTTCCCTCAAAGGCGATTTTCAGACACAGCCCGTCAGCAATCACCTCAAAGCCATACACCGCAGCGATGGTACGACCGATATCTTCTTCGTCGCCAACACCCGGCATATCGCCAGCCAGACTAGTTGTGCCTTTGCTGTGGTCGGCAAACAACCCGAACTCTGGGACCCGGTCACGGCGACGATGCGTGATTTGCCGAATTACACAGTGACCACTGGAACCACTGTGGTTCCGATGCAGTTCGAACCCGCGCAAAGTTTCTTTGTGGTATTCCGGAAACCCGGCAAAGCGCAACACACGACGGCCGCCGTGAATTTCCCGGCGTTGCGTCCCGTGGCCGAGTTGACCGGAACATGGCAGGTCCAGTTCGACCCGAAATGGGGAGGCCCCGCAAAACCTGTTATTTTCACAACGCTCACCGATTGGACCCAAAATCCGAGCACCGGAATCAAATACTACAGCGGAACTGCGGTATATCGCCAGACCGTTGACAGCACACCGGACATCTCGAACCAAGATCTGTTTCTGGACCTCGGGAGCGTCCGCCATATTGCCCGGGTCAAACTCAATGGCCACGATCTCGGCGTGATTTGGTGCGCCCCGTGGCGCATTGCCATTCCTGGCCGTTTGTGGCGGATGAAGAACCAGTTGGAAATCGAGGTGACCAACGTGTGGGCCAACCGCTTGATCGGCGATGAACAGCAGCCGGATGACTGCCAGTGGAAACCGGGGCCTTGGGAGGGAACGGGTAGATTCCTTGAAAAATTTCCAGATTGGTTTCTAACTGGGAGACCGCGGCCCTCCCAGGGGCGATACTGCTTTGCACCGTGGAACTACTTTACCAAGGATTCGTCGCTCACTCCATCCGGATTGCTCGGGCCGGTGCGGATCATGGCCCAGCAGCATTGAAACGGCGCGGATGATCCCGTGGCGATTTTATCGAATCAACCATTGCTAGAGATTAACAAAACATGAAAATGCGACACAGCTCGAAACACTCAGTTGCCGCGATGGCGGCAGGTCTAACATGCCTATTGGCATTTGCCGTGCAAGGGGCTGGTCCACCCCGGACGCCTGCCGACAGTCCGGTGCTCAAGGATCGCAACGAGACGCCTGAGCAGCACGATGCCCGCATGGCGTGGTGGCGCGAGGCCAAGTTCGGCATGTTTATCCATTGGAGTCTCTTCTCCCAGCTCGGTGGGGAGTGGAAAGGAAAGATGTCCGGGGGCGGTTATGCGGAATGGATCATGTACAACGAGAAGATCTCCATCGCAGACTATGCGGCAGTGGCCAAGGACTTCAATCCGGGCAAGTATGACGCCGAGAAGTGGGTGATGGCCGCCAAGAACGCCGGCATGAAATACATGGTGATCACTGCGAAGCATCATGACGGCTTCGCCATGTTCAAAAGCGCCGCCAGCCCGTTCAATATGGTTGACGCCACGCCGTTCAAGCGCGACCCGCTCAAGGAACTGGCCGACGCCTGCCGCAAGCACGGCATGAAACTCGGGTTCTATTATTCACAGAACTACGACTGGCACCATCCGGGCGGCGCGCTGAACGACTGGGATCCGGCCAGCAAGGGGGATTATGATAAGTACACCGACGAAATCGTCATTCCGCAGTTGCGCGAGATTCTGAAGAATTACGGCGACATTGCGATCCTGTGGTTCGACATGGGAGGCGGCGGCGCGGGGCAGCACGAACGCATCCACAAGGCGGTCATGGAGTGCAACCCGAAAATCATCACGAACAATCGCCTGGGCGGTCCATTTCAGGGAGATACCGAAACCCCGGAACAGAACATCCCCGCCAACGGCCTGCCCGGCAGGGATTGGGAAACTTGCATGACCATGAATGGCACCTGGGGTTACCGCAAGGGCGACAACGGTTGGAAATCGACTCCTGATTTGCTCCGCAACCTCTGCAAGATTGCCAGCAAGGGCGGAAACTATCTGCTGAACGTCGGACCTAATGAGCTGGGAGAAATTCCGGCAGGTTCGTTGGAGCATCTGGCTCAGGTGGGCGAATGGATGAAGGTCAATGGCGCGGTGATTTACGGCACTTCGGCCAGCCCGTTCCCGCACCAACTTTCATGGGGTTGGGTCACCAGCAAGGGCAACCTGCTCTATATCTGCGTCGATCAACTGCCAGCCGATCACAAGCTGACATTGCCCGAGCTGACAACGAGGATTTCAAAGGCCTGTTTTCTCGCCGACACGAAAAAGCAGGCGCTGGCGATCACGACTGCGGATAATGGCATCCCGACCATTGCCGTGCCGGATCCTTCACCCGTTAGCTTTGGCGGGAATCCCGCGGTGATTGTCGCCGAATTGACGGGTGGGCCGGTCGCCACTATTCTTGATTTCGTTTTTCCCGGCATGCCGGATGCCGTGATTTCCGGCAACAACATCCGCGTGGAAGTGCCGAAGGCGACCGATCTGACAAAGCTGGCGCCGACTTACAGGACTGGATCTCCTTTGGTCAAAGGCACGCCGGCATCCGGTTCCACCAATGACTTCACCAAGCCGCTGACCTATTCGATTACCGCGGCAGATGGGTCGACCAGGGCATATGTCGTAACAGTTCTTCCAAGACTGGGCGCGGTCAGCGTAGCCAACCACAGCTTCGAGGAATTCGATTTCCTGAATGAATATGATGAGACCATTGGCAAGAACCCGCCCGGCGCCACGTGGACGTTCAAGGATGGGGCCGAGGCTGGCATCAATCATCTCAAGGGTCCGATCACCGCGCCGCCGTCACCGGATGGCTCGCAGCATACCGCGCACTTGCGCGGTGCCGGCAGCAGCTTTTCGCAGGCGATCAATTCCGATCAAGGGAATTACCGGCTCAGCTTCAGTGCGGTGAAACGCAGTGGCTATGCGCCCACGCCGGTTCCGCTGACCGTGACGATGGATGAGACGGTCATCCTGAAGCTGGAATCGGGCCAACTCGGTAAAGAGTGGGGCACGTTCACCACGCCTGCATTTCCGCTGACGGCGGGTTCGCATACCCTTACCTTCACGCTGGGCAAGGCCGAGGGCGACGCCATGGATCTGATCGACAACGTGGTGATCACCTATTGCCCGTAACACCGGAAGACCGGAGAAGAGATGCGACGTCAATCATTCCGCAACCTGCCACGAGAAGTGAGGAGCATATGAAAAGGTTATTCCATACAGGGATGGTGGTTCTGGTGTTTGGGGTATCGCTTTTTGCCGCAGAGAAGTCGCCGAGTGAGAAGTGGGAGGATGCTATCCGGTGGGGTGAGGCGGCTGACAGGAAGAATCCGCCGCCGGAGGGTGCGGTAGACAAAGTGCGCATCTTAAAGGCCGCGGATGCGGCGCTGAAGATCGAACCAATAACCATTACAGCCGCTCGTGCAGAGCGCAGCACTGGGGGGCCGAATGATTTTTATTCGGAAGCTGATTATTCCTGGCCCGACCCCGCCAAGACCAACGGTCTGCCTTTTATAAATAGAGACGGCATGTCTTATCCCGGTGTCTTCTCAAAGCACCGGATGGCGATGCGTAACCTGCGGGATGCGGTTGCGGCACTGGGAGCAGCATATATGATTACACGAGAAGATCATTATGCCGAAAAAGCCGCGCAACTGCTGCGCGTTTTCTTGCTTGATCCGGCGACACGCATGAATCCGCATCTGGAGTATGCCCAGGCCATTCAGGGGAAGTCGCCCGGTCGTTGTTACGGCATCATCGATGCCCTGCATTTGATCGAAATTCCACCGTCCGTCACGGCCATGCAAGAATCACCAGCGTTCAAGCCGGAATTGATGACCGGATTAAAGCAGTGGTTTTCCGATTTGTCAGAGTGGATGACGACGAGCAAGAATGGCAAAGATGAAGCCAATACCAAGAACAACCATGCCGTGGCGTTCTGGCTGCAGATCGCGGCATTCGCTAGCTTTACCGGTGATGAAACGAAAATCACTGAATGCCGGCGGCAGTTCAAAGAGGTCTTTCTGGTGAAGCAAATGGACCCTGACGGCAGTTTTCCGGCTGAGTTGAAGCGCACGAAGCCGTACGGCTATTCAATCTTCCAGCTCGAAAATATGGCTACGCTCTGCCAGGTGCTCGCCACGAAGGACGACAACCTGTGGACGTATCAAACGCAGGACGGCAGGAGCATTCGACGGGCGATGGAATATCTTTACCCGTATCTGGAGGCCAAATCGAAATGGCCCCTCAAGCCGGATGTGCAGGCGTGGGAAGGCTGGCCAGCGCGGCAGTCGTGCCTGCTCTTTGCAGGGCTTGCTTTCGGGGAACCGAAATATCTCGAACTGTGGAAACGGTTGAAGCCGGACCCGGAGAGTGACGAAGTGAAGCGCAATATTGCCATCACCCAACCGGTATTGTGGCTATTTGGGAAGTAAGGCGGTGTAAACAAATAACACGATGATACGATACCTGATGGCCGGGATATTGCTGCATCCGTGAGACTGGCGGCCGCCATTGCCCACACCCATGGCCGCGCCGTGGTTGGGGCCGAGGCGTTCACGGCCCAACCGGCGAATGCACGCTGGCTCAATCAT
>JAPLUI010000095.1 GCA_026397725.1 Verrucomicrobiota bacterium | reverse complement strand
ACCGCCCCACTGAACTGAGCCTACAGTTCATCCGCTGGATACGCATTCACCTCACCAATCGGACTTGCTACAGGCAGTCTCTCGACGCCCTGCGCCCCCTCATGGCCAGTTACCTCTAGCCTAACAATTGACAGGGTTCGGCCATCTCCAAGTGCCTGCACTTTATCTGATGATTTTTCATTGACCATACGACGTTAAAACGATCCGTGCCATTTCAGCCTAACGACTCCGAAGATGGAAGCCGGATTTGACCAGAAAGGCTGAATTCCTCTGACTCTATCCGCGTAAGCGGACCGCGATAATATTCTATCAGTGATCCAGTTCCGCCAAATGGTCGGCAAAGGTAAAGTCAAGACTCGCAGTAACGACGTGGATTTTCCACAGTCATGCATCGGCGCGACGTTCGAGACAGTGGAGACCGCGGGGGAAACGGGGGCTTTGTGGCTGGCGTCCAAAATTCAAAGGGGCGGTACGGTTAAAGGGCGAAGCAGATCGGCGATCCAAGCTGGCGCATGATGGAGATCTTTTTGGATTATAGGTCGGTCATTGTCGGTGATTTGGCGGCGCAGGATGGCGAGAACTTTTTCGTCCACCTGATCCTGCCCGAGGTGACGGAGGGCTTGGATGAGTGTGCCGCTCTTGCGCCCAGCCGTGGCCATGTTGCGCGGCGTGGTGTGATGAAGGTGGATTTCCCGTTTGCCGATCTTGATTTTACGCGCCGGGCCGTCGGTGAGGAAGACGATGCGTGATGGCACCTGGTCGGAAAGCCCGAGTTCGTTGGCAGCGTATGCCCCGGAGGGTTGGAGGCGGATGGCATCCCGAACCACCAAGGCCCGGGCGATGGCATCTGCGGATGGAGCCACCGTGCCGAGCACCGGGTCTTGGGCAGGGAAATCATAGAGGCCCCGGGCGAGTTGGCGGATGATGCCGGCTGCCTTGAGGCGGCGCAGAGTCGAATCAATGGCGGCGCTGCTGCCCAGGTCTTGAAAATGCTTTGGTGTGAAGACCCACCCCTTGCCATTGCCGTAAATACGGCTACTCTACCTTAGAGTCAATGGATGGGGATTTTTGAATCATTTAATTCCTGACGGAAAAGCTAGGGCTTTTTTACGTCATGCCAAGGACCATTTTTCAGCAAAACCCATTTCCGGTGTATTGGGGATCGATTTGGTTTACCCGGAAAGACGTTTTCACTTCCGAGGGATCGAGCGATTTTGAGCAAAGACCGGGAATTCCTGCCCGAAATTCTTGGTGGTGGAGCGGCACCAGCGGCATCGTGGCGGCGAAATTCAGCCGACTGCGGGATTTTTGCTGTCAGGCCGAGAACCGTGCCGGGGAAAAACGGTGCAACTTTGGTGCAACTTTTTTCTGCATAACCGGGCGTGGTGATCGCTCTTGGGTGAAAAGATGGCCGGAGTTGCTGTCTGTCAGACCATGTTAGAGATTTGGTTTCTTGGGTTTGCCGCATTCCAACGGCGGAATCGCTGGCCCATTGCTTCCGCGTCTGGGACGCCAGTCTCAAGGTGCTGTGTCAACGTGCCGGCCGCCCGATCCATCACCATCTTGTCAGTAATTTCGACCTCCGGACTTGGTGTCCCAAACTGGACGGAATCTCTTTGCTTTTCATCGAATTCAATTTTCAAGCAATCGCGCTCATGCCATTTCAGGAATTCGCGATAGCGTGCCAATCGTGCATCGTCAGAATCCAAGTGCGGCATGAGTTCGGAGAGCAGTTTTTCAAGCCGCAATGTCTCAAACCAGGCCTTTGGCGGTGGCGGCGGCTGCAACTCTTTCTGTCGGGGCAACTCTTTCTGGACAGCTTCTGAAATCAAGTTACCGCTTTTCGTCCGTTCTTCGAATGCGCGTTGTGCTGTAATCAACTCATCCATGCGGCGGATCAGAACCGACTGGGTGGTTTCCCCGGCGAATGCGGCCTCCGCCTTTTCTGCTTCTGCCTTTAGGTGCAGATAGTGTTTTTCCAAGGTGGCAATCTTGTCTCCTGTCCAGGCCGACAACTGAGCTATCCCAATACCGCCGTTGGCCAAATGGCTGGCAAACGAATGGCATCACGTGGGCCGTGAGCTTGGGGCTATTCGTCCTGGCAAAAGCCTCAATCATCTTGCGGAAATCAAACCGGTAGCGCCATGACCCCTGCTCAACCTCCGGTCGCAAAACAAACTTCCTAGTATCCCAATCCGAATATTCGGATTTGATGAATGCCGCAAACGATTCGAGGAGCGGGATAGTGCGCGCCTTGCCGCTCTTGGGGGAAAACCCGGTCACCTTGTCAATCGCCGGGATGTGGATCAACCTGGAATCCAGGTCGAACCATTCCGGCCGGGCTGCGGTGATCTCACCCCTTCGCATCCCGGCGCGAAACCCGCAAAACAGGATGAATTTCATCTCCCCATTGGCGATGGCGAGCAACTCCTCAACCCGCTTCCACGGGATCACGGTTTTGCGGCTGGGCGCTTCGGTGCCGAATTCGGGCGATTCGACTTTCATGCCCGCCCACCTGGCGAATGTCCCAACTCTCGATACATAGGTCTCAGGACTCTTGATCTCGAGGGATAGCGAGTGAGTGCCGGGAATAGGCTCGGATGGTTTGATTGCAAGGGTTTGCGGGCGATGGAGCGGCCTGTCGAATAGGATTTGCCTGTGAAGTGAAAAGTGACACCTTCCCCCTT
>JAPLUI010000334.1 GCA_026397725.1 Verrucomicrobiota bacterium | reverse complement strand
TTGGCGGAGGCGGCGCAGATCGAGAAGGGAGAGGAGATGGAATGGCTGGTGGAAGACCGGAACACGTTCGTTCTCCGCCGCGTGAAGCCGAAAAAGCCCGTGGTTAAAGGGAATAAGCCCTTAACTTGACGCGCATGCCCTTCAGGGCAGCGGCGCGCTGACCAAGTCCGGCTCCGAGACGCTGACGCTGTTCGGCAACAACACCTACACCGGCAGTACTACGGTCAACGTAGGCACGCTTGCCGTCACCGGATCGCTCGCCGCCACGGCCGTGACCGTCAACAGCCCGGCCACCCTGGCCGGCAATGGCAACATCGGCGGCAACGTCACCATCGCCTCGGGCGCGCGTCATGCACTGGCGGTCGCCGCCACAGCGGGTGCCCAAGTCACCCGCGCCATCACCGGCACGCTGGCAATGACCGGTAGCATCCTCGACCTCACCGCCGCAGCCGCACCAGCAGTAGGCGAGTATGTGTTGGCCACCGCTACCACCGCCATCACCGGCACTTCCGCCACCATCCATTACAACGGCATCAGCGGAACCGTTTCGATGGATACCGCGAGCAGCCCTCAAGAGCTGTTGCTCACGGTGGGCGGCAGCAGCCCCTACGTCATCTGGGGCAATGGCACTTTCGCCAATGCCTTCACCGACAAGGATCCGGCCCATGATCCGGACCGCGATGGTCAGACCAACCTCCAGGAATTCGCCTTCGGCCTGGATCCGACCACCGGTTCCTCGGTCAATCCGATCACCCAGCAACTTGACAAGACCACCGGGGTCTTCAAATACGCCCGGACCAAGGATTCCGGGCTCACCTACAAGGTCTATTACAGCACGGGCCTGTCGGCTTGGACCTTGGACGCCGCCGCCACCCAGACGCCCGCCGCTGCGGTTGCCGGGGTTGAAACAGTGACCGTAACGCTGTCCTCCGCCGCGCCGTTCAATGGCAAGCTGTTCGTCCGCGTGGAAGCGTCGCCGCCACCGTAACGGCATCCATGGTAGGGCGTGGCGGCCTCGCCGCGCCCTAACTGCTCCCGAGGGTGCGGTGTCATTGACGGTCCAAGTATAGCACATCATCACCGCCTCACGGCGGACAAGTCGGCAGCCCGGGGCCGGGCCACCCTACCTGATAACATATAGCCCGCCAAGCAGATTGCATACGATTCGGAATCCCCCTCACTCCTTCCACACCGGGCCACCGGGCAGAAATTCCGATTGCCGTGCTTCAGTTCCCCGGAACGAAGTTTCACAGCCGCATCACTCCCGTCAACGACCCCATTTTCCGGTCGTGTGTGAGAGTCGTCAATCCACGCGTCTGATAATCGCCGGCGATCAGGCGGTCCATGAGTCCGCAACCCTCGGTGCTGCGAATCGCATCCAACACGGGCAAGCCATCGAGCGGAGCCACCAGTCCGCTCGATAACACGGCCAGGAGGGCGGCGCGAGCCTCCGCTTTGGACACTCCATAGTGGTGCTGGACCGCGATGTAGGCCTCGCCGATGACTTGGTTGGAGGCGTAAAACGCCGCTGCTGGCTCCTATTTGAGCAGCGCCTCCAAGGCTCGCACGGTCTTATCGAAGTCCTTGGCCGGATCTCCCGTGAGTAGGCGGACGAGAATCGAGGTATCAATCCCGTAACGCGCTTTCATGTGGGTGGCGGCGGAAGACGCTGAGATCGAATGGCGGAGTATTCGGCTTGAGCGCCTTGCGCAGTGGCGCGAGCTTGCCGTGGTCCACCCGCTTTGGCCGCAATAGATACCCCTCCGCCGAGGGGACGATTTCAATCCGGTCGCCCGGCCCCACACCGATCGCCTCCAGCACTGCCGCCGGGAAGGTCACTTGTCGTTTGCTGGTGATGGTCGCATGCACGGCGGAACCGTCGCTCCCCTTACCGATTCTGTCAAGAGGTAAGATGGCGATAGTCAGAATTTACATCCATGCGGCAATTGCCACCGATCCCCCAAGTCCGCCAAGCCCGCACGCTGCCGCGACGTTCATGCCTCGCGGACCGCGAGTCTCCCGACTCGCATGGCCCGCCTCACCCCTTCCACACCGGGCAGGGAAAATCGTGGCAACCTGAACCTAAATGATACAGGTTGCAAAATAAATAATTCTTGCGGTGGCTGCGATTCGGGATTTGTTCGCTGCTTGACCGGATTTCCCACCCACAGAACCCACGCAGCTCACCGACGTTCTTGATTTCAGCTTTCAGCTTTGCCCCATCTCCCACGCCCCATTCCGACAAGCCCATTAGTGACATACCAAAACGCCATGAAAACGCTGTCTCCAGATCACCCGATCAGAAGTTGCCTCAAGGCCCTTCTGAAAACCTTGCTGGCCCCCGCCGCAACGCCAAAACGCCCTGGGCGATGATTCCGAGGTCAGGCCTTTCGTTTCACCGCCAGCACCAGCGATTTGCGCAAGTTTCATCGAATCCGCGTGCGCTGATGATCGATGACCGCCGTGTGTCGCATCAAAATGCGACAGCCGAAGCACATGTTGTCTGGAATAATCCTTCCCGCGCTCCGTATTATGCACACGTTCCCATGATACACTTCTCCCGCCGCTTTCCCTCCTTTGTCGTCTTCGCCCTGGTTTTCCGCTGTTTTGCCGTAGCCGGCGTGCTTCCGGTCGGGCTCCACTGCGAGTCGACCGAGAATCCGCTTGGCATCGATGCGCAGCACCCCAATCTAAGCTGGCTCATCGAAACGAGTGGCGCAAATCCGACGCCACGCGGGGTCAAACAAACGGCCTATCAGATCCTTGTCGCAGGAGTCTGGGATTCCGGGAAGGTCGCGTCTGATCAATCGCAGAACGTCGAGTATGGCGGCAAGCCGCTCGCTTCCGGCCAGCGTTATGACTGGAAGGTGCGCGTGTGGGATCAGGACGGCAAGGCATCGGAGTGGAGCAAGCCGGCGACGTGGACGATGGGCATGCTCAAGCCGGAAGACTGGACGGCTCGTTGGATCAGCCCGCAGGCTGGCGCGGCGAACACCAGCGGGAAATTGAAAATTCTCAAGGCGATCTACTCGGCCCGTGATGGAGCGGGTGCGGCCGATGTCACCGCGAAGGTCGCTCCGTTGGTGAAGAACGGTGTTTTGGATATCGAGGTTGGCTCCGGGATACTCGGCGGGGATCCGGCGCTCAATCACGTGAAGGACCTTGCGGTCGAGTATGAACTCAATGGTGTGCGCGGCAATACCAGCGCGGGGGATTTCGAACGGCTGGCCATTCCCAGGTCTCTTTCTGGTATTGACGCGCCGTATGTAAGAAAGACCTTCGATCTCACCGCCATCCCCACATCCGCCCTGGCGACGGTCAATGTCATGGGATTCTACGAGCTCTATGTGAATGGGAAGAAGGTGGGCCCTAACATCCTGGGACCCGCTCTTTCGAACTATGGCAAACGTTCGCTCTATGAAACCCACGACCTCGTGCCCTACCTGCGGCAAGGCCGTAACTGCATCGGTCTGTGGCTCAGCCGGGGTTGGTATTGGCAAGTGCTCGACGGTCGGTCCAACCCCAATGTGCAACACGACACCGCACTCGCGCGGATGCAGCTCGATATGATGGTTGACGGTCGCCCGCTGCGTATTGCCACGGGCGGCGAATGGCGCTGCAAATCAAGCAGCCGCACGCTGCTCGGCCCATGGGATTGGAACAATATGAACGGCGAGCAGGTGGACGCGCGTCTGGATGATCCCCGCTGGGCCGACCCGATAACATCGGACAGCGACTGGCTACCTGTCACTGAGGTTACGGCTCCTGCGATTCCGGCCGAAGCCCAGAAGTGCCCGCCCATGCGTGTGCTTAAGACCATTCCTGCGATTGCTTGCACCAAACGCGCTGATGGAAACTATCAACTGGATTTCGGCACCCAGCTCACCGGTTGGCTCAAGCTGCGCGTGCGCGGGCAGGCGGCAGGCAACACCATCACCATCGAATACGCCGATAAGCTGGAACCCCTGCAGACGTTCAACCAGCTCGACCGTTTCATTTGCGCGGGCAAACCGTTAGATGAATTCTGCTCGAAGTTCAATTACCACGGCTTCCGCTGGGCGATCATCAAGGGGCTCGCCACGGCACCGGTGCTTGCGGACGCCGAGGCGGAGTTGATAGGTGCCGACTTTGAAACGCGCGGCGGTTTCGCCTGTTCCGGCGAGCAACTCAACCGCATGCACCAGGTGAACCTGTGGACCATCCAGTGTCTGAGCCAAAGCGGATATCTATCCGACTGTCCGCATCGGGAACGCCTGGGTTACGGCGATGGGCAGGTGTCCATCGAAAGCTGCATGATGAATTTCATGATGCAGCCATTTTACGGCAAATGGTCCACCGACTGGTTTGATGGGGCGGACCCCGATACCGGCTACCTGCCTCACACCGCGCCGCAATACAAATGTGGCGGCGGTGGCCCGGCATGGGGTGGAGCGGGACAGGCCCTGACTTGGCGGAACTACCTCTACTATCAGGACACGCGGATTGTGGAGCGGAATTTCGACGCCTGCCGCCGTCACATCGAGGCCATTGAAGCCCACGCGAAAGACGGAGTCGTCCGTGCCTTTGGTGGGCAATGGGATTTCATCGGCGACTGGGTTCCGCCGGAACGCGGGATGGATACGAACAATTGGCCGCCCAAGCCTGCGGCCGAATTTTTCAACAACTGTTACCGGCTGTATCTGCGCGAGCAATGGGCCCGCATGGCCGAGGTCCTCGGGCGGCAGGACGAGGCAAAGGCCATGCAAACTGAATTGGCGCGCCTGCGGCCCCTGGTCCACGCCGCCTTCTATGACAAGGACAAGCAATTCTATGTCCTCGACGAACAATCCTACTACCTGATGCCGCTGATGACCGGTGTTGTGCCAGAGGAATTGCGGCCGACCATCATGAACAAGTTAGAGGAGTGTGTCCGGGTCACGCGCAAGGGGCACCTTGATACCGGAATGCTGGGCACCTACTTCCTGATGAATTACCTCATGGACATAGGCCGCAACGATCTTCTATGGCTGATCGTGACCCAGAAGGACTATCCGGGCTGGGGATACATGCTCGAGAAGGGCGCCACCACCTGGTGGGAACAATGGAACGGTCACTGGTCACAGATCCATTCGTGTTTCACCTCCTTGGACGCTTGGTTCTATCAGGGACTGGCCGGCATCCGACCCGATCCGGCCAAACCCGGTTTCAAGCATATCATCGTCAAGCCAGCCGTGGTTGGTGATCTGACCTGGGTGAAATGTCATCACGACTCGCCCTATGGCCGGATTATCAGCAACTGGAAGCGTGAGGGTCAGAAACTGACATTGGAAGTCACCATCCCGCCCAACACCACGGCGACCGTGTATGTGCCGGCCAAGGTGGCCACCGGAGTGACCGAATCCGGCAAACCAGCCGATCAAGCGGCAGGCGTGAAATTCCTTCGCATGGAAAGCAACGCCGCCATCTATGCGGTGGGCTCTGGATCCTATCAATTCCAATCCATCCTTGCGGATGCCGTCAAATGAAACATGCATATATGAGGAATACACAGATGAACCGACTCAGGTACTTCACGCTCGCCGCCCTGCTGCTGGCGCCGCTGGCATCCCTGCACGCCATCGATGTGGCGAATCTTCGCTGTGAATACCTGAATAATCCACTCGGCATTGACGTGGCGAAGCCGTGTTTGTCATGGGTGCTGGAAGAGAGAATACAGGGGACAGGAGCCAGGGGACAGCGGCAAGCCGCCTATCAGGTGCTGGTGGCCTCGACCCCTGGGCTGTTAGCCAAGGACCAGGGCGACTTGTGGGATAGCGGGAAGGTGGCGTCGGATCAGAGCATTCAGGTGGAATATGCCGGTAAGCCGCTGGAGTCGCGGATGCAGTGCCATTGGAAAGTGAGGGTCTGGACTCTGACCTCTGACCTCCGACCTCTGACTTCTTCATCTTGGAGCAAGCCGGCCTTGTGGTCGATGGGCCTGCTCAAGCCCGGGGACTGGCAGGCGAAATGGATCGAACAGCAGAAGCCCGGGGTGTTTGCCGCGGTGAAATCCGTGAATTGGATCTGGTTTCCCGAAGGAGATCCCGCAGTCAGCGCGCCTGCGGAAGCCCGGTATTTTCGCCGGGTCGTGACCTTGCCAGACGGGCGGAAAATCGCCAGGGCGGTTTGTCAGATCACGGTGGACAACTCGTTGGAAGTGTTCATCAACGGCAACAAAGCCGTCGAGGGAAAAGACTGGGCGACCCCGGCTGAGCTGGACGTGACGGGGCTGATGAAAAGCGGGACCAACAGCATTGCCGTCATGGCGGTGAACAGTGGGGGTCCTGGCCCTGCGGGCCTGCTTGGTCTGCTGCGGGTGGAGTTCACACAAGGGGAACCGCTGGTGATCCCGACGGATGGACAGTGGAAGGCCGCGAAGGAACGCAAGGACGGGTGGGAACGGGAGGGATTTGACGATTCATCCTGGGCCGGGGCAAAAGTTCTCGGCCCGTATGGGATGGTGCCGTGGGACACTGGCGGCAGCGAACCATGGGTGCCGCGATATTTGCGCCGGGAGTTTGGGGTCACCAAGCCGGTTGTTCGCTCCACCGCCTATGTGTTCGGTCAGTGCTACTTCGATCTGTTCATGAACGGGCAAAAGGTTTCCGATGACGTGATGAACCCGGCCTTGTCGGATCACACCAAGGCCTTGTTATAGGAAAAGCGCCATGAACAAACGAACATCCCTCACCCTTGCCGCCTTGCTGGCTTCGCTGGCCACACCCCATGCCGGTGAGACGAATCGCGTCGAGATCGATGCGATAGAAACCGGCGTGCCCGCCAAGGCTTCCGGACCCACCGTGAATCTCCTGCCTAATCCCTCGTTCGAGGAGGAGGAGGGCGACGGCGTCAAGGGCTGGAAGTCGCGTGCCTGGGCCGGAAATGAAAACGCCCGGTGGAGCGTCGAATCGCCGGGCAGGACTAGGGAGCGGTGTGTCTCGATCCATTCCGCACAGGGAACAGACGCCGCGTGGACCACGACGGTGACCGTCCAACCCAACACCTTCTATCGGCTCTCGGGATGGCTCAAGACCAAAGATGTCCATGGTGCCGCCGGCGTGCTGCTCAACATCCAGAACATGCAGGAGGTCAGAACTCCCGCGGTGTCGGGGACCAACGACTGGAGACGGGTAACCACGGTCTTTCAATCTGAAGCGGCGACCCATCTCGAAATCAACTGTCTCTTCGGCGGTTGGGGGATGGCGACCGGACAGGCCTGGTACGACGACGTTGCGTTGGAGCAGGTGAACGATCCGTCCAAGGACACGGAGGCCACCGTCACGATCGATACCAGTGCCCGCTCCGTACCTTACAGCCCGATGATCTTCGGCGGCTTCCTCGAACATTTCGACCGCCAGGTTTACGGCGGGGTGTTCGAGTCCGGCTCACCGCTGTCCGACAAAGACGGATTCCGCAAGGATGTGGTTGCGGCATTGAAGGAGTTGAAGGTTCCCGTGGTCCGCTGGCCGGGCGGCTGCTATGTCAGCGGCTATCACTGGGAAACCGGCGTCGGCAAGACCCGCAAGCCGACGGATGACATGGCCTGGGGCGTACGCGAGCCGAATACCTTCGGCACCGATGAGTTTGTCAAGCTCAGCCGACTCGTTGGCTGGCAACCCTATATCTGCAACAACGCCGGCAATGGCACCGTCGAGGAAATGAGGAACTGGGTTGAATACTGCAACGGGAAATCCGGAAAATACGCGCAAATGCGCGGAAACAACGGCCATCCTGATCCGATGGGCGTTCCCATCTGGAGCATCGGCAACGAGAACTACGGCGGGTGGGAAATCGGCAACAAGCCCATCGAGCAGTGGGCGCCGCTGGTCCTGGAGGCGGCCAAGGCGATGAAGGCCGCGGATCCGCAGGTCAAATTGTCCGCCGCGGCCAACGAAGCCTACGCCCCGCTCCTGCTCAAGTTGGCCGGACCCTACCTGGACTATATCTCCATCCATGGTTACTGGCTGGGTCTCTGGCAGGAGAACCAAATGCCTGATTATCTGACCTGCATCATGCAGTCGGAAGCCCCGGAGAAGTCCATTGCCAGTTTCATCGGTGTGCTGGAGGGAGCCGGTTACCGCGGTCGGATCAAGATTGCCTACGACGAATGGAACCTGCGCGGTTGGCATCATCCGGGCTTCCCGCGCAAAGAGGTCCAGAACTATGCCGACCCCAAGGTCGCCGAGCTGGTCGCAGCCCGTGCGAAGGCCGACATCGCGTCGCAATACACCATGGCTGACGCCCTGTTCTCCGCCTCGTTTTTCAATGCCTGCCTTCGTCACGCGGAAGATGTGGGGATGGCGAACATCGCCCCGCTCGTGAACACCCGCGGGCCGCTGTTCGTGCATCCCAAGGGGATCGTCAAGCGCACGCATTTCCATGCCATGGCGATGTATGCCAACGAACTGGAACCCCGCGTCGGCAAGTTGGAACTTGAAACCGGGAATCTCAAACATGGCAACCAGCGGGTTCCGATGATGGACGCCATCGCCACCGTCAACGAATCGGGCAAGAACTGGGCGATTGCACTGGTGAACCGCCACCCGGACAAGGAGGTTGCCTGCACCGTCAAGATGAAAGACCTTTTGTTAGAAGGCGACTATGCGGTCCTGATCCTGGCTGGCGATTCGCCTGATGCGTTCAACGACATCGAGCATCCCGACCGGGTCGCGCCACGGAAGACAACCCTGACCTTCAGCAAGGGCGCGGTCAATCTGCCGCCCCATTCCCTGACCATTGTCAAGGTGCCGCTGAAGTGAACGAAACAAACCAATCAATCATCAAATGAACAACAATTGCAAAATGAATAAACGGGAATTCCTTAAGACCGCGACGCTGCTGGGCGTCGCTGCCGCCGGATCGTCCATCGTTGCCGCCCAACCCGCGGCCGCCGGCGGGGCGAAGCCGGGTGAGCTTCCCAGGGACGCCGACGGCAATGTCATCGCCGGTTTTGAAAGGACAAAAACCGATCCGAACGCGGCGAAGGGCTGGCAGCCGTTTTCCGACCGGAAGATCCGCGTCGGCATCGCCGGCTACGGCACGTGCCAGTTCGGCGCGGCGTTCGGGTTTCAGAATCATCCGAACGTTGAGGTCGTGGCCGTCACCGACCTGATCCCGGACCGTTGCAAGGCGTTGGCGGCGGCGTGCCGGTGCGCAAAGACTTACCCGTCGTGCGAGGAGATGCTCAAGGACGATCGGATCGAGGCGGTGTTCATCGCCACCGACCCGCCAAGCCACGCGCGGCTGGCGGTCATGGCGCTCGAACGCGGCAAGCACGTGGCCTCCGCGGTGCCGGCTGTGTGCGGCTCGCTCGAGGACGCGCAGCGCTTGTTCGAGGCCGTTAGAAAGAGCAGGCTGAAATACATGATGTTCGAGACCTCGTGCTTCCATCCTGACTTGCACGCGTCGCGCGTCCGCTACGAGGCGGGGCTGTTGGGGAGCATCATCTATTCCGAGGGCGAGTATTTCCACCACTTCCCAACGCCCCTCACGGGCTACAACCCGAAGACCAAGAACGTGGATGAGAACGGCTGGCGCAAGGGCCTGCCGCCGCAATGGTATCCCACGCATTCGAACGCATACTATGTCTGTGTGACCGGCGGGAGTTTCACCGAGGTTTCGTGCATGGGCATGCCCAGCATCGTGCCGCACCTGCGCCCGGAGAACAACGACTATCAGAACCCCTTCGGCAGCGAGGTCGCGCTGTTCCGGACCAGCGAAGGAGGCATGTCGCGGATGGCGGTGACCTGGGACATCCCGGTCGCCGAAGGGGAACGCGGGCGGGTTTACGGACAGAAGAGCGGGGCGGGGGAAGTGAACACCGAGCGCCCGCCCCTGCCGCCGGGCGTCGATGCCGGCGGTCACGGCGGGTCGCACGGTTACCTGATGAGCGACTTCGTGGACGCCATTCTGCGAAACCGCAAGCCGCTGGTGGACGTGGCGCAGGCACTCAACATGACCGTGGCCGGCATCGTCGCGCACCAGTCGGCGCTCAAGGGCGGGGAATTGCTGAAGATTCCGCAGTACAAGTTGTGAGAGCTGCAACAGGAGAAGACACCTGGAAAAGCATGCATTCGGCAGCAGTACCGCAGTCGGAGTCTTCCTGGTCATGGCCATCGCTGAAGCGCCCATGGCTGCCAGCGCGCAGGCCATCGATTGGAAACCTTTGATACCTGCAACCCGACAACCGGATCGTGGTGGGATTCACCTATCACCAATGGTGGTACAGTTGCCATACGGGCGTGATCCTGTACTTGCTCGACTTCCTGCCATCGGATGAAATGGGGGCGCACCAGAAGCCTGCGTCGATGCCTATCGGGCAGCCCACGCTCGGCCGCATCGTGGAAATCCATCCCGGTGTGATGTGGAAGGATGAAGCAGGCCATGACATCACCGCCCACGGCGGTTGCGTGATCAAGGTAGGCAGGAGCTTCTACAGGAAGCCGCACGCGAAGACGAAGAAAAATGGGTACAGGTGGACCTCGGCAAGAGCGTCGTGATCGAACGTGTCGTGCTGCACACGCTGAACCACGGCGATGCCGGGAATCCGGTGAAGGGTTTTGGCTTCCCCATCCGTTTCCGGATCGAAGTTGCGGATGACGCCGGGTTCAAGACCTCCAAGACCATCGCAGATCAGATGAAACGCTACGTCGAATACCTGAAGAGCACCGCAAAGGATTCCATCGTCTCGCACGGTTTGGGCGACTGGTATGACATCGGGTCGGGCGGCCCCGGCGAGTCGAAGCTCACTTCGAAAGGGTTGACGGCCACCGCAATCTACTATCAGGACCTCGTGATTCTGAAAGAAACCGCGGCCCTGCTGGGCAATACCGACGAGGCGCGCCAGTTCGAGGAACAGGCGCGTGCGGTGAAGGAGGCCTTCAATCGAAATTTCTTCAACGCCGACAAGAACCAGTATGACCGCAACAGCCAGACCGCCAACGCCATGCCGCTGGTGCCGGGGTTGGTGCCGGAAGACCGGCGTGCCGCGGTGTTGAACGGACTGGTGGCGCAGATCCGCGCCGGAGGCAACCGCGTGACGGCGGGTGACGTGGGCTTTAACTACCTCATGCGGGCACTCTCCGATGGCGACCAGAGCAACGTGCTCTGCGACATGCTCATCCGCGACGATGGTCCGGGCTATGCCTATCAACTCAAGAAGGGCGCGACATCGCTGACCGAAGCGTGGGACCCGAACCCGGGCTCGTCGCAGAATCACTGCATGCTGGGGCACATCGAAGAGTGGTTCTACCGCGGCCTCGGCGGCATCGCGTCCGATCCTGCGGGTCCGGGTTTTAAGAACATCATCGTCAAGCCGCAACTCGCCGGGGATTTGAGCGGAGCCAACGTGACCTACGACTCGCTCTATGGCCGCATCGCCAGCAACTGGAAGCGTGATGCCGGCAAACTGACGATGGAGGTCACGATTCCGGGAAATACTACGTTCGTAGTATATGTCCCTGCCAAGGACGCCGCCGGCGTGACCGAGTCCGGCAAGCCCGCAGCGAATGCCGACGGCGTGAAGTTCCTGCGCATGGAGAACGGGGCGGCGGCGTAGGCGGTGGGTTCCGGCACCTATCGCTTCCAGTCCCCCCTCCCCGCAACCATCAAATGAACCAACCAAGAGAAACTAACATGTTTAGGAAAGCCCTAATGGCGGTTGTTCCGTGTGCGCTTTGCAGCGGTGCCTTGGCCGCGGGTGATATGGAACGGAATTTCCTCAATCCAGCTTGAAGGGTCGCAGAGGTATTCCGCGAAGCTTCCCGTGCCGGAGCAACGTTCGACCCCGTTCCACACGATGGCCAGCCCGTATTGCGTGGATGTGGCGGTCTTGGCCTTCCCCACCGGGGTGGCCTGTTCCGGTTTGATGACGAGAAATGATTGTTCTTCCGTTCCCTCGTAAAGACACCAAGCGCCAGCAATTGACATTTGGTATTGACATACGAGCGTTCATGGCGATACTTGGCCGTGCGCACGAATGCGATGAACCCAAGAACGATGAAGACACCCCACCGGAATGAGCGAGGCCGCCGTGGCGGGTTTCTGGCACCCATCCACTCTGGTGCGCTCGGCGCCCTGCTGCTGGCGGCTCCAATGATCGCTCCTGCGACTGCGGCGCCGGTCGAGGCCAACCAGGTGGCCGAGCTGGCGTTGGTTTCCGGCACGACCTACGCGAACCCGTTCGTGGACGCCCAACTCGATGCCGTGGTGACGCAGCCGGATGGCACGCAGTTGCGGGTGCCGGGGTTCTGGGCGGGCGGCAGCGACTGGCGTTTTCGCTATTCTTCTAACAATATCGGGACCCACACTTGGCGGACGGAGTGCAACGACACGGCGAATTCCGGGCTCCATGGCGTAACGGGAGCGATCGAGGTGGTGGCCTCAACGAGCACCAATGGGTTGTTTCTCCACGGCCCGATCCGGGTGGCGGCGGACCAACGGCATTTCGAGCACGCGGACGGCACGCCGTTCTTGTGGCTGGGCGATACCTGGTGGAAGGGGCTGTGCCAGCGCCTGACCTGGGACGGTTTCCAACAACTCACGGCCGACCGCCAAGCCAAGGGCTTCAGCGTCGTGCAGATCGTCTGCGGCGTTTATCCCGATGAAGCCGTATTTCAAACGAGCTGGGAAAACGAGGGCGGAAAGCCCTATTTGACCCGGACCTTCACCGAGGTCAATCCCGCCTACTTCCAGTACGCCGACCGGCGGATCCGGTGCCTGGCCAATGCGGGCATCGTCCCGGCCATCGTCGGCAGTTGGGGACGCGGCGACTGCGACGGAATGGCGATGGCCGGCATCGACGGCATGAAGCGGCATTGGCGCAACCTGGTGGCGCGGTATGGGGCCTATCCCACCCTCTGGATTATCGGCGGCGAATCCGGCGGGCAGCTATGGACCGACACCGCCCGCTACGTGCAGCAGATCGACCCCTGCCACCGCCCGTCCACCGTGCATCCCTTCGATTCGGGCCGGTCGCAGGTGACCGACGAGACGGTCATTTCGTTTGACATGCTGCAGACCGGGCACGGCGGCTGGAGTGCGGCGACCGGGGCGATTCCGAAGCTTCAGGCCGCCTATGCCCGGACCCCTGCCATGCCTGCCATCATTGGCGAGTATTGTTATGAAGGCCACATGCAGACGGGCTGGGAGGATCAGCAGCGCTATGTGTTTTGGGGCAGCATGCTCAACGGTGCCCCTGGCCTCACCTACGGCGCGGCCGGAGTCTGGCACGCCAGTGTGGAAGGCAACCCCGGCATTGCGAATGTCTATGACTGGACGACCTGGACGGAGGGCATGAACTATCCCGGCTCCACCCAACTCGGACTGGGCAAGAAACTGCTCGAAGAATATCCGTGGTCGCAGTTTGAACCGCACCCGGAATGGACCTCGGCGGGTTTCGCGGCCGGCGTCCCCGGCGGCGTGCGCTTCATCTACATCCCACATCGCGGCATCTACAATTGGAGCGGCATCACCGTGAACAACCTGCTGCCCGGAGTGCCGTATTCCGCCTTCTTTTTCGACCCGGTCAGCGGAACCCGCTTCGACCAGGGCACGGTGACCCCCTCCGGCGCGTCGTGGAACACGCCCAACGTGCCGTCGCCCCAGGATTGGGTGCTGGTGATGCAGCCGCCGGACCTCGGCGCTCCGGTGATCTATCCGGATGCAAATGCCGGCCAGGCCTACGCCGGGCAGTTGTCGCCTGCGGGCGCTGCTTTTGCCAGGGTGTCAGGCCCCGCCTGGCTCACGGTCCATGCGGACGGCAGCCTCACCGGCACGCCCGGTGAGGCCGATGCCGGCCCCAACACCTGGATCGTCTCGGTGACCCGGGGCGGCGGTGCTGCCAGCTTGATCCAACTCCAGATCACGGTGCTCGGTACGACCGGCATCCTCTTCGCCGAAAACTTCAACAGCTACACCGGCAATCAGAACACCACGCAATATCAAACGGGATTGAAAGTCGCCTACGACGGGAACGTCGCCAGGTGGTCGAAGTCGGGCACCGGCACCATCCACGCGGTGAACCTGAACGGCTCGGGCAATTGGGCCATCATGTTCTATCAGGACAACGTGATCACCCTGACCACCGGGATCGCCGCGAACAGCAACGGCGTCACCTATCAGGTGGATTTCGATTACGGCACGGCCGTCTATGCGAGCGGCAACTCCAACCAGAGGACGCTCGCAGGTGATGGCCTGCGCGTCGAGGTTCTGCGTGCGGACAACACCACGCTCGCGTCTAACATCCACCAACCGGGGGCCTGGAGCAATCCGGCCAACGCGAACCTCGGCGCCGGGAAGCACGGCACCTTCCAGTATGTCGGCGATGGCTCGGGCGTCGTCAAACTCCGCATCGGGCCGACCGCGCCCTACACCAGCGGGCGCTTTGAAGGGGAGATCGACAATATCATCCTGAAAGTGGTTCCCTAACCATGACCCATTCACCTCCGATCACACAATGAAGCGATCCAAGCGAAAGCATCATGGACTTTGTCGCCGCGCAATAATAACTGTCGGTCAATGCGTCTGGGATGTGCTTGTAGCGGCGCTCTGTGAGCGCCGATTCCATGAGCAAGCCGTAGCGCTTTTTCATGGGCGTCCCCTGTGCGCGACGGTCGTAGACCGCCGCTACAATGCGGCAGATATTGTTGCGAGACTCTTTTGCGCCGGAGTCCGCACAGCCGTCTTCCGTGCCGGGGCACTCGCCGGCCTGCTGCTGGCCGCTCTAACAACCACTCCCGCGACGGCGGCGCCGGTCGAGGCCAATCAGGCAGCGGAGGTGGCGTTGGTCTCCGGCAAGACCTATGCGAACCCGTTCATGGACGCCCAGATCGATGCCGTGGTGACGCAGCCGGATGGCACGCAGTTGCGGGTGCCGGGGTTCTGGGCCGGCGGCAGCGACTGGCGTTTCCGCTATGCGTCTAACAAGCTTGGGACCCACACCTGGCGGACGGAGTGCAGCGACACGGCGGATGCGGGGCTCCATGGCGTGACCGGTTCGATCACGGTCACGGCCTCGACGAGCACCAACCCATTATTGCTCCACGGACCGATCCGTGTGGCGGCGGACCAACGGCATTTCGAGCACGCGGACGGCACGCCGTTCTTGTGGCTGGGCGACACCTGGTGGAAGGGGCTGTGCCAACGCATGACCTGGGACGGTTTCCAACAACTTACGGCCGACCGCCAAGCCAAGGGCTTCAACGTCGTGCAAATCGTATGCGGCGTTTATCCCGATGAAGCGACCTTCCAGACAAGCTGGGAAAACGAAGGCGGAAAGCCATACACCACCACGGATTTCTCGGTGGTCAATCCCACCTACTTCCAGAATGCCGACCGGCGGATCCAGTGCCTGGTCAATGCGGGCATGGTCCCGGCAATTGTCGGCAGTTGGGGGCGCTCCGATTGTGATGCGATGGCCCTGGTTGGCGTCGCGGGCTTGGAGCGGCATTGGCGCAATCTGGTGGCACGCTATGGTGCCTATCCCGTGGTTTGGATTGTGGCGGGCGAAATTGATCCCGGTGCCAAGGGTGGCCAGGGATCGTGGGGCGAAGTGGCAACGTATCTGCGCGGCATTGACCCTCACCACCGTCCGGTGACTTGCCATCCCAACAGCGGCCTGGGGCGTCCGAGTTCGAGCGGTGTGGTGATTGATTACGATATGGTCGGGGGCAGTCATTCCACGCCGACCGCCGACGCAACGCTCTCGTGGTTTCGCAACGCTTATGCCATGACGCCGCCCATGCCCGTGCTGTGCGGCGAAACCGGCTACGAACGCCACATGCAGCAGAATTTCCAGGACATTCAGCGTTACGTTTTCTGGATGTACATGCTAAGCGGCGCGGCGGGTCACACCTACGGTGCGGGCGGAGTCTGGCACGCGAGCGTGACGGGGGATCCCGGCATCACGCCGGTCTATGATTGGACGATCTGGACGGTGGGCATGAACTATCCCGGCTCCACCCAACTGGGACTCTGCAAGAAGTTGCTGGAACAATATCCCTGGTCCCGGTTTGAACCCCACCCGGAGTGGACCTCGGCGGGTTTTGCGGCCGGCGTTCCCAACGGCGTGCGCTGCATCTACATCCCCAACCGCGGTATCTACAATTGGAGCGGCATCACCGTGAACAACCTGCTCCCCGGAGTGCCGTATGCCACCTTCTTTTTCGACCCGGCCAGCGGGCGGCGCTTTGACCAGGGCCTCGTGACCCCCTCCGGCTCGTCGTGGAACACGCCCAATGTGCCTTCGCCCCAGGATTGGGTGCTGGTGATGCAACCGCCGGACCTCGGCACCCCGGTGATCCATCCGGACGTCACCGCCGGGCAGGCCTGCTCCGGCCAGTTGCCGCCGGCGGGCGCCACCTTTGCCAAACTGTCAGGCCCCGCCTGGCTCACGATCCATGCGGACGGCAGCCTCACCGGCACGCCCGGAGAGTCCGATGCCGGGGTCAACACCTGGACCGTCTCAGTGACCCAGGGCAGCGGTGCTCCCACCTTGATCCAGCTCCAGATCACGGTGATCAGCACGACCGGGATCCTTTTCGCCGAGGATTTCAGCGGCTACACCACCGGCAATCAGAGCGGCTCGCAAGACCAATCGGGACTGAAAATCGCCTACGGCGGGAACGTCTCGAAGTGGTCGAAGTCGGGTTTTAACTCCGTGCATGCGGTGGACCTGAGCGGCTCGGGCAATTGGGCGATCATGTTCTATCAGGACAACGTGATCACCCTGGCCACTGGGATCGCCGCCAACGACAACGGCGTCACCTATACCGTGAATTTCGATTACGGCACCGCCGTCTATGCGCAATCCAGCCAGGCCACGGCCGCAACCGACAGCCTGCTCGTCGAAGTCCTGCGTACGGACAACTCCGTGCGGGCGTCTAACACCTACACGCCCGGCACCTGGAGCCATCCAACCAACGCCAACCTCAGCGCCGGGAAGCACGGCACCCTCCAGTATGTCGGCGATGGCTCGGGCGTCGTCAAACTTCGCATCGGCCCGGCCGGCTCCTCAAGCACCGGGCGTTTCCAAGGGGAAATCGACAACATTTCCATTGCCGTCGACGCGACCGCCAGCTACGCCTCGTGGCAATCGACCAACGCTGCCACCGGTCAGGCATTCACTCAGGACCACGATGGCGACGGCGTTCCCAACGGCATCGAGTATTTCCTCGGCGGGTCCAACGGCAACACCACCGGCTTTACCGCCCTGCCCGGGGTTTCTAACACCGGCGGCGCCCGCAGCGTGACCTGGACCAAAGGCAGTGGTTACACCGGCACCTACGGCACCGACTTCTTCGTGGAAACGTCCGCCGATCTAACAGGAACATGGACCGCCGAATCCCTCGGCGGCAACGTGACCATCACCGGCAACGCCGTGAAGTATATCTTCCCGTCGGCCCTCGGCAGCAAGAAGTTCGCCCGCCTCAAGGTCACCGGCCCGTGACCGGAAAAAAGGCAGGGCGTGGCGGCCGCGCCGCGCCGTAACTGCCCCTGAGGCAGAGGTGTCTTGACCCGTTCATGCACCGTGAATCATCCGCGCATGGGTTTGCGGGTGGCAGAAGGGCCGATGCGGTGTCATGTCTTGCTCTCTTACTTGATCATTGAATGTTGGAAGTTGAATGTTGAATGTTGAAATCCTCGGAATAAGGAATGGTGTGCCTGCAGCTCTCCCGGTTTAGCCACAGCGGGGTGGCTAAGTCCCGGCGCTCGCTGCGGCCCAAACATCTTCCGGGTCGTCACCAGGATTCGGCGTTCCCGTTCTCAGCATCAGAACCCGGTGGGCGGGTGTGGCACCGGGAGTAACGTGGGCGCGATAGGGAGCCACCACAT
>JAPLUI010000293.1 GCA_026397725.1 Verrucomicrobiota bacterium | reverse complement strand
TCATCACTTATCAATCCATTTGGCGGGTTGGTCCAGGCCACGGCCCAGCGGACGTAGTAGTCGCGGGTGGTGGGGCGGATGGCGAGGGATTCGAGGCGGTGGAGGAAATTCAGCCGTGCCGGAGTCGCGGCGGAAGCGGCCGGTGAGGGAGGCGGTGGCTGGGACATGACGACAAGATAGCCGTTCAAAAGAACAGCGCAATGGAAAAGTTTGAAAATTTCACACGTCCTGAGCTGGACCTTGAATTGACCAGGAATTGGCAAGGCCTCCCGGAACCTTATTTCAGGTTGGTGGCAGTGGCTGGGCAAGTGAGCCATGACTTGAAGAGGGTCAGGTCAGCGGTCCTTGACTTGGCCGGTCATGGGGACAAAGCGCACGGGCAACACGGTGTGTTGCCTGACCTTGCCGTCCTGCTTTACGAGCACGTAGAGTACCTGTTCCATCAGCGGGCCTACTGGAATGAGCATGCGGCCGCCTTCCTTGAGCTGGTCCACCAGCGGTGGCGGGACGTGCTCCGGCGCGCAGGTGACGATGACCGAGTCGAACGGCGCCTGTTCCGGCCAACCCTGATAGCCATCGGCAGCGCGAACCACAACGTTGGCGTAACCGAGGCGGTGGAGATCGGCAGCCGCGCGAGTGGCCAGCGGCCCGATGATCTCAATCGAAGACACTTCCTTGACCAACTGCGCGAGCACGGCGGCTTGATAGCCGGAACCGGTGCCGATTTCCAACACGCGGTGGGTAGGCTGCGGGTCGAGTTGTTCGGTCATCAAGGCCACGATGTACGGCTGGGAAATCGTCTGGCCATGGCCAATCGGCAAGGGGCCATCGTCATAGGCCAAGCGGCAGTGCTCGGCGGGCACGAATTCGTGCCGCGGCACGGTTGCCATGGCCAGCAAGACCCGGCGATTGGTGAGGCCCCGGGCGGGCGCGGCGAGTTGCTCGGCGACCATTCGGGCGCGGGCGGCCGTGAAACGGGCCAGGTCCGTCTCAGCGGGTGGCACGTCGGCGATACGACTGGAATCGCAACCGTGGAATCCGGCTGCCATCGCGAGATAGTCGAGCAGCTTTTTCATGATTCCTGAGATAGTCCAGCTCCGGCTCCGGCGCCAGTGACAAATTGGGGGGATGGGAGGATGCAATCACGGACATCTGGTGCGGCGGGGAGAATCATTCGGCACGCAGCCGAATGGAAAGCGTCAGGTCGGCGGTGGCCGGGGCGGTGATGGAGAGGATCTTCATGTTAGGGTTGGGCTTTTCGGTTTTGGTGGGCGGGTTGGCGTCGTTGGTTATCCAAGCCAGGGCCGGGTTGGAGCAGGTGAGGACGAGCCGGTGGCCGTCCCGTTCCAAGGTGGCGACGTGGTCGGCGAGCGTGACTTTGGCATCCGTGACGGCTTGCCAGCGGACGGGACCAGCGGGCGCCAGCACGTGGTCGGTGAAGATGATTTGGCGGGCCGTGGCGTCGAAATCGACCATGCGGGTGGCTTGCTGGCATTGTCCGCGGCAGGCGTCTGTTAGATCGATCGTGGTGGTGGCGGCCGAGTTACGCATTTGGATGGGGGTGAGGGGGCAGGGCTTGGCCTTGGGGGATTGGAGCAGGTTGCCGATGACGAGGGTATTGTGGGACAGGTTTTGCAGACGGAAGTAGGAGAAGCGCTGGCCACCGAAGTATCCGGGCAGATTGTAGTTGTCGGAGCCGAGGTCGTGAAACCAGCGCGTGCCGGCCCAATCGAGCACAAACGCGCCGCAGTCCATGTGGCCGTGGGAAGCGGCGGGCGTGCCGCCTTTGATGCCAAGCCAGAGGGCGTCGGCGGTCCATGAGCTGCGGAAGAACGCGAGCGATTGTTCGCCTTGGAAGCTGGCATTGAGCGGGGGGCTTGGAGCCGCCGGGGCTGGGGCGGGCAGCCAGAGCAATGTTAGGGGGAGGAAGCGGTCATTCGGCAGGTGTGATTCGGTGGTGGCATAGCGGCGCGTGAGGAGGGCACGCACGGCAGTGATGGCAAGCGGATCACGGGTGCGGGTGGCGAGCCAGGATTGAGCCGGGGAGCAATCGGCCTGGCCGGGGTTGGCATCGGCATAATTGAATGGCATGCCGCTGGGCCCGGTGGCGTGCAACAGAAAGTGGCTGGTTGATGGCCAGATGGGGGCGAGTTTGAGTGATTCATCGCGTTCCATCAGCGCCATGGCCAGGACGTGATAGGTGGTGCCATAATGCCAGTAGTTGGGGCCTTCGGGATAAGCTCCCTCGGGCTGGTAGAAGCGTTCGCATTGGGTGGTGAGATCCCGGCAATGGGCGAGCATCATTTTCGACAGATCGGGATCGACATCGCGCAGGGCGTCGGCCGCGAGCATCAGTCCGCCACTGCACACTTGCGACCAATTGTTGGTCGGGCCGTGCCACCAGCCATCGTTGCGTTTGGCGATTGCGGCAAGGGCATGGGTGCGGAGGGCGGTTTCGTAGCGTTGGCGTTGTGCGGGGCTGAGTTGCGGGTAGAGCCAATCGTAGCCGATGGCGACGGCGGTGGCCATTTCCGCCACATCGAGGAAGTGGCTCGGGTTCCAGTCCTTGAGGGCGCAAGCGGCGTCGAGTTCGAGAATGCAGCGCTCGAGGTAGCGTGGTTCGCCGGTCATGCGGCAGGCATAGGCGGTGAGCAGGACGCATTTGATGGCTCTGCGGGATTCAGCCAGGAGGCGCTTGCCATCGGGGATTTCATAGCGGACGGTGCGGTCCTTGAGGCAGGAGTTGGCAAGGAGGATGGCGGCTGCATGGAGTTGTTTGGCCAAGGGATCCGCATGGATGCGCTGCTTGAGCGGGGCCTCGGCAGCAGTCGGGAAGAACACTCGCGGGTGGGGAGCGGTGGCTGCGGCGAGTGAAGCAGCGGTGAGCATGAGCAGAACCAAGGCACGCATGATGAGGTGATGAGATACGAGGAAAACGCAGGGGTCTTTCATCCAGGTGGAGGCGCTTGGCAAGCGCCATGCCAACACCGATACCATGGGGGGCCGTTTGACGGGTTCTCACACTCCCCTCGGACGCGTGGGCGAGACGCTCACGCTCCGTGAGCCCTCACTCCACCTTCATCAAGACGCTGCTGCTGTGGCTGTTGAACTCCGGGGCGTACATGCACTGGATTTCGGCGATGCCGGTCGGATAGATGCCGCGGAGTTGGACCCGCGCGCTGGTTTCAAACAGATAGGTGCCGCGCGGCAACCACTCGATGAAGAAATGGTCGGCGGTGTCCTTGGTCATCTCGTAATAGCCGAGGCCGTCCTGCCACTTGGATTGGGATAGCACATTGACCGGCTCCACGCCGCTGCCGCGCTGGTTCTTGAGATGGATGTATTCCATGTCGCGGTCCACGCGGATTTCGATGCGGGTGACGATTTCATCGCCGGGCTTGAGCAGG
>JAPLUI010000125.1 GCA_026397725.1 Verrucomicrobiota bacterium | reverse complement strand
GCAGCGCGACCTCTTCATCTCGTGGAGCAAGATCAGCGACGTTCCGGTTGCACAAGGCGATCTCACCAAGGCCTGCCAAGCCTACGAGCAAGTCCTCGCGGTCAATCAACGCCTCGCCGCCAGCGACCCCGCCAATGCCGCGTGGCAGCGCGACCTCTCCGTCTCGCTCAACAAACTCGGCGACCTCGCCGTGGCCCAGGGCGATCTCGCCGGAGCCTTGCGCTATTTCACGCAGGACATGGCCATCGCCGAACGCCTCGCCGCCAGCGACCCAGCCAATGCCGCGTGGCAGCGCGACCTGGCGGTCTCCCACTTCAAGCTCTATCAATTTGCCCAGAAGCAAGGCGACGAGGCGATGCAGCAGGCCAAACTGCGGGCGTGCTTCCTCGTGCTCGACAGCATGAAGCAACGCGGGATGCATCTGGACCCGCAGTCGGCGCAGGTCTATGCGCAACTGGCCGGGATGCAGCGTAGAGAGGAGGGCAGTCTGCCACTGGTTCAATCGATGCGAGCGGCTGCGCCCCCCGCTCCCGCTCCGAAGCCGGACCCCATCCCCGCAGCCCTCGCGCTGTTGGCGGCGGGGCGGGGAGCGGAAGCCATCCAAGCCTTGCGGCCCCTCGTTTTTCCGAATGACTCCGTCGAGATGGACCACCGGACGCCCTTGGAGGCCCGGCTGGGTTTCGTGCGGGCGTTCTGGGTGACGCAGAACCAAGACGGTGTGAAGCATTACCTGCCCCGCCTGCCCGAGCAGGATGATCCCGGTGTCCAAGCCATCTGCGCAAAGCTCGCGGAATGGGAGAAGGGACTGAGCTGGGCTCAGAAAACGGGTTTCTGCAAAAAGCCCCAGCTTCCTCCGCTGGATACCCTGTGAGCCTGCGGGCGGTGAATGGCCGGGATGTTCAGCGGGGAATAGCCAGGTGCCGATGCAGGGACGAGCCGGAGGTTTCAACCCGAAAACCGAAGCGGTTGCTGCGGCGGGCTGGGCACGATGAACCTACAACCACGCATGGAATGGCCGCAAGAGAACGCAAAGGCGGGGCTCGAAACGCAGGCTTGACAGCGTCTCAATCCGCCATCATGGTGCGCCTGTGAGAACCACATTGGACATCAAGGATGCCACGATGGCCGAGCTAAGAGCCAGGGCCCGGGTGGATGACCGCCCGCTCGAAGAGGTCGTGGAAGATATCTTGCGGATCGGCCTTGCAGTCCGGCGGCAGCATGCGCACCCGTTCCGGGTTCAGCCATTGAATCCAGGCATCAAACCCGCTTTCCGCGACCAAAGCATGAGTCAGCTCTATGACCAAATCGAAGCCGAAGAAGCCAGGCCATGATCGTGCCGGACACCAATCTCCTGATCTACGCTTACGATAACTCGTTTCCGCAACATGCCAGAAAACAGACGCGTTGATAGCGGCCCACGCGATGGAAGCCCGTGGCAGGGTGTTCACCGCCGACCGGGATTTCGCGCGTTTTCCAGGAGTTGTGGCCGTGAATCCGCTCATTTGATGACTTCCCCGGCACCGGTTCGGACAGGGTGCAAGTTTAAACCCCGCGCGGAGCCTTCGATCAGGCCTTCGGCGGGATGAAGATAGGGGCGGCCGAATTGACCGCGGTCCATGCGGAATGCGCGTTGCGTGGCTTTTCCGAGGCCGCGAGCGCGGCTGAGGGCATTCTGGGCGGTCCGGCTGGGGTGCGGCAACGCATTCATCGACCATGAAGAGAAGGACAAGGGAATGGATGGCAAGGGAATGGATCAATCTCATTCCTTTGCCATTCATTCCTTTGCCAATATTCTCCGAGGGTGAAGTGCGCAGGCAAGGAGTGATCGATCCGTGCGGTTCGCGCCCTCAGGCAAGGGATCGACCTCCGGGGGGAGCCGGCTAATATCGTTCGCATTACGCACTTGGAACAAAGAAATGAACCGGTAGATGGACGCGGATAAGACTCAAGCAATCCTTCTTTATCTGGGTTCAATCTGTGAAAAACACGCGGTAGATAACCAAGATATCTTTGAACCAGTAGAGTAGAGAGCAACGGGCGGCTTGTGGCCAATCCCGTTGCTCCCCCTCGTCAAACCGGACGTGCGGATTTCCCGCATCCGGCTTTCCTGCAAGCGTTCATCGTTGCCGACTCCGATTCCATTAGGCAAACACAGCTTTTCTCCCGTAATCGCCTTCGGCAAGCGGGTATGTATTTGACCGATGGTTTCACTCTTGCAGTAGGAACCCTTCGCTCCACAGGAGTTACCCTGCTTCCCCGCTACTACG
>JAPLUI010000500.1 GCA_026397725.1 Verrucomicrobiota bacterium | reverse complement strand
TCTTGCGGGTGGCAGCAGTGCCGCTGCGGTGTCATGTCCTGCTCTTACTTGATCATTGAATGTTGGAAGTTGGAATCCATCTCTTCATGGATCATTGGCCGCTGAGCCGTCTGAATTCAACATTCAATTTGCAAGTGGCAGAATGGTCGATACGGTGACCTTTGGAGGAGGTGCTGCAAACATGGGATGTGATTTCAAGCTTCTCCGCCAATCGAATCAAACCAACTTTGGCCGCCCACACGAATGGATCTCTGCTGCTGGAACGCTTTATGAACGGATTCTTCGGCTTGGCCATGGCGGGGATTTCGCTGGGGAAACTTTCATTGATCAGCCAGTTTGCCCAGCGGCGGCGGGACAGTGAATGCATCAAAGACCTCAAAGTCCGCCGGATTGAGGGTGAAGACCTCGGTGATTCCGGCATGGTGCCAGGTGGCAGCGATGAGGGTGTCGAGCAGACGCTTGCGACCCAGACGGTGGCGTTCGAGCCAGTCGCACCAAAGGGCGGCAACCTCCTGGCTCTGGGGGAGCATGGCCACCTCGGAAGCATCCGCCCAGAACCGGGCGATGGCCGTGGCCTGCGCCATGTCAAGCGGGTTGGCAAAGCGGCGAGGGTCGGTAACGACATGAATGAATTCCGCCAGGATGCCGGGCGCGAGGCCCAAAACGCGGCCCTGGCGCATGGCTTCGTCCGCCAAGCGGCGGCAGGAGTTATGCGCCGGATGTTCCGGGATGGCCCAGGCGACGAGAAAGCTGGTGTCGATTCCGATCACGAGGGATGTGGTTATGAGTTATGAGTTATGAGTTATGGGTTTGGGTTATCAGGGGAGGGTGGTCCATTTTCGCGCCATTGGCGGTTCAGTGGGCGTCATCCCCGCGGCCGAGGAAGCCTTCGAGCATTTCGGCGCGGGTGGACCAGGGTTTGAGGATAGAGCCGACGGAAACAGGTGGCGGCGGAGCGGCGAGGCTGGGGCGGGCCGCATCCATGGCGACTGCGTGTTCCAAGCAAAGGATGGCCTCTTGGTTGAGGGATCGCTTGTGCCGCTTGGCCTGGGCCTTCAGCGTCCGATGGAGATGCGGAGGGATGTTCTTCAAGGTGAGAGTGACGGTGTCTGAGGGTTTCATGGCCGAGGGCAGAGTAAAGGAACCGAAACGGTTGCACAATGGTTTTTTCGTTTGTGGTGGCGGCAAGGCTGCGGCCAACACCTGGGATGGTGAGACTTCATTTTGGCGGATGAATTCTGCCAGGGCCGTCGCGCACACTGAGGATCATGGCGGCCGCTCCCGGCACGAACGTTGGAGCCACGCACATGGCGGATTGACATGACGCGCAGGGCGAGGACGATTGCGTCCCGAGCACCCGGCAAACCCCATTGCACGAATACGAAATCATCACCGGTTCTTTCCGCAGATGCCCTCCACTGATCCACCCGCTGATTCCATCGCCAGTCTTCTGAAACTGGCGAGCGCCACGAATTATTGCCGGCCCGCGCTGCGAAGCCTGGCCGACGCGCTGCCGACCGACGACTCGATCCTCACCACCGCTCTGGATCTGTCAGCCAGGGCGCGGGATGCGAAGACGTTCAGTCATCTGTATCTGGCAGCCCTTTATGCGGGACGCCGACTGCCTGGCGAAGTTCTTGCGCTTGGCACCCCGTTGTTGCCGGATGCGTCCCTCATTCTCTACACCGCTCTGCGACTGCATGGAGGGGTGGCGGAGGCTCTTGCCACGGCCATCCGATCCGGGCGGATGGCTTCGGAGCGCGAAGCCTCCTCCCTGGTCGTGGCCTGGCTGGATTACGAACGCCGCCACGCCTCCGCACCGGTTGATTTCCTGGCACTTACCCGCAAGCAATGCCGGAATGTGGTGCGCATCGACCGCTATTACATCCGGTTGATGCTGGAACATGCGGCAATCCTTTCCGGCGATCCCGTGGCGGCCAGGATTCTCAATGTCGAGGCGCGAGTTGTGCCCGCGTGCAACCGCTTTTTGGACCACCTCCGCAAATGCGCCTCGGGTTCGGGCTGGGACGAATCGATTCCTGGCGGCCAATCTGCGGGCGTGGTTCTCGGCAGCGGAGCGACCGTGACACGGGCAGTGCCCAAGGCCGGACGGAACGATCCCTGTCCATGCGGCAGCGGCAGGAAGTTCAAACAATGCTGCGAGGGAAAACTCACCACGGGCGAGCAATACGCGGTCGATGGCGTGACCCTCCGTGAGGCGACGGCTCATCCTGAACTGCTCCTCTCCCCGCAACGGATTGAGGAAATGCGCTCCTACGAACTCTACGCGCTGGACTCCGATCGCATCCCTGCGCATCTGGCAGGCGCGGTGGTTGCCCGGCTGGCGTTGTTTTACGAGTTTGTCCGTGCGATCGAGTTGATGCAAGCCTTCGGCCGCGAGGCGTTTTCCAACAACACACTCGACATGGTGGCTTACGATTTCTTCATGGCGAGGGATGTCGACGCGCTGCGGTGGATCGTTGAATGGGCTCCCGGAGCCGTGGCTCTTTCCTTCGAGATGGAAGTCCTGATCGCGCCTTCCGAGGAACGCTTCCAGCTCCTCTGCCGGAAGGCCGCTGACGCCTTTGCGTCCGAGCGGGAGGGGCAGCGCTCGGCCGAGCTGCTGTTCTGCGATGTCGCCCACGCGGCCATTCTAGCAGATCATGCCCTCGGGCTGCTGATCGCACGCGGCGTCCTGCCGGTTTGCAATTGGGTGAATCAAACCACGCTGATCGAGGATATGGAGGACACTCGCGACATCCTGGGCTTGGATGACAAGGAACCTGGTTACGATATTGTGGATGCCACCGACAAGGAATCCGCGCATCGCACCCGTCACGCACAGGATGTGGAAAAGGTCCGTGCGGAGTCCGCCGAGCAGGTCAAGCAGCGCGAGATTGAGATCCAACGGCTCAAGGCAAAGATCGATGCCATGCAGGAAACCCTGAGGAAAAGCGAGGAAGCAAGCCGGAAAATCGCCGTCTTGCGCGACCCGAGCGCTGCGGCCGTGCCCGCCGGAGAAACGACCGAGACCCGCGAACTCCGCGACCACCTGCGGCGCCTCAAGGAGAATCTCAAAGTGGAGCACGACGAGCGTAACCGCGCCATGCAGGAACTGCGCAGCGCCCGGGAACAACTCCGCCGCACCACCCGCGAACAGTCAGAAGCCAACAGGGAGCAACCCGTCGCACCACCAGCTCCTTCTAACGTCGAACCCGACGCCGATGATCCCATCGGCATCGAGTGGGAGCGCCAGCCACTGCGCGTCACTGAATCCAGCAGCGCATTCCGCGCCGCGATGCAGCAGTACCCGCGACAAGCCGCCTCCGCCGCGCTGTTGGCGGCAGGACGGCTTGCGGGAGGCGATCCATCCATCTGGAAAACCGTGCGCGCGCTCAAAGCCCGCCCCGGAACGCTGCGTGCGCGGGTGGCAGGAGACTATCGATTGCTGTTCGAAACAACGCCGGATCACACGCTGCGCCTGGTCGATTTCATCCTCCGCCGCGACCTCGAGCGCTGGCTGGCCAGTGCCCGCTGAGCATGGCCCCGTTGGAGCGAAACACCGGACTTATTTCAATCCGACTGCCCGATGGATGCCTCGTTGCGGGTGCATCCGGCAACCAGCCCGGTTTCTATCAACGCCCGCGCCAGGTCGAGATCAGGAAGTGTGAAGTAAGATAAAGTATAAGAATGGACGCGGCTGTGACATTTCTTTGTCTTACTTGATCATTGAATGTTGGAAGTTGAATGTTGAATGTTGAAATCTTCGGCGTGAAGCATGGTGTAGCCGCGGCTCTAACGGTTTCGCCACACCGCGGTGGCTAAGTCCCGGCGCTCACTGCGGCCGGACCATCGTCCGGTCCGTCATCAGATTCTTGCTGATGATGAACTGGGACCGCACCGGGCCCAAGGTCAACCTCACCGTGGTCACCGGCTGACCGTCCTCGAGCGTGTGGGTGAATTCCGGCACTGCAATCTCGCCGCTGTGCGGATCCCAGGTCTCGGGCGTGAATTTCCCCCGCATCCGAATGGTCGCCGCCGCCGCCTCCTTGGCGTCGGGATTGGCAACAAAGAAAATCTCGGTATCGCCAGCCACCTTATGGATGTATCTCAGTTGCGGCTTGCTCTCGATCTCCACGTCATACACCTTGAGCGCTTGGTCCAGTGCCTGTCGCAGGTTGGTCTCGTTGGGTGAATTCAGATAGATCGTGCGCCCGCCGTGGCCGCCATCCTGCACCACCAAGGCATCGCTGTGGGCCAGGTTGGGACCGTCATCCAGCCGGACTTCAAACTCGGCAATCGAGGGCGTGGCGGCAGCGACACTGCCGATCAAGAGCCGCACCCGCGACGCGGTGACCGCCGTGAACTTGTCCACCTTGTTAGCTCCGAGCGTCGTGCCGGCGGTGCAACGGGTCCAGGCGCTGCCGTTCCAGGCTTCGACCTGATAGGATGTCACCCGCTCAATGGCCTCGTTGATCCGGGTCGAGTTGAAGGTTTGCGCGGTGCCGAAATCCACTTCCAGCCACCAGTTGCTCGCTTGCTCGTCCGAGGGTGCCCAGCGGGTGTCCGGCGCCCCGTCGATCGCCTTGGCCGCCTCGTAGGCACCCGACTCGCGCCACTCGGAGGAGGCGGTGGCGAGGATCTGGTGGGTGACGCCGGGGAACATCGCCTTGATGGTCGCCACCACGTCGGCATCATGGCCGAACTCGGCTGACTTGGAGGGCAGTTGGCCGGTGGCAAGCACCTTGCCGCCGGCGTCGTAAAACTTCTTGAGCTGCTGCAGGTTGCTCCAACTGATGGTCCGATGGCCCGGCAGGATGACCACCTGATAGTCCTCGTGGTTGAGCTTGTTGTTGAGCTTGAGGAGTGCGCCTTGGACCGTGCAGCGTTGGTCCAGCACTTCGGGGTGAAGGAAGGTGAAATCGCGGCACACCTTGGTGGCCAGCAGTTCCCCCAGATAGATGTAATCCGCTTCCGGGACATTCACGCCCCCGGAATAGGGACTGAGCGGGCCGTCAAACCGGTACCCCGCCTGGAGCGTCGCAATCGGATAGAGCACCGCGATGTCGGCCACATGCCGGCCGGGCTGCTGCAAGAGCACGTTGAGCCGTCCGACGTAGGTGTTATAGGCGGCCAGCCCGTCCGCATAGCGCGGGTTACGGGACGAGAGTTCCGGCAAATAGGTGACCTTGCCGGGATCATACCAGACCCCGTGTGGCACGATGTTGTTGATGCCCTTGGCATATTGCTCCATCACCACCGCATAGAGCCTGTCCCAGCTCAAATTGCCCATGGCACCATACGTTTCGGTCATCGCCTGGACCTTGTCCCAGTTGTACACCACGGAGCTGACGAGCTTGTAATAGCCCTCGGGGTCATTGTCCCAGCCGATCTTATCAACTCCGGGGACATCCTGATACCTATAACTTTTCATGAGGTCCCCCGAGACGCCCACCGGGTTCTTGACGTTCTCCTGGTCCTGATGCCCGAGGAGCGGAATCCCGCCGTGGGCGCTACACCAGTCCTGGACGGTTTTCATATAACCGGAAGCAAATAGCTCCGACCGGAACCCGAAGAGATGGTTCCTGGCGGCCTGGGTCTCCGGCCCGATGTCATACCATAGCGCCGGATAATAGGGCGTCGGACTGAAGCCATGGGCGGCCTGGAATCTCTCGTTGAAGCGATCCGTCCAGGTGCGGCCTTGGGCGCGGTAGAGCGTCGGCTCGTCGTAAAACGCGCCGGCGATGGTGGCCCCGAAGTCCTTGCCAAACCGGTCGTGGTACGGCTGATAGACCATGCTGATGAATTTCTCGACTTGCCGCGGTTCGAGGTAATCGACATTCGGATCTCCATCCAGGACGCAGACGAAGGTCATGATTTTCCAGGTGCCGGCGGGCACGCTCCAGGTGATCGAGCCGTCTTTCACCATTTCCGTTAGATCCACGCGTTCCAGAGTGGCGGTGTTCATGGCCACGAGGCTCATGAGGGTCCCGGCGGGCAGTGCCTTGGTGTAGGCTGCGGGGCCGGTGAGGGCATCCTCATGCTTGTCGAGGCGTCTGAGGGTGGCATTGGGATGCTGTTGCTTGAAGCGCGGGATGCCGTCGCCCATGTTGGCGCCGCAGCTTCCGCTGGGAAAACCGTATTCATCATAGATCGTGAGGAACATCCCCAGGTCCCTGGCTTTGTTCACGGCGGCGCCATACAGCTCGAAATACTCCGCACTGAGGTACTTGGGCGTGAACTTGGCTCCGAACGGCAGCGGGGCCATGCCGCCATAGCCACTGCGGTCGCGATGGTCCTGCAACTGCGCCTCGACCCCAGCCGCGGTAACATCCGTGTTGTTCCAAAACCACAGCGGCCGGGCTCTGGATTTCAGCGGCGGGTTGACAAAATCGGCCTTCATGTCAGCCTTGCACGGCACGGCCAAGACCGTGGTGCTGAGCAGGCCGGCCAGCGCGAGCAGCGGCCGCCAGGCCACTGCATTGAACTTACGAATGTGTTGGGTAATCATGGTGGAGACTGGTTCCTGGCGAGTTCAGGGCACGCGAGGGAATTTGGAGAAATCGGGCTGGCGTTTTTCCAGGAAGGCTTGTTTGCCCTCGCGACCCTCCTCACTCATGTAGTAGAGCAAAGTGGCGTTGCCGGCGAGATCCAACAAACCCATCTGGCCGTCGCAATCGGCATTGAGGGCGGCCTTGAGACAGCGCAGGGCCAGCGGCGAGTGAACCAGCATTTCGCGGCACCACTTGAGGGTTTCCGCTTCGAGGTCGGCGAGCGGGACCACGGTGTTGACGAGGCCCATGTCGAGGGCTTGCCGGGCATCGTACTGGCGACAGAGAAACCAGATTTCACGGGCCTTTTTCTGGCCCACGATGCGGGCCAGATAACTCGAGCCGAGGCCGCCATCGAACGAGCCCACCTTGGGGCCGGTCTGGCCAAAGCGGGCGTTGTCCGCCGCAATGGTCAGATCGCAAACAATGTGGAGGACATGCCCGCCGCCAATGGCATATCCCGCAACCATGGCCACCACCGGCTTGGGCAGTGAGCGGATTTTCTTTTGCAGATCCAGCACGTTGAGGCGCGGCACGCCATCTGCGCCGAGGTAGCCGGCGTGGCCGCGAACTTTCTGATCCCCGCCGGAACAGAACGCGAGGTCACCCGCGCCGGTTAGAATGATGACGCCGACCTGCGGATCTTCATGCGCCAGCTCAAAGGCCTGGAGGAGTTCCACGATCGTGCCGGGACGGAACGCATTGCGCACTTCCGGGCGGTTGATGGTGATCTTGGCGATTTTCCCCTGCTCCGTTGTTTCGTAACGGATGTCCTCATACTCACGAATGGATGTCCACGTGCACATGGCGCGGGAGTGTGGCAGTCCCTGGCACCGAATGCAACCCTGATGCTTCATGGCCAGCGCTCACACCCGCCGCCCCGTCATGCCGGGGCCTCATGGCGTTAGAGAGCACCCGATTGCAGGAAATGCGCGATTTGTCCGGCGAGCCAGGCTTCGTTCTCCCAGGGCACGCGGTGGCCGGATGCCGGGGCTATGGCCAGGCGTGCCCGTGGCGAAAGACTGGCGGCACGGCGAGCCAAGGTCAGGAATTTCTCATCATGCTCGCCAGCCACCCACAGCACCGGGATGCTGATGGCGGCGAGCCGCTCCCACAGCGGCGCTTGTCCGCCAAGCGACCACTCCATGAAACTGCGGGCCACCTCGCGCCGCCGGGTGACCAGGCTGCGTGTCGCCTGGGCATCGCGAATCGGAGTGGTGCCCAGCACCGCCTGGGCGTTCCAAGCGTGGAGGAATTGCGGCCAATCCCCGGCAAACGCCTGCGTGGCCCAGGCTGCATCAGCATCCAGGCGGGCGGCCCGCCCGGCAGCGGATTCGAGGCCCGGGTGGACGGAAACCAGCACTGCCGCCTGCCACGGGTGGCCGTTTTCCAACAAGGCATGCAGCGCCAGCCGCCCGCCCAGTGAGTAACCTAACAAGGCCCGCCCGCTGCCGCGAAAAACCTCGTTGCCGGCCTCCGCGTTGAGCGCCTTGCCGAAGCCGGGCAGCGTCATCGCTTCGCCTTCGAGAAAACGCCACAAGTCCACGGCACGGGTGCTGATGGCGGCTGCCGCAAGCCGCTTGGCGAGGCCGCGCCAATCCGAGGCCATGCCAAGCGCGCCGTGGAGACACCAACATTCCAGCGCTCCGGCTTCGCGGCGTTCGTCGGCTTGCTTGGAGTATTCGAGCATGGTCGGGGGGGCGCCGCATGCGCCTGTTAGGTAAACCCGCCAAGCCTAACGATCCGGCTCCTCCAGCCGTTGCATTTCCTCGCGCATGCGGTCCATCAGGCGCTGCATGTCCTCGACGTGGCGGCGCAACCGGTCTGGATCGCCCGGCACGATGCCCGGCGGCCCGGGCTCGCCGGGCACCCGCGGCGTGCCACCGCGCATGCCAGGATCCGGCAGTGCGGCGACCTTTGCCGCAGCCGGATCCATCGGCGCTTCCTCTAGCAGCTTTACCACTGCTGCGGAGGGCATCACAAACGAGCGGGTGCGATCCGCCCGCGCCATGGTGATCCCGACCACGCGCCCCTGCAAATCCACCACCGGCCCGCCAATCTGATCCGGTGCCGGCCGCATGTCGGTCTGAATCACCCGTGAGAAGGACTCCCGCACGCGGCTGATCGGCCCGCCCATCTGCTCCATCTGGCGCAAGCGCGGCCCGGAGAACTGCGGCAAATCCGGGCGATTGCCAAGCACCGCCTCGAGCGTGAGTTGCTCCCCACCGCGCCGCACCCTCATCGGCACCCGGGTGCCAGGCAACACGCCCGTGAGCGCGTTCCGCAGCTCTAACACTCCTGAAATCGGCCGGTCATTCACCCGCAGAATCACATCCCCCACCTGCAAGCCGGCGAGCGCGGCACCCGAGTCCGGCTTGACCTCCTGCACCTTTACGCCGGGACCGCCAAAGCGGAAATCACCCTGCACTCCGAGGTAGGACTTGTCGGTCTCGCGCAGGTTCCGGTCCAGCACGCTCACCACCCCGAAGGCGGCCGGTTGCCCGCCGGGCTGCGGAGCCGTTAGAAAACTCCCGAGTTTCGGCGCCTCGGCAAACCACTTCACCGGCGGCAGGGGCTCACCCTGCAAGGTGAGCACCGCGAGATCCTCGTCCTGATAGATTCCGGTCACCTGCGCCTTGCGCACCGTCCCATCACCGGCTTCCACTCGCAGTGCCCCGGCCGCCCGCGCCACTTCGCTGAACTTGGTCAGCACCTTGCGGCCATTGGTCACGGCGGTGCCGTAGGCCAGGCGCTTGTTGCCAGCCCACACCCGGACGGTGGATTTTGCCGCAGTGGCAAGCATCGGCGTGAGTGCCGCGTTGAATTCGTCCGCCTGGCTATCCACGACTTGGCGCTCCTCCGGGCGGAGCAACGGGATGTCCTGCTGGGCCGTTAGCCAGCCCGGCAGCAGCCATGCTAACAACAGATAGACGGGCTTTTTCATGGTTGGAAGTGAGTACGGGTGGCTTGGCATCAGTCAGCGGTCTTGGAACAATTTGTCGCGGCGTGCCAGGGTCACCTTGAACTCGAGGTTGCGGTCCTCGCGCAAGACTCCGAGTTTCACCGCCTCGCCCGCCTGTTTTTTGGCCAGCACCTGCAGCAGCTCGTTGCCGTTGCGGATTTCACTGCCATCCACTGCCAGGATCAAATCCCCGGGTCGGACTCCCGCCGCCGCGGCCGGCGATCTGGGAACCACCATCTCCACCGGCACACCCTTGACCCGCCGCGCCAAGCCCATCTCGATGCCTAACACCGGCATTTCAGGATTGGCAAACGGATTGAGTGAGAGCCGCCCCCACCCTTCTCCGGCCAGCAAGCGGTCCCAATCGTCACGGAACCCATCGATGCCCGCGTGATTGTTGTTGCTGATCGAAACCCCGATGGACGAGTGAATCCCGACGATCTTGCCGTCCAGATCAAACAACGGCCCGCCGGAATCACCGCCAATCAACGTGCAATCGGTTGTTAGAAAATTTCCCGGTCCTTTGGAAATCACCCGGCCGAAGCGGACCGGCGGCGTCCTGCCCGGATCGAAACCCGCGGAGTGGCCGAGCGCGATGACCCAATCTCCCGCCGCCAGTGGCTTCGACACCCCGCGCTCGACATACGGCCAGGACCCCTTGTCGGTGATTTGCACCATCGCGATGTCCTTGGAATAATTCGCCCCCAGCACCTTGCCCGGCACCTGCTTGCCATCGGGAAACACCACCACCAGCTCCGCCGTCCCCTGCACCACATGCGCCGCCGTCAGCACCAAACCGTCGGCCGTTGTCACCACCCCCGAACCCGACGAGCCGGTCTTTTCAGACAGCAGCGCGACGGTTGCGGGCATGACCTTGGTCGCGACGGCCTCCACCCTAAGCTCCAGTTTTGCCAAGTCCTGCAAGGTCCGCGACGCTTCGCTGGCGTGCAGGACCGCCGCCACTGGAAGCAGCCACAGGCAAGCCAAGCCAAGGGAAATCATCCGGTGTGTTTTCATCATTGCACGAACTTGAGCGACACCACTCCGGGCGTTTGTCTGACCCGACATTCAAGGATGGATTGCCGCCGGGAGCTGCGCTAAACTCCCGCGCCGATGTCAAAACGCACCCCGCCAACAACCACCCGCCGTCGCAGCGACAAGACCGGCCCGCCGCCGACCCGTCGCTCGGGCGCACTCTCGTTGCTGCTGTTTTGGCCGTTTCATCTGCTGAACTTCTTCACCCGCTCGTTGTTTCTGCCGGTCCGCTTGCTGGTGCGTGCCGCCGCCTACCCGCTCGTCGCCAGTCTCTATGTCTGCGCCATGCTCGCCGTCGGCTACGGCCTCTATGCCCAGCGCTACGATCTCTCGAAAATCCATGCCATGCCCGAACGCTCGATCATCTTCGACCGCCTCGGCGAGGAAATCGGCCGCATCCACGGCGAAAAACGCTCCGTCGTCCCCCTCGCTCAGGTCGCCGGGGATTTCCGCAAAGCCATCCTCGCCCGCGAGGATGCGCGGTTTTACCGGCACCACGCCATCGACCCCATCGGCATCCTCCGGGCCGCCGTGGCCAATACCCAGGGCAAACGCCAGGGTGCCTCCACCATCACCCAACAACTCGCCTCCGACGTCTTCCAACTCAAACATGGCGAGCAACGCGGCGACCTCCTCCGCCAGCTCAACCGCAAGTTGTTGGAAATCGCCATCGCCTGCCGCATCGAGGCCAGCCTGAACAAGGATGCCATCCTCGAAGCCTACATCAACCAGATCAACTGGGGCCGCCAGATCCGCGGCATCGGCGAGGCCTCCCGCATTTATTTCGAGAAACATCCGTCCGAACTCACCCTCTCGGAGTCCGCGATGCTGGCCGGCATCGTCCGCGGGCCGGATGCCTACAACCCGTTCAGCTCAATCGTGGCAGCCGTGCGCGAACGCGACACCACCCTCGACCGCATGGTCGATGCCGAGGTGATTTCGCGCGACGACGCCAGCACCGCCAAACAGGAACCCATCGACCTCCGCCCGAAGTGGCGCCGCGAGAACCAGGAATCCTATGCCATGGACGCCATCCGCCGCGATTTGGAAATCATCCTCGAAAAGGAGAACCTCGAACTCGGCGGCCTGACCATCAACACCACCATCGATCTGCGCATTCAAAAAAAAGGCGAGGAAGCGCTCGACAAGAAGCTCCGCGAAGTGGAACGCATCCCCGGCTACCCGCACCAAACCCGCACCGCCTGGCGTGCCATCCCCGAGGCCCAACGGGAGGAACCCACCTACCTCCAGGGGGCCTGCGTGGTGGTGGAAAACCGCAGCGGCGCCGTGCTCGCCGTGATTGGCGGACGCGACGCCAACGAATCCAAATTCAACCGCGCCATCCAGAGCCGGCGCCAGTTCGGTTCGCTCTTCAAACCCTTTGTCTATCTCGCCGCGTTCGACCAGGGCCTGCGGCCGGACACCAGCATCAGCGACGGCCCCATCCAGCCCCGTGAGATCAAGGGCGCGGGCACCTGGCGCCCCCATAACTCCGACGGCAAGTTCGGCGGCATGGAGCCCGCCTCTTACGGCCTCATCCGCTCCCGCAACACCATGTCCGTCCGCGTCGGCAACTTCGCCGGCATCGAGCGCGTGGCCGAGGTGGCCAAGGCCGCCGGCTTCAGCACCTCCATGCCGCATAACCCGGCCGCCTTCCTCGGCGCCTGGGAAGTCTCCCCCTGGGAAATCGCCACCGCCTACAGTATCTTCCCTAACGACGGCATGCGCTTCCGCCCTTACCTCATCGCCGAAATCAAGGACCGCAAAAACAACGTCCTCTATTCCTCCCTCCCCCTCAAATACCCCGCCGCCAAAGCCGGCTCCGCCTGGTCGATTTCCCGCATCCTAACCGAAGTCACCACCCGCGGCACCGCCGCCGCCGTCACCCGCCTCGGCTTCGACGCCCCTTGCGGCGGCAAAACCGGCACCACCAACGACTTCAAGGACGCCTGGTTCTCCGGCTTCACCTCCAATCTAACCTGCACCGTCTGGGTCGGCCTCGACACCCCCAGGAAAACCATCCAGGGCGGCTACGGCGCCACCCTCGCCCTGCCCGTCTGGGTCGATATCATGAAGACCGCCGAGCGCCTCGGCTACAAGGCCGGCAAACTCAACAGCCAGGTCGCCCTCGTCGATGCCAAACTCTGCCGCCTCTCCGGCAAACGCGCCACCGCCGGCTGCGAGACCGCCGACACCGCCTACCTCGACCAGGTCCCCGCCGATACTCTCCTTGCCGATACCGACTTCTGTCCGCTCCACCCGGCCCGCGCCCTGATCGTCGATGAAGCCGCCCTCCAAGCCGACGCCACCCCGCCGCACGCCACGCCCGTCCCGGACCCAGCCAAGCCTCTCCGCGCCCTGCCCGTCGAGGATGACACCCCGCCGCCCCACGCCCTCCCCGTCGAGGAAGACGAACCCGAGCCCCCCCGCGCAATGCCCGTGCCGGAGTGACGCGGAAGTTAGGTGTTAGACCCGCATGGCGGGAGCCTCCGCGGCAATTCCTCGGATCGGTTGTCGGATCGGTTTGACGGGTGACCGGAAATGAAGTACTGGTGTTTCATCTCGTTGAGACCGCCCCCATACCTTGCTCTCAATACCCCACCACCATCCATCATCATGCTCCCATCCAGTCGGGTTATTGTGGTTCTCGTCGCCGCGGCGATGTCCCCATGTCATGCCGCCCAGGCACTCCTGCCCATGCCCAAAACCATCACTCCCGGCGCCGGCTGCCTCGCCATCCCGCCGGGATGCCGCATCGTCGCCCAGTCCGCGGAACTGGAACCCCTGGCGAAACTCCTCGCCGCAGACATCGCTCTGGTCCACCGCGTGAAACTGGCCACCGGCCAGGCCCCGGCGGCGGCAGGCGACCTCGTGTTGCGCCTGGCGACCAAGACCGGCACCCTCACCGGGGCCGACGCCTATCGGATCTCCGTGGACCAGGGGGTGCTCGTCGAGGGCCAAACCTATCAGGCCGTCGCCATGGGCATGATGACCGTGCTACAGGCACTCCAACCGGACGGCGCCGGCCTCAAGCTCGAGCGCATGACCGTCACGGACTTTGCGGATCGCAGCTTCCGGGCCTTGCAGGTTTCCATCCGCGGCGGCTACCATTCGCCCGCCTGGGTCAAAAAGGTCATCAACCTCATGCGCTTCTATAAGGTGCGCGTGCTCCAATTGCATACCACGGAGGCCCTCTGGGTCGGGTCCGTCATGGCTTCCAGCAATGGCGCCGATCCCAAGCTGCTCAGGGAGCATGCGGCCTGGAGCAAGCAGGAGATGGAGGACGTCATCGCCTACGCCACGCTGCGGGGAGTGAGCCTCGTGCCTCACAACGAGATGCGGCCTAACGACCCGTTCTGGCCGGCCGCGCTGACCAGGGATTTCAGCCCCACGGACAAGTTTGCCGACTACGTGGATGAAATCGACGGCATGGGTAAATATGCAATCAAGGGCAACCTCGCGGATGATCCCCGATGGTGGAATTTCCTCAAGGTGGTCACCCAGCGCTCCCGCGATCAGTTCGCCAAGAGCTGGCCTAACGGCAAACTGCCGTTCTATCACATCGGCCCGGTGTACGGCGAGGGCGGCTGCAATGGCAAGGAGGCCGTCCGGATGCTGGGGTTTCTGCGGGAAAACAATCCCGACCTCAAGATGATGTATTGGAACGGCCCGGGCCCCGAGGATGCCGATTTATACCCGCACCGAGCCAACCTCGTGGTGGATTTCTACAGCAAAACCTGGGGCGGAACGCCCGCTGGCTTGCTGGCGGCAGGATATGAGCTTTGCAATACCTCCTGGACCCCACTCTATATTCTACCCGGGTCTTTCAAGAAAGCCTTCGCTCAAGGCAAATGGATCCATGATGAGTTTGCCGTCACCCGGTTTGGCAAGGAAAGTGCCTTCGGCTTGCCGCTTGGGGGGAACGTGGACGATTGCAGCCAATTTGCCGACCACGTCATGGGAAGCCTGCTCTCGACCTGGGATTTCGCCGACGAACGACAAGGCGACGGACACTTGGAAATGGTGGCCCCTTGCCTGCCCTATTACGCGGAACATGCCTGGAATATGCGGCCATGGCCCTATCCCGCAGGTTCCTATGACAAGGCCAAGGCCGCATTTGAGGTGTTGTTCCCCCGTTCCCTGGTTTTCATCGCCGACCCCGTGGTCTCACATCCGGTCGGCGGGGTAACCGCCACGCAAGGCGGATTCCAGGATGCGGTGGATGTCACCTGGAGCGAAACCGATAACTTCCCCTCATCCTATCAAGTCTTCCGGGCCGACGGCAATGACCCAGCACAAGCCAAAGCCATCTCCCCGAAACTCCCCGCGTCACTCGCCCTGCAATTGAACCAATACCGCGACCCCACCGTCAAGGCGGGACAGAAGTATTGCTACTGGGTGCAGGCGGCCAATGCTTATGGCATTTCGGAGCTTAAAGGCTCCGCCGAAGGTTTTACCGGCGACGGCGTGGCGGTTCCTGCTGCGTATGAAGGCTTTGACTATCAACCTGGCACAACCCTCGACACGCTCAATGGCGGAACCGGCTTCAAAGACGCATGGTCGGTGAAACAAACGAATGCACCCATCAGGATCAACCCCGCCGGTTTGACCTATCCGGGCTTGTTGACCACGGGCCAAGCGGCCCACTTTGAAATCCTTCACGATGAAAGCGAAGGACGCAACCCAACGCACACCCATGTGTTTCGGCACCTTGCCTCTGCTTACGGCAAACCTGGCACCGTGGTGTGGACCAGCTTCCTCATTCGCCCGATCAAGAACACCTATTCCACCACGATTTCCTATAACCGTATCTCGACAGGCAAGTTGTATGGGAGTTACTCCATCGCCGGGGTTCCCGCCGAAGATGGCAAAACCTATCTGGTGGTCACCCGCTCTAACTTCCAAAATGGCCCTGACTTGCTCACCACCTGGGTGAATCCAACACCCGGCATCATGCCACCCGACTCCGCCGCCTCCACGCAGGCACGCCAGGAGGACAATGGCGAGAGTGACCTCCTGGCCATCAGCATGGAAGCGTATATCAAGGGTGCCAATGATATCGACGAACTGCGCATGGGACCCACTTATCAAGCCGTTACACCCGTCGCCAAATGACTCCGCCCAAGTATCGCCAGAGCGAATCATGTTGGAGAACGGAAACCCAACAACATCAGTCGGATCGGCCCCAGGATGTCCATCGGCTGACGCCTCAAATCACATTCCAGCGAAGATCAGATTTCGAGAAATGGGCATCTCTCAATTGCTGCCGAACGCTCATATCCACCGATGACCGGCGATTAAGCTGTGGTTGAAGTTGCGGCAGTGTGGCTTATCGGTCATTCGGTGCGATGCCTTGTTAGGCATAGGTTATCGCAGTTCCTCAAATACTTCATCTATAGTCTCTCGCCAGTAGTCAACTATCCAATCCTTGTATTTTACATAAATGTGCATTATCTTTCGCGGACTGTCTGAAAAAACAATGCACCCACGATCATCATACATATGAAAGATAATGTCCTTATCCGGCGCGATGAAGTACACATCTTGCCCTATGCAGACCGGTCCGGTGCGGAATGGGGGTGCGTGCGTTACAGGGGCTTGGGGAGGGATAATGTCCGTTAGAGCCGCCGAATTGGCGTCACACGGGCATCTCGTTGGCTGGTGGACAAGAATGTCCACCCTCCTTGTTTGAGGAATCCAAGGGGCTGCGGACGCTGAGGCCGGGTTGGCTGAGGACGTGGAGGTAAATCCGGGTAGTGTTGACGTGGGGGTGACCTAGCAGCTCCAGGACGGTCCGCAGGTCGTAGTGATTGTCAAGTAGCCGCGTGGCGAAGCAGTGGCAATGGCTTGTGGCGGGCTTGGGGATGGCCGGGAATCTCTTGTGGCAGAATATGCACGACGCGTCCGACATGTCCGACATGTCCGACATGTCCGACGCGTCCGACGCGTCCGACAAGTCCGACAAGTCCGACGCGTCAATGGCCCTCCTGAACTGCCAG
>JAPLUI010000309.1 GCA_026397725.1 Verrucomicrobiota bacterium | reverse complement strand
CGGCTGCATTCAAGTGCCGCTTCACCGACGATGGCAGGCTTCGTCCAATCCGGAAGATTGGCCGCTCCCACTTTGTGTAACGAGGCCGAATCGAGTTCACTTGCATTACGGCTCGCAGGTTCGCCGCACCGGGCTTCGCCATGGGGATTGCTCCTTTCAGCGCCGGATTGGCTACATGTTGGACACTTATTTGACATGTTGATCACATTTCAGATCAATAGAGAAGCCAGTCTTGGCCTGGCGCACCGGATTTCACGGATTGAAGAGGATTACACGGATAAGATGGTCCTGATCTATCAAGTCTCAGGCTCACCCAAATGGTGAATTCCATGAAATGCATAACTCTTTCATTATCCGTGGAATCCGTGAAATCCGTGGTTTCCATTGTTCTTTCTAGGTTGACGAATGTGAAAATGAACCGATTGGAATAAGAAACATGAAAATAGCATTGTATGTAATGGTCGCAATCCTTGGTTGCGCATCGCCGGCCGGGGCACTCGACCTGAAGGAGATCACCTCGAAGCCCACTGCGGGCAACCCGCAGTTTGCCAACAAAGAGGTCTGGCCCAATCTGGCCGGCGATGAGTATTTCCTCAAGGAAAAGTGGCCGCAGGCCCGCCTGTTGATCTGGGCGTATCCGGGCAAGAGTGAACGCAGACAGGGACCAAAGCTCTTGACGGTGGACCAGGCCTGCTGGATCGACGCCGCCACCGGCAAGCCGGCCGACGCGATACCGGATATGGATACGGAGGTCATCGGGCAATGGAAGAACATCTCGTTCGGCGACGCCTGCCTCAGCAAGGATCCCAACGAATTGGTCTGCGGCTATGAGGCGGAAATCGCCACCATGAAAAATGCCGGCCCGATGTCCCCCCTGGAACCGAAGCCGAGGTACACGACAAACTAAGTTTTGATCCGTGCCATCCCAGGTCATGGCCAGGTGATGCCACGCGCCATCGCCTTGAACACTCTGGGGGCTGGACGCGAAGCTTCCTCGGATAATAGTTAGATAATTCGGACCACCATCCGTGCCCAGATACGCCGAAGCGCCATAGTTGTTATTTTCTTCTGGGCAGCTTGCCCTAACAACGAATGGGTTTGCCGGCCATGCTCCCGATCCCACGACTTGCGCTGCCCGCACCGGTCGCCGAGCACCTGCGCGTGGGCATCCACGAGGGAAGGTGGAGTGATCGCTTGCCGGGCGTGCCGCGGATGGCGGAGGAGTTGGATGTCGCGCGGTACACGGTCCGGCGCGCGCTGCAGCTTCTGGAAGCCGAGGGGGTACTCAGCGGGCGCGGGCTGGGCCGCAGCCGCGGCTTTGCCGTTGGCAGCGGGTCCGGGGCCTTCCGGCGGCCACTGCGCATGGCCATCCTGCGCCACGAACCGCGTCTCACGGACAGTCCCCATACGTCACCCTGTTTCGTCATTCGCCACCCACCGCGCTGATCATCAACGAGTCCCCCCGTTTTTTGCCGCAGCGGAGTTTCTCGCCCGCCGCCGCAGCCACGTCCCGGAACAAGTCTCGCTGGTTTCCTCCGACTGCGATGCCGCGCTGGACTGGCACCATCCGGGCATTGCCCACATGCGCTGGGACAACGCACCGATCGCCCCACCGCTTGGATCGTCAACGGGCTGGAAGGCCTGGTGGTCCTGTTCTCCACCCTCTTGGAACTCGGCCTCCGGGTCCCCGGCGACATCAGCCCCATCACCATCGGCTCCGATCCCATGCTGAGTTGCTTTCGGCCCGCCATCAGCCACTACTCCACCCCCCATCGCTCCCTGGCCCTCGCGATGGCCCGCATGATCCGCGCCCATCTCCAAGCCCCACCGCCCACCACGGTCATGAAATTCCTCCAGACCGAATTCGTGCCCGGTGGATCGGTCGGCCATGCGCCGTGAGGGACCATCAAACCGAAGCACCGGCATTACGGTGTCACGACGACTTTGAGGCGGGCGGATTTGGTCGGATTCGGAGTTTGCTGCTGGGTGAGGGTGACGGTGTCGAAACCATCCGAGATATCCTTGACGACGGTCACGCCGGGATTGTTGGCAACGGCCCCATCGGGAACGGGGTAAACGTCCGGTCAGGCATTCAGGGTGGTGCCCACATCGATCACCACGGTGGTGGTGCCGTCGATGGACGTTTGGTCCCCTGTGAAGGTGAAGACCATCTTGCCGCCAGCGGTGGAGATTTTCGGCAGTTTGGAATGGTCGTTGGTCTTCATGGCGGTTTCATGCGCGGAGGATCCGGCGCCGTCTTCCCAGTAGGGCGTCCAATCGCCGCGCACCTGCGGAAAACGGCTGGTTCTCCCAATCGCGCAGGATGGTGCCGATGCGGTCGAAATCATTCGGCGCGATCGCCCGCAGGTGGAGCTGTCTGCAATCCGAACAGGATGCTGAAGTCATGCGGGCGACCGCCGGCCCACGCATCCTCGGGGCCGGGCTGCACGTAGGGCCAGTCGCGCTTCAGGTCGGACGCGCCGACCACGAACACGGCGTCCTGCTGGAACTTGGAAAAGCCGTCGGGAGCGAGCGCGAACTCGGCGTTGTTGCGGTCGGGCTTGCCGATCTGCCAGAGGATACTGGAATCATCCGCGGCGTGAGCCGCAATGGATGTTAGAAACACCAGGGCGGTGATATGGATGCGTTTCATGATGGTGGGTTGATGGGATGGTTGCATGTTAGATATGGGGTGTTTTCCGCGTGAAGGGGGTGGTCACGCCGATGATGCCGGATATATTGCCGAGCCGGGCGGCGCGGATTTCGATAGGTGCGGTGTTGCTTGTTTGCTTCCCTTAGGTTGCGGGCGGATGAACGACCGCTCAGTCGTCACCTTCGTTCAAGTTGCGCGCCACCTCGATCTGTCTGACGCGGATCACCATGTTCAACGTTAGATAACGCCCCCCTTCACGGTCAGACTCTTCCCTGAAGACGGATCGGATGCGGCCAGCACCAACAACATGGCAAGCATCACTACGATTGGTTGTTCCCATATATCACAAATCATTACCTTTGGTTCCTTTCTTGGTGTTTCACGGCACCGTCGCGTGGAGCCGGCCGAACAGCTTGCCGCCCGTGGCCTTGGCCGCCGGCACCGTGACGATGATCGTGTCGGTGGCGGCATCGTAGCTCGTGATGGCGACATTGATGCCGTCGGACGTGGAACCCGCCGCGCCGATCGGCACGGTGTTGAGCGTCGGAAACGTCAGGTCAGTGGACCATTTGAAGGCAAGGCTTACGCCGCCCACCGAAGCGATCTTACGCCGGAACGTGAAGACCAGATCGCCCTCGGTGTTATGCGTGGGATGCGGCAGCAGGGCGGCCGAGTTGGAGCCCGCCGCAGCCGGGTTCGGTTCGCCGCCAAGCACATACTCGAGGGCGTTTTGGACCCCGTCATGATCCGGGTCGGCATCGCCGGCGGCGGCGGCACCGCTGAGGCTCTTGGTGCCGATCCACGACCCATAGGAAACGGTCGTGGAGGTGCTGATGGGAACATCGGCGAAGGTGAGCGCGGCGATGCCATTGGCGCCATGGAGCAGGGTTGCCTGAATGCTGCCCGCCGCCGCCCATTCGGTGCCCTGCAAATAGGTGAGGGTGTTGGCGGTGGATGGGGCGTTCAATTGGAGTTTGATCACCTTGCCCGAGGCGCTGCCCGAGGCCACCTTGTTAGGCACGCCATCGAGGTAGAACAAGCCCTTCGTGGCATCGATCCATGGGGCCATGGTTTGGGCGAATTCCAAGGCGATTTCGTTTTGCGCTTCGGTCGTGAAGTATGCTTTCTTCAAATCCGGCGCCGTGAACACCGCGCCAGGCATGTAACCATAGATATCTTGTTCCACCAGCAGGCTGATCAGGTCGGAGAATTTCTGATAGCCGGCGGGCTCATAATGGCAGCTCGATCCGGGCACGATGCCCAGCGTGCTCATGATCAGCATGTTGGAAAACAGATATGGCAGGGTTCGTTGCGCTTCCCGCAGTTGATCGTTCCTGGAAGTATCACCGCAAGCATACGGCCAGATCTGGAAAACATAATAGTTGCGGATGTTGGGGTAGTCCTGTTTCCAGGCGGCGGACATGTCCACGAAGTATTGCTGATAGAACTTGTAATCGTAGTCGCCATTGAACGGTCCCTGCGATCCTTGGTCCTGCTCGCCCTGGTGCCACAACACGGCGCGGATGCCGTGCGTCAGCTTGGCCGCCACCACCCGGTTGTACAGGTTGGCGTAGATCGAATACAAGCCTCCTCCTCCCACGGTGTGGTTCGCCGGATTCGGTTGGTGCTGGTCGATGCGGGTGCCGCCGACCGCGCCGTTGATGATGCAGATGGGCACATTGTAATCCGCGAGCAGCTCGATCGCCAGATCCATCCCCCAATAGCCGATCCAGTTGGTTCCCTGCCGGACCGCATTGCCCCAGCCGCCGACATAGGTGCGGATCCACGGGCTGCTATAGCCCGTGACGTCCGTGCCCGGTGCGGTGGCTTCGGCATTCGACTGCCCTTCGATGATATAGGCATCGCCGCAGACCAGGTTGGTCACGGTGTTGTCAACGAGCGTATCGGCCCCGCCGGTGGTCGTGCCGAATTCCACCCGGCAAGTGGCCAGGCCGGCGTCGATTTTCGCGCTCAAGGCATAAGCCCCGCCCGCAAAGGGTTGGTTCATGGTGGTGGTGGAGTCGAGGACTTCCGTGCCGCCATTGGGAGTCTTATAGACCTTCAGGTAAACCGAGTCGGGCGTGCCGGACACGGTGCCGTTGTAACAAATGGTCCCCTTGCCGGTGTCGTCGCGGGCGAAGAACTGGCCCGTCACCGGCTTTTCGTTGGCATCCGGCGTGCGTTGCACCCATGCATCATTCGCCGGTTGTTGGACATTCACCGTCACCGAGTGGCTGATTGCAAACCCGCCGTTGTCCATGGTGAGCGTCACGGTCATCGGGCCGCTGCCCTGCGAGCGCGTTAGCGTCAGGGTGCCCGGGGTGATCTGTTTGGTCACGGCCACCCCGGCCACGCTCCAGTGATAGTTCACATGGGTGCCGCCAGTGGCCTCTAGCAGAGCCTGGTTGGTGATGGTCGATTGCACAGTGATGGTCTGGCGCCCATCCCAGGCGGCCGGTGCCGTCAGGGTGAATTCCGGGTCCGCGATCGGCCGGGTGTTGACCGTCACGGTATGGTTCTTGGTGGTGCTGTCTGATGCCGTCACCCCATAATGCACCGGACTGGTGAAGTTCTGGCTGGAACCGGAGGCCGGAACGCAACTCGCTCCGTCAGACAAGGTATAGGTGGGTGCCAGTGCCGTTAGATTAGTCCCGTAGGGCACGGTGATGATGATACTGGTGCCTAAAATGGTGGCGGCTCCATAGGTTGGAAAGGTGAATGTCTTGATGATGGCCTGCGGGGTGATGTCCACCAATTGGAAGCCGTTGAAAAATTCGTAGGCACCGGTGCCGCTCATGCTGACGGTGATTTTGCCGGTGGCATCCGGCGTCATGTTGGTGAAACGCGCGTAGTTCGCCCCTTGCACCCAGTTGGAACCGTTGGCCGCCGTGCTGTTGACGGTCTGGGGACTGGTGGTTGAGGTCGGATTGGACGTCGAGAAGCTCATGTTCCACAAGCCGTTGCCGTAAGCACTATAGCTTGCGAGGTAGAGGTCGTACTTTCGGGATGGGGCGAGACCGGTGATGACCAGGCTGGACGGCGTGCTTCCTCCAAGGTAGTAGGCACCATCAAGCAGGGAGAGGCCGGGAGTCCCCCAGGAACCAAAATACCCCGCGCCCAAGGTGAAGCCCACCGTGGTTTGCACATTGTCGACATTCAACAGATTGCCGGCCGATGGAGTATTGAACTGGTTCCATGTCTTGCCGCTGCCGCCGGTTGGGCCGACAAGACCGGTCCTGGATGTGCTGCCATCCAGGTTCACATTCACCGATTGATTCGGGAGGTCGAGCACATCCACGGTCACGGTGTAGGTTTTGGTGATGAGGGGATCCGCGAAGGTCACGGTGTAGATCTGGGGCGTGCTGAAGTTCCGGGGAGTGCCGGAAACCGGATTGCAGGTCGCCCCGGGCGACAGCGTGAAGGTGGGCGCGAGCTGGGTCACATCCGTGCCATAGGGCACGGTCAAGGTGATTTGGGTTCCGTTGATGGACGCTGGATTGCCCGGCAGACCAAAGGTCAGGATGTCGGCCTGGGGAGGAACGGCTCCCGTCTGCAGGATTTGGAAGCCGTTGAGAAATTCGTAGGCACCCATGCCGGACATGCTCACGGTGATTTGGCCGGTGGCGTCGGGCACCACGCTGGAGAAGTGCGCGTAGTTATCTCCCTCTACCCAGGTGGAACCATTGCCAGAGCCCACGACCATCTGGGGGCTGGCGGTTGGGGTCGTATTGGACGTGGTGAAGCTCATGTTCCACATGCCGTCACCGTATGCGCTGTAGCTTGGCAGGTAGAGGTCGTAGGTCTTGACGGGGTTGAGGCCGGTGAGGACCAGCTTGAATGATGTTGGCCCCCCTAGGAAGTAGGCCCCAGTAAGCAGGCTGAGGCTGGGACCCCCCCAGGAACCAAAATACCCGGGATTGCTCAACGTGAAGCCAAGCGTGGAGATGTTGCCCGCGTAATCCAGCAACCCGTTGGCAGAGGCCGTATTAAGCTGGTTCCACGTTTGGCCACTGCCGCCGGCCGGGCCGCCAAGTCCGGTGCGGGTTCCTCCATCCAGATTCACGTTCACCTGGAGTGGCGGGGCGACCACCACGGTCACGGTGTAGGTGTTGGTGTTGACGGAATCCGAAGAGGTCACGGTGTACGTCTGCGGGGAGGTGAAGTCGCGGGGGGTGCCGGAAACCGGAACGCAAGTGGCCCCGGGCAATAGCGTGAAGGTGGGCGCGAGATTCGACACATTCGTGCCATTGGGCACCGTCCAGGTAATATTGGTTCCAGTGATGACGGCTGGATTGCCCGGCAGACCAAAGGTCAGCATGGCCGCCCCGGGCAAGGTCTCCACAAGCTGGAAACCGTTGAACCAACAATAACCCGTTAGGGAGATCCGGGTGACGGTGATTTTGCCGGTGGCGTCGGGCACCATGCTGATGAAGCTCGCATAGTTCTCTCCCAATTGCCAGGCGGAACCATTGCCGCTTTGGGTGACGATCTGAGGGCTGCTGGTCGGGGTCGTGTTGGTCGTCGAGAAGCGGGCCGTCCAGTTGCCGTTATTGTAAGTGCCGTAGCTGGCGAGGTAAAGGTCGTAGGTCTTGGCGGGGTTGAGGCCGGTGATGGCCAGGGTGGTCGTCTGGTTGGCTTCAGTGTAAGAGGCTCCTCTCAGCATGGAGAGGCCGGTCGTTGCCCATGTTCCGGGATCTGAACCAATGTCAAAGGTGTAGCCGATCCCGGTGGAACCGCCCGCGGAATCCAGCAGCCCGCTGGCCGATTTGGAAGATTTCTGGTTCCACGTTTGACCGCTGCCGCCGGCAGGGCCGACGAGGTCGGTCCTGCTGGTGTTAGAATCCAGGTTCACATTCACCGTCAGAGCATCCGCGCTGGCGGGCCAGAGCGCCGCCACCGCCAACCATGCCGTGGCCGCGAGCAGTGAGCCGGGAGAAAGGAGTCTTGTTTTCGGGCATCTTACGAATCGGTTCATCGAGTTGTGTTGTTTGGTGATTTTCGGAATTGTCATCTTAGGGTTCAGGATAAAGGGAACAGGACACTCATGGTTACCGGCGGGAGGTGTGGAGAAAGTGCGGGGCCACCGGTGCGCACCGACGGCCCCGCGGGATTCGGGAGAAAAACCAATAACTCCGGAAAGGGGATATCGGCTCAGTTCTGGGTCACCATCACGTCCACAAACAGCTTGGTGGTGGGGGTGCCGGTGACGGTGGCCGTGACGGTCGTCGTGCCGGCTACAGGGGTGTTGAGTTGGGTCGTAAGGGTCACGGTGGTGCCGGCTCCGTCCGTGGCTCCGCTGGCGTTGAAGGTCGCCAAATCCTTCGACCAGCGGTAGGCCGCCGAGATGTCGCTGGCCGGGGTGGCGTTCTGCGGGTGGGTGAAGGTGAAGGTGTTGCCGCTCACAGTGCCCGCGACCAGCCCGCCGCTGGAAACGCTCGGGTTGGTGCCGAAGAAGTTTTCAGCGCCGTTTTTGCTACCGTCGCCATCGGCATCGTCGCTGAAGCCAGTCAAGGCTCCCACGCCGGGGTAGCCAGCGATCCAGGTGGCGTAGGTGCTGCTGGTAACGGAACCCGTCTGCACGATTTGGAAGCCGTTGAGAAATTCGTAGGCAAGGGTGCCGATCATGCTGACGGTGATGGTGCCGGTGCCGTCGGGCACCACACTGGTGAAGCGCGCGTAGTTATCTCCCTCCACCCAGGTGGAACTATTGCCGGAGCCGGAGACGACCCGGGGGCTTGTGCTTGGCGTCGTATTGGCCGTCGAAAAGCTCATGTTCCACTTGCCGTTCCCGTAAGCACTGTAGCTTGGGAGATAGAGGTCGTAGGTCTTGGCGGGGTTGAGGCCGGTGATGACCAGATCGATTGATGTGTGCCCCCCAATGTAGTAGGCACCGTTAAGCAGGATGAGGCTGGGAGACCCCCAGGTACTGAAATACCCGGGATCGCTCAAAGTGTAGCCCAGCGTGGTGGTGGTGCCCGCGTAATCCCGCAACCCGCTAGCCGAGGAAGTATTGAACTGGTTCCACGTTTGACCGCCGACGTCGGCAGGGCCGACGAGCCCGGTCCTGTTAGTACTGCCATCGAGGTTCACATTCACCTGGAAAGCCGGAAGGACCACCACGGTCACGGTGTAGTCGGTGGTGGTGCCTGAGGTGGGGGGGCCAGCGCTATAATCCGAGGAATAAACGATATAATGCACCGGACTGGTGAAGTTCTGGGTGGAGCCGGATGCCTTGGTACAGGTCGCACCGGGCGACAACGTGAAGGTGGGCGCGAGATTCGTCACCTCCGTGCCATTGGGCACGGTCAAGGTAATATTGGTTCCGGTGATAATAGCGGGATTGCCCGGCAGACCAAAGGTCTGGATGTTCGCCTGGGGCGGAAGGGAGCCGGTCTGTGCGATTTGCACACCGTTGAAAAATTCGTAGCCACCCGCGCCGATCATGCTGACGGTGATGGTGCCGGTGCCGTCGGGCACCACGCTGGTGAAGTGCGCGTAATTCGCTCCCTTAACCCAGGTGGAACTATTGGCGGTGCCGTTGACGATTTGGGGGCTGGTGGTTGGCGTCGTATTGGCCGTCGAGAAGCTCATGTTCCACATGCCGTCGCCATAAGCACTGTAGCTTGGGAGGTAGAGGTCGTAGGTCTTGACAGGGTCGAGGCCGGTGATGGCCAGATTGATTAGTGTGCCTCCCCCCCACCAGTAGGAACCGGCAAGCAGGCTGAGACTGGGAGTACCGAAGGAACCAAAATTCCAGGAACCGCTCAAAGTGAAGCCAATCGCGGTGGTGTTGCCCTCGTCATCCAGCAACCCGCTGGCCGAGGTGGTATTAAACTGGTTCCATGTTTTCCCGCTGCCGCCGGCAGGGCCGACGAGGTCGGTCCTGGAGGGGTTGCCATCGAGGTTCACATTCACCTGCATCGCAGGGGGAGGCGGAGCGACCACCACCGTCACGGTGTAGTCGGTGGTGGTGCCTGAGGTGGGGGGGCCAGCGCTATAATCCGAGGAATAAACGATATAATGCACCGGACTGGTGAAGTTCTGGGTGGAGCCGGATTCCTTGGTGCAGGTCGCACCGGGGGACATCGTGAAGGTCGGTGAGAGAGCCGCCGGATCCGTGCCATTGGGCACCGTCCAGGTAATATTGGTTCCGGTGATGTCGGCTGGGTTGCCCTCGAGACCAAAGGTCAGGATGTCCGCCCGGGGTGGCGCCGCAGCCCCCTCCACAATTTGGAAGCCGTTGAAAAAACAGTAACCCGTATGGGAAACCCTGCTGACGGTGATTTTGCCGGTGGCGTCGGGCACCACGCTGGTGAAGCTCGCGTAATTATCTCCCTGCACCCAGGTGGAGGTGTTCCCGGTGCTGGTGACAATTTGGGGGCTGGTGGTTGGCGTCGTATTGGCGGTCGAGAAGTCGGCATTCCACAATCCGTCACCATAACCCCCGTAGCTTGCGAGATAGAGGTCGTAGGTCTTGGCGGGGTCGAGGCCGGTGATGGCCAAATCGGCCACCTGGTTGCCTTCAAGGTAGGAGGCGCCGTCCAGCATGCTTAGACTGAATGTGCCCCAGTTGTTTGGACCCGAACCCGCGTTCAAGATGAAGCCGATCGCGGTGGAACCGCCCGTGGCATCCAGCAGCCCGCTGGCCACTTTGGAAGATATCTGGTTCCACGTTTCACCGCTGCCGCCGGCAGGACCGACGAGGTCGGTCCTGGAGGTGTTGGGGTCCAGGTTCACATTCACGGTCAGCGCAACCGCCCTGGCGGGCCAGAGCGCCGCCACCGCCAACCAAGCCGTGGCCGCAGCAAGAGCGGAGTGTTTGAGATAATCTCTTATCGGGTTGATGATATTCAGTATTTTCATGGCGATTTTGGTTTGGTGTCTTTTAATCGGGTTGGTGGTTGTTGGTGCTTGGGATTCGGAGTTTGAAGGCCGATGAAGGAGGTGGTTTTTCTCTTGGTTTCTTGGGTTGGAATTTAATGCTTGAGACTTGGTGCTTGAATTACGAGGCGGGTGTTGCGGGTGGAAAATGTGAGGAACGGCCGAACCAATCATGACTCGTGGGGGGGGGTAAGAACTTTTTTCTCGACAACTGATCCTAACAATCCAGCAGTTCGGGAACGATGCATCCGGTGCGGCAAACACCCAAACATGAATTGGTCGCGGCACGTCTGTGCGATGGCTTGCACAAGGGGCGCTGGAGCGGGAGGTTGCCTGGCGTGCGGCGGTTGGCGGTGGAACTGGACGTCGCAGCGGATACGGTTCGGCGGGCACTGCGGCAACTTGAAGCGCAGGGCGTGCTCACTGGCCGCAGGCTGGGCCGCAGCCGTGGCATTGCCGCCGGCGGCGCGGCCGGGGCACTCCGGCTGCCGCTGCGCGTGGGGATTCTGCGCCACGACGCGAGACTCACGGACAATACCCAAACGTCCGCAATCCTGATCGAGATCATGCACACCCTGGAAGCGGCGGGCCACACCGTTTTCTTCTGCAACAAATCCCTGATCGAACTCCGGCACGAGGTCCGGCGCATTGCCGGACAACTGGCGAAGACCCCGGCGGACGCCTGGGTGGTCGAGGCCGGATCACGGCCACTGCTGGAGTGGTGCGCCAGCCAGCAGACTCCCTGCCTTGCGCTGTATGGTCGTGCCGAGGACCTGCCGCTGGCCAGCACTGGCCTGGATCGAGTGCCGGCCACACGCGCCGCCACGCGCCACCTCCTTGCGCTCGGGCATCGCCGCATGGTGCATATCGTCCGCGAAGCGCACCGCAAGCCGATGCCGGGGAGATCAGAACGCGCCTTTCTGGAAGAATTGGCCGCCCACGGCGTTGCCACGGGTGCCTCCATCTGCCGAATTGGGAGGAGAGCCCCGCAGGATTTTCCGAATTGCTCGAACGCCTGTTTTGTCATTCGCCGCCCACCGCGCTGGTCATCGATGAGGCCGCCCGCTACATTGCCGCTTTGGACTTTCTCGCCCGGCGGGGCATCAAGGTGCCGGAACACGTCTCGTTGGTTTCCAACGATGACGATCCGGCGCTCGCCTGGTGCCATCCGGGCGTCACCCACATGCCCTGGGACTCAGCGCACCCGATCGCCCCACCGCCTGGATCGTCAACGGGCTGGAAGGCCTGGTGGTCCTGTTCTCCACCCTGTTGGAACTCGGCCTCCGGGTCCCCGGCGACATCAGCCTCCTCACCATCGGCTCCGATCCCATGCTGAGTTGCTTTCGGCCCGCCATCAGCCACTACTCCACCCCCCATCGCTCCCTGGCCCTCGCGATGGCCCGCATGATCCGCGCCCATCTCCAAGCCCCACCGTCCACTCCGGTCCTGAAACTCCTCCAGACCGAATTCGTGCCCGGTGGATCGGTCGGCCGTGCGCCGTGAGGGACCATAGCAGACCGACAACTCCGCAGCCGCTGGCATGACTGCGGAATTTGCTGACCCCGGATCCGGCCGTCCGCAACAAGGAGTACGACCACACCGTTGACTTCGTCCTCGGCAGCGCCGTGCCCGGAGCATCGGGGGACACCCGCTTCACCCGCACCCCCATTCGTCAGGACATGGTAAACGCCGCCGCACGCCTGCTCAAGGCCGCCACCGCATCGGATCATTGATTGCCGATTGCTGATTTCCGATCACCGCCAAATCCCACCGCCCGCAGGCACTGTGCAAAAAAAGGGGCTTCCTTTTTGCATCCCTCGGTTATCATACGCCATCCCCAGCCGGGCTGCCAGCCTCCTGCTGGGCTGATTGCACCGTCCACCATGTCCGAAGAACCGAACTCCCCGCCTCCCAACAATCACCACAACCCGAACCGCAGTTCCGGCGATGCCGGCGGTTTCAATTGGCGTTTGTTGATACTGCTTTCCGTGGCCACGCTGATCCTCGGCCTCGCGTTCTTCAACAACCCGCTGGCCAGCAAGTCCGTACGAACCCTCAGCTACGCGGAGTTCCGCACCTATTGGGACCAATGCCGCGTCATCGTCGATGACTCCACACATCCCCTCAAGGTCATCACCACGGACACCTCCTATGATGCTGAAATCAGCGGCTTCCTCACCCCGGAACTCCAAAAATCCGACTCTTCCGAGGAAGAGATCACCACCTTCCGCGTCCCCGTCAATCTCGACCTCCAAAAAGACGAGATCTCCGCCATGCTCGGTGACAAGATCCGCATCGAATCAAGACCCGAACCCGGCCAAACGCCCGCCACTCCCGCCCCCGAAGCCAGCCTGGACGGCGATGCCACTGAACTCTCCCTCTCGCAGTTTCGCAAATACCTCGCCCTCGGCGAAATCCAGGCTTCAGACCTCCGCGTGCTGACCACTGCGGGCTCCTCCCAGGCCCTCATCGTCGGCACCCGCAAGGAAATCACCCACCCCATCCCCAAGAAATCCAAGGATGGCAAGGACCTCGCTCCCGAAGCCTTCAGCGTCAATGTTTCCGTCCCGATCCTCGGCGGCGACCTCCTGCAAATCCTCAAGGTCAAGGGCACTTACGAACGCCACAAGGACTACCTTGGAGGGGCCATCGGCACCTTTCTGCCGGTGCTCCTGATCCTGCTGCTGCTCTTCTTCCTGTTCCGCCAGCAAATGAAGTCCGCCGGCCGCGGCGCCATGTCCTTTGGCAAAAGCAAGGCCCGCCTGCTCTCCATGGATCGCAACAAGGTCACCTTCAAGGACGTGGCCGGCATCCAGGAAGCCAAGGAGGAACTCTGCGAAATCGTCGAATTCCTCCGCGACCCGCGCAAATTCCAAAAACTCGGTGGCTCCATCCCCAAAGGCGTCCTCATGGTCGGCGCCCCCGGCACCGGCAAGACCCTGCTCGCCCGCGCCATCGCCGGCGAAGCCGACGTCCCGTTCTTCTCGATCTCCGGCTCGGACTTCGTCGAAATGTTCGTCGGGGTCGGCGCCTCCCGCGTCCGCGACATGTTCGAGCAAGGCAAAAAACACGCCCCCTGCCTCATTTTCATCGATGAAATCGATGCCGTGGGACGCCACCGCGGCCACGGCATGGGTGGCGGCCACGACGAACGCGAACAAACGCTCAACCAACTCCTCGTCGAAATGGACGGCTTCGACACCCAGGAAGGCGTCATCATCATCGCCGCCACCAACCGCCCGGACGTCCTCGACCCCGCACTCCTCCGCCCCGGTCGCTTCGACCGCCAGGTCACCATCTCCCTCCCCGACGTCAACGGCCGCGAGGAAATCCTCCGCGTCCACGTCAAGAAAATCAAACTCGCCGCCGGGGTCGATCTCTCGAAGATCGCCCGTGGCACGCCCGGCTTCTCCGGGGCGGAACTCGCCAACCTCATCAATGAATCCGCGCTCCTCGCCGCCCGCCGCGGCCTGAGTGCCGTGACCCTCGATGAAATGGAGGAGGCCCGCGACAAAGTCCGCTGGGGCCGCGAGCGCCGCTCCCTCGCCATGTCGGACAAGGAAAAAACCGGCACCGCGTGGCACGAGGCCGGCCACGCCTACCTCAACATGGTGCTCCCGCACACCAATCCCCTGCACAAAGTCACCATCATCCCCCGTGGCCCCTACCTCGGTGCCACCATGTTTCTGCCCGATGGCGACAAGTACTCGACCCAGAAAAAAGAAGCCCTCGCCAGCCTCATCGTCTCCATGGGCGGCCGCATTGCCGAGGCCTTCCACAGCGATGACGTCTCCAACGGGGCCGCCGGCGACATCCGCCAAGCCACCGGCCTCGCCCGCAACATGGTCTGCGAATGGGGCATGAGCGAGAAGCTCGGGATGGTCGAGTACGGCGAAGGCGATGCGCCCATCTTCATCGGTCGCGGCGATACCGGACGCCATCCCAACTACAGCGGCCATACCGCCAAACTCATCGATGAGGAAATCAAACAGTTCATCGACGACGCCTACAGCCAGGCCACCACGGTTCTAACCGCCGCCCGCGACAAGGTCGAAATCATCGCCCTCGCCCTCCTCGAATACGAAACCCTCGATGCCTCCCATCTCCGCGACATCATCGACCACGGGGTCATGCGCAACCCGCCCAACGTCCCCAAACCCCCGCCCGTGCCCGAGGAACTCCGCAAAAAACCGGTGAAAAAAGCCGCCGGGGAGAATCAACCCGAAGGCCACGGCCCGATCCCCGGCGTCGTCGGCGCCCCCGCCTGAGCCAGGCACGCAGGGCCGATGGGTTTCGCTCGCCGCTCGCCGGTTGCTGAATCGGCTTCCCGCTTGCCGGTGTTACCGGGGTTTCAGGGAGCGTCCGGTTTCTTCCGGACATCAAGGCACACCAGATGGCCATCCGAGTTGCGAACGTGGATCCGGCCACCGGCCAGAATCGGCATCGTCCAACAGCGGCCATCTAACACCTCGGCCGCAGCCAGTTCCTGGTATGCGGTCGGAGTGGCTTTCGCAATGGCCAGGCGTCCGGTTTCACCCAGCACGATGAGCTTGTCGCCGGCGGCCATCAGGGCCCCTTTTGCCGGAGATTTCTCATTCCATTTTTGCTCGCCGGTCTTCCAGTCCAGGCAGGTCAGCCGGTTGTCATCAAACCCGTAGAGATAGCCACCGATGAGCACCGGTCCGCTCATGTGGGAACGCATGTTCTTATTCTCCCAGACCTTTTTGGGCACGGCCCCGGCGAAATCGACGACCGAAGCACCGCGTCCGTAGCCGGAAGTAATGAACACCTGGGTGCCGACGATGATCGGGTCCGCGACATTGACATCGTGTTGCGTCTGCCAGGGATATGACCAGAGCGCCTTGCCGTCCGCCGCCACTGCGCTGATGGTGTCCTTGGCGAACAGCGCGAAGCAGGGTTTGCCGCTCTGCTCGAATGGCACCGGGGTGGCATAGCCGCACGCGTCATCCTCACTGCTCCAGAGCACCGCCCCGCTGGCCTTGTCATAGGCCATCCCGGAACGGCCCGCATTGAAGATCGCGGCTTTGCCGTGGATCAGGGCGGAACTGGCAAACCCCCAGGTGGGCACCTTGCACCCGAATTGCTTGTTCCAGATCACCTTGCCGGTGTCGGCATCGAGACAGAAAACCTTGCCGCTCTTGCTGGCGAAATAGACTTTGCCGTCATGGACGGTTGGCGTCGCACTGCAGCCGCCCGAGTAGAATTTGGCGGCCAACGGTTCCGGATACTCATGCCGCCAGAGTTGCTTGCCGCTGGCCGCATCCAGACAGGACACCGCATCGGTATTCTTGTTGAAATTGCCGGCCGTATAGACCTTGCCGTTGGTCACGGCCACGGCGGAATAACCGGCCCCGACCTCGGCTTCCCACGCGACCTTGCGCGCACTCACCGCCGCAGGGTCCCAAGCGGTTTCCTTGCTGATGCCATCATGGTTCGGGCCCCGCCAATTCGGCCACTCATCGGCCGCTGCGCCGGAGGCGCTTAGCAGCACCGCTGTCAATGTGGTCACGGTCCAATTGTTGTATCTCATGTGTTTCTCCTGGTTCTAGGTTGTTATGGTTCTACGTTGTAATGGTCTTCCAATGGTGGGATCTGGCGCTGGCAAATTCCGGCATGGCGGAGGCACCGCCCCCGCGTAGAACGCATGGTGCGGCGGCTGACCTTTCACTGAATTCAGGATTTGTTGCCTGATTCGTCGTCATGCGGGAGCATGGTCTGAGCGAGGCCCTCACCACAGACTCCCATGTTGCGGAGTGGATCAGACCTCGGGCAGGCCGCCTGGTCTTCGGTCTATTTTCCGAATTCCCATAATACTCCTTGGCATCTCGGGGCGGCTGGGTATTCTCAGCGGCAAGGATTTCCCTGCCCCCGCAACACCGCCCCACAGGATATACCGCAACCCCTCTTCATCCCCCTGGCCCCCCCACCCCGCTCCCCACTCCGGCTTTCCCATGCACCCCAGCCCATCAGCCATGCCCTAGCAATCCTGGCTTGAGCAAGGGGTCTTTCACGGTGATTGCCGCGCCCGAATGCCATGTCGAAACGAATTTCTGAACTCGCCGGTTTCCTCAAGCAGCTCGGAGAAATCCGAGTCACGGAGTGGGATTTCATGGGCCTCATGAATACGGATATCAGGGAGCTTGAGATCACTCGCTCGCTGAGGCGGTTAGCGAGCATCCAGGTGACTGACTGGGATTTCAGATCGACCCTGCTGGCGGTGAAAAAAACCGCCAACCAAGAGGTTGACCTCATCAACTTGGTCAAACGGACGGCCCATTACAAGATCATGGATTGGGATTTCAGAAGTGCGTTGCCGCTTGGGCGCAAACCCGCGCCACCAGCACCGACTGCGCCATTGGGGCCATGTCCAAGCCGAACCGAAATGCAGGCGCTCATGGTCCGGTTGAAAAATTTTCTTCAGTACGTGGTCGTTAATTTGATCGATGAGCCGAACCACGCACAGATCAAGGTCACGGAAATCGGGTCCACCGCGCTGCGCTTCAAACTGGTGCTGGTGAAAAGGGATGCGGCGATGTTGATTGGCAGGGAAGGTTTCACGGCTGCTGCAATCCGCAGCATCCTGAAGGCGGCTGCCGGGAGGCATGGGGTGCAGGCCCTACTGCAAATCCATTCGCACGAAGAGGAAATGGCACTTGTCGCCAAACAAGAGGCGCGGCGCTAGTGCGGTGGATTTCATGGTGGGAGGGCTGGCTCGGCTGTTCTCAGGCACGCCAATCCTAACGGCTGGGCCTCCTGCCCGTCGTGGCTGACGCCAAGCGCACGGTATTGGCCGGCGACCCCGTGAGGCCCGCACCCGCAGCCGCCGGATATTCCGGTGTCGGATATTCCGGTTGAATCAACACCCGCCATTCCCTACAGTGGCCGCCCCATGCGTGCTCACCCCAACCGCAACTTCCTGGCAATCATCAGTGCCACCACGCAAGTCGCTTGGGTGAGTTGTATCCTCGCCGCATCCGCTGCGGCCGGCGAGAATCGCTGTTTCCTCGATGATGACGCCAAGATGTTCGTGCTGACGGCCGGCCCGAAGTTCGAGTGGATCGCCAAGAATCCGCTCGGCGAAGCATGTTTCGCCTCTCCCGCCATCAGCCGCGGCCGGATTTTCCTCCGCACGCTCAATCACCTCCACTGCATCGGCACTCGGTAACACCCACCCACCAGACTCCAACCTGAACAATCCTCATGTCCCACGACCCTCAATCCTACCTCGATCAACTCAAAGCCGCAGAGGAACGCGACCAGGAGTGGCTCACCAACGTTTACCGCGGCGACCAGGAAAAGGACCTGACGGTTCGCGCGGTCGTGGCCGGAATGATTTTCGGCGGGCTGATGGCGCTATCCAATCTTTACGTCGGTCTCAAGTCAGGCTGGGGCCTCGGGGTGGACATCGCTGCCGTGATCGTGATTTTCGCAACCTTCAAGGGGCTGCGGGGCATCGGCCTGGTGAAACAGGAATTCGGCATGCTGGAGTGTACGACGATGATGACCGTGGCGGTGGCGGCGAGTTGGATTTCCTCGGCGGGGCTGGTGTCGGCGGTACCGGCACTGACGATGCTGACCGGCTACGAATTTGTCTGGTGGCAGCTCACGCTGTTCATTGCGGTCATTCTGTTTCTCGGCCTGTTCATGGCCATTCCGCTCAAACGGCAGATGATCCAAGTCGATTCGCTGCGCTTCCCGGCGAACATCCCGACCGGCGAAACGCTCAAGGCCATGTATGCGCATGGCAACGAAGGCATGCAAAAGGCCAAGGCCATGGGCATTGCGGGCGTTCTCGGAATGTTGGTCGTCGGGTTGCGCGACGGCGTGAAATGGATTCCCGCGCAATGGAACCTGCCCTGGCACATCGGCCGCATCGGACTGGACAAGCTCACCTTGAGCCTGGAGCCGAGCTTGATCTTTCTCAGCATCGGCGCGCTGTTCGGCATTAAGGTGGGCATCAGCATGCTCGCGGGCTTGATCCTGAACTACGGTGTCCTCGCGCCCAACTTGATCAACGAAGGCATCATCAAACATCCCGCGCCGGAAATCAAAGCCGTCTCAGCCCCGCAATTTCCGTTGACCGTCACCAGTGGCGATTCATTTTCCGCGACGTTGGTGGAAATGACGACCGAACCGGAAATGTCATCCAACGCCATCACGACCACGCTGCGCTATACTTGGAGCGAACCGACGACTTACCACAACACCGCCGAACTTCAGCGGGATTTTTCCGCGCCGACACTGCAAAGCGGCTCGCCCAATCCGTTTGCGAAACTGTTGACCTTCGATACTTTCACCAACAAGGCTGCCAATGAGGTCATGCTTTCGCTCAAGGCCGTGACGGCCACCAATTGGGAGGCCACGCTCATGATTCCCGCCTCTGAACCAACGTCGGTTGCGAGCGCAATTGGATTTCAAGGGTCTCCGCTTCTAACCGAACTTGACTTGTTAGACATGCCCGGGCTCGCCTCAAAGCTCAAAAGGCCATCCGACCCGGTTGCAAGCTATCTCCAATCCCGCTTGTCAAAGGCCGGCCATCTCAGTTTGGAGAGTTATCATGAGAATGAATACAACACTGACAATTTGCGGCAAAACGCGCTTGGTGCGGTGCAACTGGCATTGATTGGCGACTTGAACAAAATCCTCGAAGACAAATCCCTGTATTCCGAATCGCGCTTTGCGGGAGTTCAGTTGCGAGAATCCACCAAGAATCTGGTGAAATTGCAGGCCAAGCTGGAAGGCACCAGCCTCATGCGGTTGAATCGAGCGCTGCTGGAAGACGCTTATCCGTCGGAGTTGTCAAAGGATCGGTTCCATAAGAATGCCGTCGCAATGCAAGCTGTCGGCGGCTTCCGTAACATCAGCGCGTGGTCGCTCTGGCCCGGCGCGACCGTGCTGGTGGTTGGCGGTCTGCTGGCGCTGGCGTTTCAATGGCGCACCCTGGGTCGGACGTTTGCCAGCATCTTCACCACCCTGGGCAAGCGGAAAAGCGGCCCGAACGGCGTGCTGGATCATCTGGAAATCCCGATGACGTGGTTTATTGTCGGCTTTGCCATCACCGGCATCCTGTCGATGGCGCTGCTGCTCTGGCTGTTTTCCATCCACTGGTGGATGGGGCTCATTGCGGTATTCATGACCTTCTTCCTGGCCGCCGTGGCGGCGCGGGCGGGCGCGGAAATCGGCATCAACCCGATCGGCGCGCTGGGCAAGGTGACCCAACTCACCTACGGCGTGATGGCCCCGGGCAACATCTCCGCCAACCTCATGACCGCAGGCTTGACCGCCGGGGCGGCGTGCAGTTGCAGCGACACCGTGGGCAACCTGAAAGTCGGTCACATGGTCGGCGCCAATCCGCGCAAACAATTCATCGCCCAGATTTTCGGCGTGTTCGCCGGTTCGCTGCTCGCCGTGCCGGCGTATTTCATCCTGGTGCCCGATGCCACCGCACTCGGCGGTGAGAAGTTTCCGGCACCCTCCGCACTGGTGTGGATGGGAGTGGCCAAGGTGCTGTCGCAGGGACTCGGCACCTTGCCAGCCAGCGCCGTGCAGGCGATTGTGGTGGCCTTCATCGTGGGGGTTCTCATTGTGCTCGTGGATCGCTTTTTTCCCAAAGCCCGTCCCTACACGCCGTCGCCGGCGGCGCTGGGCATTGCTCTAACGATTCCGGCCAGCATGAGTATTGCGATGTTCCTCGGCGCATTCATCGTCTGGATCCTGGAACTGAAGGCACCCAAGTGGCATGCCACCTACACCATTCCCATCGCCTCGGGCTGCATCGCGGGGGAAAGCATTATGGGGGTGATCCTGGCCGTACTGCTGGCATTGGGCTTGGTGTGAGGCGACTGGTGTTCCCGGATGGGAAACGTTGGAACCGTGCCATGGAATCGTTGGAGGCCTGACCCTTTCTCCGACCCATGGTCTTGGGCAACAGGTCGCCATCCCAAATTTTTTTCGAGTCTTTGCACGAATTCCCCTTGCATCCGGTGTAATCGGCCCCAAGTTGGCATTCATGAAATTGCTAATCTCCCTGTTACCGTTGTTGTTGGCCGCTGGCGTTGCCCGTTCGGCTACCGTTGTTTACACCGCGAACCTCAATGGTTCGAGTGAATTTCCAGCCAATGCCTCGCCAGGCCAAGGCTTTGCCACCGTTACCGTTGACACGATCCTCAAAACGATGGAGGTGAACGTGGTCTTTTCCGGTCTCCAAGGCAACGTGACCGCCTCGCACATTCATGCGCTCACCGCCATCGCTGGGAGTGGCACGGCAGGCGTCGCCACCATGACACCAACCTTCGCAGGATTCCCGTCGGGAGTGGCCGCGGGATCGTATGATCACACGTTCGACATGACGCTGACGTCGAGTTACAACTCAGCCTTCATCACCAGCCATGGTGGCACCGCAGCGTCCGCGCTCGCCGCGCTGGAGGCGGGAATGGCCGACGGCAAGTCCTACCTGAACATCCACACGAGTGCGTTTGGCGGTGGTGAAATCCGCGGTTTTCTGGTTCCCGAACCAGCCACCGGCAGCATGCTCGCGGTGGCATGTGCTGCCTTGGCATGCTACCGCCGCCGACATCGTTAGAGGCACCGCGCCGACCCAGGGCCAACCCGCCTCGCTCGAATCCCGGTGCCAGTGCCGCCTTGTTGCGCCTGGCCTAAGGCATCGGCCTCGACACCACCTTGAACACCCCAAGCTTAGACTGCTGACGGCGGGGATCATGTCATGGCCGCGCCGCGCGATAATATCGCTGCCCGATATTGGACGCCGGCGTTTCGATCAACTCAAACAAGCCCGTGCCCGCCGCGGCCGCCGGGGTGGCCACCGGCACCCAGCTTTGCAAATCAGGGGAAACTTCCACCCGATAAGTCGAACCCGGCGTGCCGCGCCAGATCACATGAACCGCCCCGCCTGCCGCCCGCGCGAACGACACGTTTTGCGGTGGGTCCGCCAGCGCGGTGAAGCTGCCTTCCGCCGCAAAGACCGAGCCGACGAACGCACTGTCCACGCTCTGCACGCTCCAGTAATAGGTCGTGCCGGGCACCAGCGTGCGGAGTTGTGCCGTGAGGCCGAGTTGTGCATTGCCAAGGGCCACCAAGCGGCGGGATCCGGCGGCGGACGCCTGCGGTGCGACGATTTGCGAGCCGCCCGGTGTCGTGCCGACGCGCAGGTTATAGCTCAGTCCGGCAGCCGGGGTTTGGGTATCACTCGCGGCGTTCCATGAGAAATCCACGCCCGTGCCGATGACGTTTGCCACGGGATTCATCGGCACGCTGGGGGCCGTGTCCAACGTGACGTTGTTGTTGTGATAGATGCGCAGCACATCCGTGCCGCTGGTATTGCCAGCAAGCAGCAGGTCAAGATCGCCGTCGTTATCATAATCCATCCAACTCACCGTGCCGAGGTAGAGATTGTGAAAGGTGGCCCCGCTGTCCACCAGGGTGCCAGCATCGTTGCGGTATAGGATCGAGCGCGGCACCTGGGCCACCGGGTCGTAACCGATCACCATGACGTCGAGGTCGCCGTCATTGTCGTAATCGCCCCACGCCGCAGCAGCCCACAACAGGCCTTGAAGCCCGGCATTCACATCCGTGAAGGTGCCGCCGTCATTTCGATAGATGCGCGTGATAGAACCTTCCATGGAATAGGAGTCGCCGCCGAAAAGCAGATCGAGGTCGCCGTCGTTGTCGTAATCACCCCACACTGCGAAGCCGAGGTCCATGCCCGGCAAAGGCACGCCAAGGTTGGTGAAGGCACCGCCGCCGTCATTGCGCCAGATGGCCGCGACCAACCCGCCGGGACCCGTGCCGGCGATGACCACGTCGAGCTTGCCGTCGTTGTTGTAATCGCCCCACGACACGGCACCGCTGTAGCAGTCGGGAAATGGATGCGCCACGGCGGTGAACACGCCGTGGTCATTGCGATACAGCCGGGTGGTCGCCACGCCTTCCGCGCTTGTTAGTGTCAGGCCGCTCACCAGCAAGTCGAGGTCGCCGTCGCCATCGCAATCGCCCCAGGCGACGCTGCCCGCGAACACTCCGAGGAAACTGCCCGGAACCAACGAGAAGGTGCTGCCGTTGTTCCGATAGATCCGCGTCCTGGCGGGTCCCGTGAACGGCGCTCCGTTATTCTCCACCCCGGTCATCGCGAGATCGAGATCGCCATCGCCATCGAAATCACCCCATGCCGCCGTGGCCCGGGACAACCCTGGCAGCACGATGCCGCTATCCGTATAGATCCCGCCAGTGTTTTGGTAGATGGTCGCAAACGGGATGTCGTGCTTGCCATTGGCCGCCACCAGCACATCAAGGTCGCCGTCGCCGTCATAATCCCCCACCGCCACGCAGGGGAGAAACTTCCCCGGCAGACCGGGATCGATTTCGGTGAATTGCTGTGCGGCGGCAAAGTGAGCGGATTGCGTCAGGGTCATCGCCACGGCAAGCAGGCGGGCGCTTGAAGGGAATATCCAGGTTTTCATAAGGGTGTTTCGGCAATGCGACGCAGTTGGCTGGTCTCTGTTTATGTTTTGTTGGTAACTCAGTGTTCCTGTTGAACGAAGTGAGCTTCGACCCGCTGCCCGCACCCCGCAAAAGTTTTTCCGTAACGGGTCTGTTACGGTTCCGGCGGCCCGCTTTTGCCCGAGATGTCGGCGCGGGTGCCGTCGGCCCCGGCGGTGACTTCCCGGCCGGGAAACTTCACCGCTCAGAAGCGGAGCGTGTACTGTGCTGCGATGAGGTGCGACACGGCCCCTTTCACCCGTTCTTCGTGCTGCACACTGTATTGCAATTTCATCTGTGTGTTAGGCGTGAAGCGATAGGTCATCGCGGCGTCAATGCGTGACAGGTCGTTGCCCCATGGTTGCCCGCCGCCGTTGCCATTGGGGAGATCCACGAAAAACTGCTGGTTCCAGCGCAAGGCGGCACATAGACTTGGCGTGAATTTGTATTTGGCTTCGAGGTAGTAGCCAAGGGTGTCGGCGTTCCCGACATTCGGCACTTCAAAGCGCGCTTCATACACTTCGGCCCACAGTTGCCAGTGATCCCAGGCGAAACTGAGGTCCTGCCCGAGCACGTATTCCTTGAAGTCGCCGAGCCCCGCGCCCGACGGCAGGCCGGACTCCGCTTGCTCGGTTAGATAAGCGCCTTCGCTCGCCGCCACGCCGAGCGTCCACGCCATGTCAGGGTGATAGGCCAGGCGTGCGCTCAGCGTCGGATCCGCGAACCCGCGTGCGGTGGCATCCCACGTTGCCGGGCGCGACGACAGGGACGCGTTCTTGATTTCGACGGCGTAGTCGAATTTGCCGAGCCGGCCTGAAACGGCCAGGCCAGTGGCATACGATGGCCCCCAGATCACCGGGATGTATTCATACTTGGAGTCCACCCCGCCGGGGTCGTAAGCCGGTGCGTGCGATGGCGGGTACGGGGTGACCTCGCCATCAGGGATCCCGGTCATGTGCTCATAGATCACCGGTGCGTTGATGAAGGGATTCTCCCACGACTGATGCCGCCCGGCATAATTGCCCACGATGGTGGCGAAACGACCGACCTGCACATTGAAGCGACCATCGTCCCAAGGCGTCCAGCGCACCGCGTATTCCTCCAGCCGGGCCTCAAGCGCGGCGTCGCTTGGGTCGAAGCCGCGATCCAGGCGGGCTTGGGCGAAGACGTAGCAGCTCGAACCCAGTTGGGCATCCAACAACATGGTGAGCCGGGGATTCCATAGATAGTGATCATCGGTAAAGAGCAGACCCGGCGCGTCGCCGCTGAATTGATAGGCTTCGAGGTCGAGCAAGCCGCTGACGCGTGCCCGCACCTGATCGTGGTACCCCGAGACAGTGAGCGCCTCATCCACGCGGTCCAGCAGACCGTCTCCGCGGGCGATGACTGCGGTCATCGCGAGGCAGGCAGCTTGGCTGACACGGGCTAGGATCATGCGGAAACCAGAGGGTTGGCGAGGCGGAAGGAAACTTCAAATTCCGTCCAGCCCTCGGCTGACCGCAGCAAGCGCAGATCGCCGCCGTGGAGTAAAGCCAATTCGCGGGCGATATTGAGGCCCAGACCATGGCCGGGGACGTTCTCGCCGACGGCGGCGCGGTGGAAGCGATCGAAAACGTGGTCCTGCGCCTCGGCGGGAATGCCGGGGCCGGTGTTGCCGATGCGAAGCGCCAGCATGTCGCCGTGTTCGTGAGCGCTGATCGAGATGACGCCGTGCGGCACATTGTACTTCCACGCGTTTTCCAACAGGTTTTGCAGAATCATCGAAAGGTAGCGTGGCTCGCCGAGGATATGCACGTCGCGGGCGACCTCGACTGCAACCTCGAAATCCAAGGCCCCGGGCACGGCGCTCAAGTCGTCCGCGAGCGAGTCGATGAACCGCGTCAGGTCGAGGTCGGTCATTTGAAGCTGCAACCGGCCCGCGTCAAGGCGCGAGAGCAACAGCAGGTCATGAATCATGCTGGCGAGTTTGGTGGTCTGGAAAATCAGTTCGTCGATTTCCTCGCGCATCAGCCGGGTCATTCCCGGCTGCTGTTGCAGTTCCTCCAAACCGGCCCGCAACACGGTGATCGGGGTCTTGAGTTGATGCGAGGTGTCGGCGGAGAAGCGCATCGAGCGCTGCAACTCCACACTCGTTTGTTGCAGCGCGGCTTCAGCCTCCTCGCGCTGCAGCACATTGCACGCCGAGTCCACGGCAAGTCGCTCGACGGGCACCGCGAGGCGGCCCGCGATGAGGTGACTTGCTGCGCCCGCACCGAGCAGCAGCAGCACGCCCGCACTCAGGATCTGCCAGCGCAACTGCTGCCGACGTCCCTCCGCCGCCGCGAGCGAATACACGCACACCTCATAGGCCGCGGGAAACAGCGAGTCAGGATTGAGCAACTGGCTGAACACGAGGTGTGGCATGCCGGCGATGGCAACCTCGCAACGGGAGCCCGTGGGCACACCTTTCATCAGCGCTGCCAGCTTGGTGCATGCCTCGGCTGACGCCTCCGGCAGGAAGAGCTGACCGCTCGTCCAGATGCCGGCCTGCATGCCATGACTCTGGCCGTTAAGATCGAATGGCTTGAAGCCGAGCACGATGCTCGCGATCACTTCATGGGTGTCGGTCGAGATGATTGGTGCCGCGATGATTTCAGCCATGCCTCCCTCCCGCGTCAGGTAGCCGACCTGCTGTGTGCCCGGCAGTTTCGCAAGACTTAACTTGGCCTCCTGAGCGCTGCTGAGTTTGCCCGCATCCACCCCGGCTGGGGCCGCTATCACCTTGCCGTCGGCATCAAGAAATCGATAGAACAGCGCTTGCAGCGGATGATCAGCCCCGCCTTCCATCAAGTCGCGCAGCTCGTCCTCGGCATTCGGATAGAGCAAATCGAGCGCGTTGTCCTCCAGCGCGGCATGGATGCGCGGTTTGCGTGCGAGCGAGCGCGAGCGTTCCACCAGCGCCGCGTGGCGCACCTCCCAGGCACGGTGCAAGGCGGCGATCTCGCTCTGAAACGCCTGCTGCAACTGCTGCTGCACCTCCGCAGTGACCTTGTGTTGTGTGCTCCACAAGGCCAGCGCGGTTACCGCTCCGACCACCAGCATGATGCCGAGCAGCACGCGCAACCGGAAGCCGGTGATGCTCGGGGTGGCGGTCACGGGAAGCTGAGCTTGGTCGTACTGCCGCTGGTGAGGGTGACGGACTTCTCCAGCGTGGTGCGACTGTCGAGCCAGACCTTGAGTTTGTAGGTGCCTGCGGGCAGACCGCCGAGTTTGAAGTTGCCATCGGTGCCGCTGATGACGAAGTGAGGGGTGTCGAGCACCAGGATGATGCCGCGCATGTGCTCATGGATGTCGCAGCGCAGGGTGATCATGCCGGCCTTGTCGAAGACCTGCGACGGCACCGGGCGGTCCTCCGGGCGGTGGCGACCGAGGTCGAAGCGCTTGGCTGGCGAAAATGAAAACACGTTGTGATAGGTGTCATCCTGGTTAGGGAACTCCACCTTGGTGCCCGTCTGTACCGCGAGCAGCGACGGGTTAAAAACCAGGTCCTTCTGAATGATTTGCCGCACGGGTTGCGTGGCGGGTTGGTCGAAGGAACCTTCCAGATAAACCACCGCCGCCGGTGGGTTGGTCGAGAGCACCCCGCCTTTGGTGACGATCTCATAGCGCTTCGCCATCACGGGTGTAACCTTGGTCTTCGGCAGCTCGACGTGACCATCGATGACCGTGTCGGCGTGGGCCAGCGTGGCGGCTAACAAGAGGGTGGTGAATGGTTTCATGGGCTGCAATCAGGCGGCGACTTTGATCGTATAGCCCATCGCGCGCATGGTGTGAATGAGCGGCACGGCGAAGCCGGCGTCCACTTTCTTGCGGAGGCGGGCGATGAAAATCTCGACCGTGCGCGTGTCGTATTCGTGCTCGCGATGCCACACGCGGGCCGACAACTCGGTGCGGGTGAACACGCGTCCCGGTTCCTCCATCAGCACCTGCAGCAGCTCGAACTCACGCGGCGAAAGCGCGATGGTGTCGCCCGCACGTGCGACGCGGCGCTGGCGCACATCCATCTGCAAATCGGCGACCTTGAGGAGGTCTTCAGCCGTGGGCGTGGTGCCGCGCCGCCCGAGGGCCTCGACGCGTGCCACGAGTTCGTCCATCGAAAACGGCTTCGCGACGTAATCATCCGCGCCGGCCTTCAGACCTTTGATGCGATGATCCACCTCACCCAATGCGGTGAGGATGATCACCCGCGACGTGCAGTGTGCCTGGCGCATCTGTTCCAGCACCGCCAGGCCGTCCATGCTCGGCAGATTCAGGTCAAGCACCACCAGGTCCGGTGCCTCCTGGAGGACGGCCGCCAGTCCCTTTGCTCCATCGTGTTCCGCACGAACCTCGTGCCCGTTGCGATACAAGGCGCTGCACACATGGCGTGCAAGCTGAGGTTCGTCTTCAATAACAAGAATATGCATGGGCGGGTGATGGGGAACTGCAAGTCGGATTTCATTTGATAGCTGGGCTTCCTCATTTTGTCAAGCGGCGAAGCACGCCAAGTCCGTTCTTGGCCCTGGTCTCTCCCACTGACCATCCGCATCCAGGACCGCCCGATGATCCCGGAACATCCGGCACTCACACGCTTTCCTGAGGAGCCCGGTGCGGTCATGCCGCACGCCAGGATCTGCGAGGGGGGTACCGGGCAACCGGGGGCCCTACCTCAAGGCTAATCCACGCGCACATTGAGGCGATAGAACATGTTAGGCGCGGCGATGGGCAAAGTGACAATGACCGTCTGCTCATCGCCAAGGATGTTGCTGGTCTGGTCGCCGCCGACGAGCGCGGTGTAGCCGGTCACGGGCTGCCATGAGTCGGGATTGGCGAGGTTGGAGCTGCCTTCCACGGCATACCTGCGTGTCAGGCCGTCATAGCCGACGCCGGTCGCGCGACGGGCCACGAAGGTGAGGGTGAACTGGTTGTCAGCAGCGGGCGCGAGGACCAGCGGTTGTGGGGTAAAGGCCCGCGGGTCGGTGCCGAGGGTGTATTCGTCGAGGTTGCTGAAGCCGTCGCCGTCCGCATCAACGCCGTCCGCCGCGAGACCGGCGGTGATTTCCTCAGGCGTGAAATGGCTCTCCCGCCATAAGTCCATTGGCTCCGCGGTGATGACCAAAGTGCCGTTCGCCGAGCCCGCATAGTTCATTTCGCTCACGCTCGCCACCACCGCATAACTGCCCGCAGCGGTGGGCGCGTCGGTCGCATCGTCATAGGTGAAGGTAACCGCCAGATCAGCCGGATCCGTCGTCGCGGTGGCGGCCTTGGGCGTGCCGTCGTAAGTTTGCGCGAGGCTGCCGAGGGTGACGGTTGCCGGGGCCTTGTCGATCGTGCCGGTGGTGAAGTTCTGGAGCGTGACCGCGTAGTTGGCGCCGCCATTGCCGTCATTGATCACGATGGATGGAACAATCACCTTGTTAGCCGTGCCAGCGTCCTTGGTTTGGAAGGCCTGGCTGCAGGTCGTCGTGGTATCGCCGTCTGCCAGCGCGGGAATGATCGTCGGCGTGCCTGCCGCGCTCGTCGTGCCGTCATAGGTCTTGCTGGCACTCACCGCCGTCACCGTGGTTGCCAGTTGGTTGATCGTCACCGAACCGGTCGCGCCGATGAGCGTGTAGTTGTTCTGCTCCGTGCCGGCAAGAGTCAAGGTGGATGCCGCCCTGAAAGTGGCCATCGCGCCCGACCATTGCGAGGAGGTGATGGTGGCACTGGAACTGGCGGTACCGAGGGCCACCTCGATTTTCTCAAGGGCGTAAACCTTGGCGTTGCTGGTCGGCGTGCCATTGGTTGACTGTGCGCTGGCAACGGCAGTGAACGAGTTTTGAATGGCACTCAAACTGTAGCTACTGTTCACCAGGCCGAGACCGCCGATCCATAACTCGTTCGCCTGGGTGGTGGTGGCAGTGGTGCCGGTGGCCGCGGTGGCGCCGTTGCCGGTGGCGCTGGCCGTTTTGTCCAGCGGCCTAACAGTCAAGACGCCGCTATACTCCATCACTACGGCGGCGGAGAGCAGGCTGCTTTGATTGATGGTCACGGCTGCCCCCGCTCCCGAAACATTTGGCGCAAACCAGATCTCGGTGGTCGTGCCGGCTGTTCCAACGGTTTGTGCCGCACGCGCCCAGGCCGCCCCGGTTTGGGTGATGCCGGTCACCCTGCCGCTGGATGTCCCGCGCGTCGAGATCACCGCGACCATGGTGTTGCCGTTGACGGGTGCGGTACCCATGTTCACCGGGATCGTGGCCGCGGCGCTGGCACCCGTGTTGCCCGTCGCGCTCCTCACGCGAACCGGCGTTACATAGTTGAACACGATATTTTGCGCCCCGGCGTGTTTGGCGGCCAGACTGGCGCTGCCGCTCAATGATAGATCGTCACCGCTCACCTGGTTGCCTATGGCCAGGTTGGCAGCGGCCACGCTCGTCGTGCCATCGTAGGTCCGGCTGCCGCTCAAGGTCACCACCAGGGCCGTGATCGTTCCCGTTAGACCGCTGGGTTGGGTGAGGGTATAATTGTCCTTCGGTGCTCCGGCAAGGGTCGAAGTGGAAGTCACCACCTTGCCGGTGCCCACGTGCCTGGTGTCGAAAGTGCCGCTCGCATTCAGGGTCACCACGTCGCCGCCGACCACGCCGACCAGGGCTCCGCCGGTTAGAGTCGCGGTTTGGTTGCCATCGTAGGTCTTGGTGGTGACCGTCGTGCCCGTCACAGTCAGCGCCTTGGCCTTGATCTCTCCCGTTAGAGCCGGTTGGGTCAGGGTGTAGTATCCTGCGGAGGCACCGGAAATCGTCATCGCGCAGGCCACGGATTTGCCAGTGCCCACGCCCTTCGAGTTGAACGTGCCGCTGGTGGCATTGCCAAGGGTGACCGTGTCACCGCTGACCACGCCGCTTAAAGTCGCGCCGGTGAGAGTGGTGGTGAGGCCACCGTCGTAGGTCTTGCTGGTGACCGCCGTGCCCGTCACGGTGAGCGCTTTCGGGCTAACGGTTTGGGCGCTCAAGGCGCTGGAGGTGGTGGCGGCGAAGTCGCTGTCGCCGGAATAGACGGCCACGAGGTTGGCATGGCTGCCTGGGGTTAGGGCGCTGAGGGCGGGGGCAATGGTGCAGATGCCGCCAGCGAGGGTTGCACTCCCGATGGTCGTCCCGCCGGCGCCGCCGTCTTTCAGGGTGACCATGCCCGTCGGGATCGCTGATCCGCTCACGGTCACATCAAAGGATAGCGCGTCGCCATAGGTGGTGGCACTGCCGGTGCCGGGGTGGCGTTCGAGCGTGATGTCCGCGACACCTGTGCCATTGAGGGATGCCAGCATGCCGACTTCCGTGGAGTTGGCGCTTTCGTCGGTCCCGTTGGTGGCGGAGACCACGTAGTAATAGGTAGTGCCGGCGCTAACCGTGAAGTCGGTGAAGCTGGCAGTGGTCGGGGTTCCGAGCTGGGTGTATGGGCCGCCTCGGGTCACCGAGCGCTTCACTTTGTAACCGGTGGCACCGGAGGATGGGTTCCAACCCAGGATCATCCGGCTGCTGTCGGGTGAGGTGGCGGTCAGGCCGGTCGGGGCAGGCAGCGCGATGATCACATCGGCGAAGGTGAGCGCGGCGATGCCATTGGTGCCGTAGAGCAGATTCCCCTGCACTCCATTCCAGCCGATGCCCTGCAGATAGGTGATGGTTGTCGCGGTGGAAGCGGCGGGCAGGGTGAGTTTGATCACCTTGCCCGTCACGCTGCCCGCGGACACTTTGTTAGCCACGCCATCCAGGTAAATCAGGCTCTTGTTCGCATCGATCCAAGTCATGTTCTGACCGAACTCGAGGGTGATTTCGTTGTGCGCCGAGGTGGTGAAATAGGCTTTCTTCAAATCCGGCGCGGTGAACACCGCGCCCGGCAGGTACCCGTAGTGATCCTGTTCCACCAGCGGGCCGATCAGGTCGGAGAATTTCTGATAGCCCTCAAGCACATAATGGCAACCCGACCCTGGCACGATGCCCACGGTGGTCATGATGCGCATGTTGGAATACAGATTTGGCAGGGTCCGCTGCACTTCACGAAGTTGATCGTTGCGTGAGGTGTCGCCGCAGGCGGCCGGCCAGATCTGAAACACGTAATAGTTGCGGAGATTCGGGAAATCACCTTTCCAGGCGGCGGAGATGTCCATGAAGTACTGCTGATAGAACTTGTAATCGTAGTCGCCGTCCGGCCCGCCGGACCCCTGATCCTGTTCGCCCTGGTGCCACAGCACGGCCCGCACGCCATGAGTCAGTTTGGCCGCCACCACCCGGTTGTAGAGGTTGGCGTAGATCGCATACAAGCTGCCCGCTTGGGAATGATCCGCGGGATTCGGCCGGTGCTGGTCGATGCGCGTGCCGCCGACGGCGCCGTTGATGATGCAGATGGGCATGTTATAGTTGGTTGACAGGCGTTTGGCGAAAATCAAGCCCCACAGACCGAGCTGCATTTCCGTGCCTTTGTTGATCGCATAGCCCCAGCCTCCGCCCGAGGCACCATAGGTGCGGATCCACGGATCGGTGGTGGGGTCACTTGGCGTGGTATTGTCGGTGGCCAGGGCATTCGACTGGCCTTCGATGATGTAGGCATCGCCGCAGACCAGGTTGGTGATCGCGGCACCGCTAGGGGTATCGGTTCCGCCGGTGGTCGTGCCAAACTCCACCTTGTAGGTCACCTTGCCAGCGGCAATCGGCGCGGTAAAGGCATAGCCTCCGGCCACAGGTGTTTGGCGCAGCGTGGTGCCATATTGGACATCGGTCCCCGTATCGGTGGTATAGATCTTCAAATAGACCGGGGTGGTACCGACCCCCGTGCCATTGTAATAGACCATGCCGTTGCCGGTGTTAGGATCGCGTGCGAAGAACTGACCCGTCACCGGTTTTTCGGTGGCTCCTGGCGTGCGTTGCACCCAGGCATCGCTCGCGGGTTCCTGGACCGTGATGGTCTCGGTGGCAGTGACCAGTGAGCCGCCGTTGTCGAGCACGAGGGTCACGGTCATGGGCCCGCTGCCCTGCGAGCGGGTGAGCGTCAGCGATCCCGGCACGGTGGGTGTGCCAGCCGTGATTTGTTTGGTCACGGCCACCCCCGCCACGCTCCAGTTGTAGGTCATGTTGGCGACGTTCTTGGCCTGCAAGGTGCCCAGGTTGGAAATGCTGGGTGTCACCGTGATCGTTTGGCGGCCGTCCCAGGTGGCCGGACCGGATAGCGTGAACACCGGGTCCGGCAGGTCTTCGATGATCGTGACCGGGATGTCAATGGTGCTGCTGGTCGTTGGATAGATCGCCTTGAACTGGATCACATAAGATGGGTTGCCAGTCACCCGGCCGGCGGCCACGTTGAGTGTGAACTGGTCGGTGGCGAGCACGGTGTCCACGCCGTTCTTCTTTTCGATCCAATAGACCATCTGGGCCCCGCCGGCTTGTGCGGTCAGGGTGGTGCTGGTGCCTTCGTTGATGGTCACCGTGGTGGGCGTAACCGAGAAGGCGGTGCCGGGTTGCACGGGATTGCCCACCAAGGTTTGCTGGACCTTCTGGTTTTCATATTCCAGTTTGATCCAGTCGGCCGTGCGGGCCACTTTGGATAGCCGCACCTCATCCATGTCGCCGACAAAGCCATAAGTCCCATACCATCCGCCCAGCCGCATGATGGACGGAGGCGTAATGGTCATGTTGACGCTGCCCGAGGCGTCGAGTCGGCCATCGATATAGATCCGCGACAGCCCGGGGCTATAGGTGTGTACCACCTGATGCCACTGCGCCGTCGTCAGCGTGCTGGCGCCGGTGACACTGGCGCCATTGCCATCGATATAAATCCTGGGCGGGGTGAGCAAACGGATTTGCACTTTGTTGCCGGGGTTTTCGACACCCCAGTCCACGATATCGAAATTGCTCGAGTTGGAGCGGAACCAGACTTGGGTGGAATGCGCGGTGTTGCCGGACGGCAAGGTGGTGAGATTGTCCCCGCAATTGACGCCCTGGCCGACGGTGAAAGTCCGGCCTTTGCCGATGAGGCCGGTGGCCAGCGACGGGCCGCCATTGGCCGGCGTGGGGGTGAGGGTGCCGACGGCATCGGTCAGCGTTTCGTTCAGGTGGAAGACGCTGACGTAACCATTGGCGGCATTGAAGACCGCAGTGCCACTCGATTCGCTGGTCGTGCCGGATTTGCCCCAATACATCTTGAGTTCCTGGCGTGCGTTGCCGGTGATGGTCGGGATTTTCACCCACACGGCGGCGGTGCCGCTGACGGCATCCCATTGCTCAATCTGATAGGGCAAGGCCGCGCCGGCCAGCGTGGTGAAGCGGATGTCCCGGCCGTCGGATGCGGCCTGGCTGAAGGTGAAGTTGCCGGAGTTGAGTCTAACCAACAATGGGAAGTTCATTTCCGAGGCCGTGGCCGGCAGGTTGGCGCCTTCCGGGGTGGTCAGGATGAACAGGGAGGCGTTGTACAACCAACTCTGATAGGTCTGCACCGTCACGGTATAGGTTTTCTTGGTGGTGCCATTCTGGGCAGTGACGGTGTAGATCACGGGGTTGGTGAAGTCTTGGGCGATTCCCGAAGCCGGACTGATAGTGGCGAAAGACGACAGCGTGAAGATGGGTGCGAGGCCCGTCACCACCGTCCCCACCGGAACGGTTAGGGTAATGCCGGTGCCGGACACCGTGGCGGCACCCAACACGCCGAAGTCGCAGGCAGTGATGTCACACGCGCTGCTGGCCGGCGTGACGCTGACCGTCACCGCATAGTCGTTCACGACACTGCCGTCGGTGACGACGTAGTGCGCCGGGTTGCCGGCGGCGAAGGTCGGTGACGGTGGGGAGCCACTGGTCTGATTGCATGACCCCGAGGTCAATGTGAAGGTCGGCGCGAGGGGTGCCAAAGACGTCCCCCACGGTGCCCACGGCACGGTCAAAGCGATGGTCTTCGAGGTCTGATTGATGACGCCGGCCGAGCCCGGAATACCGAAGGACGTGATGATGGCCTTGGAGCTGAGGCTGAGCACGCCGGTGGCCGTGCTGAAGGTCCAGTTTTGGGCTCCAACCAGTTTCGTGAACACGCTGCCGGATTTGGTGAAGCCGGCCACGCTAAAGGTACTGCCGTCGAAGGACTTGGTGGTGGCATTGACCAGGGTCCAGGAACCGGAGATAGCGGTAACCGCCGAGGTGTCAATGGTGAAGCTGCCTTTCAAAGTGGCGCTGCCCCCGCCCGTGACCTTGTTGTTAGAAGCATCCGTGACGACGAATTTCAATCCGCCACCACTGCCGAGGACCAGCGTGCTGCCGCTGTTGACGGTGGTGTCGCCGGTATAGGTATTCGTGCCTGACAACGTCAGGGCGCCGCTACCGTTCACTTGCAGAGCGCCGACGCCGGAGATCACGCCCGCCAGGGTTTGTGGTGCCGAACTGGCGTAATTGAGGATGGTGGCGGTGCCGAGGGCGATGGCACCGGGGTAATTGCCGCTGTTCAATGTGCCCGACCCGTTAGTGTTCCCGTTGTTTCGCGTCAACTTGCCGCCGATCGTCAGGTAGCCAGTCGGAGGGCCACCACTTCCCTGCACCAGGGTGATGGGCCCGGTGAAGGTATTGACCGCAGGCAGATTGACCCAACTCTGCGAACCCGTCTGGGTCTTGAAAGTGACATTAAGCGACAGCGTGCTGCCATCTCCGACATTGGGGATTCCCGAGTTGAAGGTGACCGACTCACGGTCGCCATTCCCGCCATAACCCGTGAGGATGGCGAGGGTCTGCGCGCCGGTGGCCGTGGAAGTGATCGCGCCGTTCATCATGAAGTCGGTGTCGTTGGCATTGTATCTGAGCGAGTACGTGCCCCCGGCGCCCTTGAAGGCAATCGCATCGTTGTTGGCGACCGTGTTGATCTGGGTCGGCCAGGTCTGCAGCGTGGCGCCGTTGAACATCGACAGGATGCCGGTGTCAGTCCATGTCCGCGTGGTGCCGCTCAGGGTTGTGTTGGTGTCGTCGATCGTAAAGGTGCCGCCGGCGCTGATGGTCGTGTCGGCACGCGAGCTGGCCGCCCAGAGCGCCAGACCCACCGCCATACCGACTGCAAACTGTTTCACAACTTGATTCATGTTCATCGTTTCCTATCTGTTTTTGGTTATAATTATAGAGCCGTACCATGAGATCGAGCCGTGCAAGCTGCCATCGGCGTGCTGCGCGGCCCCGCCATGGCCTATGGTGCCAGACTGGCTCTGCCCTTTGGCCAGGCGCACGGTGTATTCATGGATCCCGTGGCGCACGGTGGCGTCCGGGCTGCCGTCCGCAACCGTGCGCAGGTAATCCTCGCTGAGCAACACGCCGACGGATCCCCGGTTCCATGGGTCACAACCTGTTAGCGTCAGATTCGTCGGTGCCAGCGAGCGGGCGAAGGTCTGCAACTTGGGCTGCACCGCCGCGTCATTCGCCCCCCCCGGCTTCACTGCCGCCAGCCAGGCCAGGCCGCTAAACGCTCCCGTCCGGCCGCCGGAAGGAGCGGTTTTGAGCGCGGCGATCAAGCCCGCAGCGGTGAGATCCGGCATCGACGAACAGGCCCGCCCCCAAGTGGGGAGGGCCAGCACGAACGCCGCCATGGCGACGGCACCATGGCGACAGATTCTTGGTTTCTTCATGCTCCTGGATTTACTGCCGGTCTGAGGCCGGTTGGTGCCCGGCCGGCGATGCCACGGGCAATCCACCATGGAGTTGCCCGTGACCTGCGCCGACCATCGTCCCTCGCCCCGACCAACGCAATGCGAAAGTTTGCCGAGTCGGCAGTGGGCCCGGATGCCTGTCGCGGCCCGGGATCAGGGAGGGGAGAAGTCCGCACCGCCCGCGGTGCGCTCTTCGCGTTCCTCTGGTCTGCTGTCTTACGCCAAAGATCCGCACCGGGGACCGTGCGGACCACCTCAGTGGAAGCAATGGGGCCAAGCCGCAACGGCTGCGAACCCGTCTGCGAGATACGATTCGCAATGAACGCGGCACCGCTTCCCATCGTGACGATCTTGCTGGTGCTGGACCCGAGGGGAGTGTTGCTCAGGGCACTATGAGTTACGGAGTCGGCATTGATGGTCACGTCGTCCAAGGTTTGGTTGCAATTGTTGGCTCTATGACCCTCCCGAGCAACTTGGCTCCGATGGTGCCCGTCAAGGAGCGCCGACATTCCTCTCGTCGGGTGGCAGAAGCGCCCATGAGCAGAGCCTTCGGCCCGCACTCACGGGCCGCGCTTCCTCAGTCGGGACTTGATTATGAAAAGCATGATCGCGTTATCTCAAGCATTCGATCAAACGTGCCAGCGGCAGGCCCATCACGTTGGCAAAATCCCCGCGGATTTCCGCCACGACCCGCTCGCCGTGTTCCTGGATGCCGTAGGCACCGGCCTTGTCGAGGGGATTGACCAAATTGAAATAGGCCTCGATGGCCGCGTCATCCAACACCCGGAACACCACCTCGCTTAACTCGTGAAACACCCGGATTTCCCCACCCGGCCGAATCACGCACACGCCGGTACAGACCGTGTGCGTGCGGCCCGACAAACGCCGCAACATCGCCCGCGCCTCGGCCAAATCGGCGGGTTTGCCCAGCGCGTCGGCATCAATGAATACCAAGGTGTCGGCACCGATGACGGTGGCCTGCGGGTGCAGGCGGGCCACCGCAGCGGCTTTGAGCGTCGCATTTTCCTCGCACAAACGGTCCGGCGGCAGCGTCGGGTCGTGGATTTCCTCGGCGGGGGAAACCACCACCTCAAACTCAAGCCCGGCGCGGGCCAGGAGATCGCGACGTCGGGGGGAGCCGGAAGCAAGCACAATGGACATGCCCGGAACTTGCCCCGATCTCACACAGCAGGCAAGCCGGAATGGAACCGGAATGGAACCGGCTGGCGGCAGTTTGTGAATCAACAAGGTTTTTGAAAAATCGGGCCGTTTGTTTGGGAAAATCTTCAGAACGTCGGTTCTATGCCGATCCCAGCAGCGGCAGCCAATCGCCGTGGGAAATTCCTGTGCCCCACAAGATTGACCTTGCCAGTGCGGCGTGGAAGCCGTAAATGTCTTCCATGCAACGCCCATGGACGGAGTCCGCCCAGCCGGGAGGCTGTGCCACCTGGAACAGCCTCTGGGTGTTTGATCCGCTCAAACACCCAGAGGCATAATTCCACTGTTCGCTGAAAAGATATGTGCTTTATCCTTCACATTGCCACAAAGCGCAGACTTGATCGGATCTCTTGGGATCAGATAGAGGACATTCACGGTAACCCAGAACATGTTCAGTCTCATTTCAGTTTACCCGAGATAGCCTATGTTGGATCCAGTCTTGGCTGTGGCTGCGGTTTCCGTTCAGTGTCCTTTCAGGTCGGAGGATGGCCAGGAGAATGGTACATTGCAAATGGTGATCGCGAGCCTCCAGAAAGCCATCTTCAAGATCACCAAGAACTTTATGACCTAGTGACTTCCCAAATTGATGAGGAAGGCGGCGTGGAACTTTATGGCTGTTGGAATGGGGATGAGAAGGAGACGGCAGAGCAAGAGGAAAACATTCCAGCATCGCTACTTCTTGACCATGGCTTTTGGTTCCGCGAGCGCGGTCTCTACCGAATCACAGCCAGCGAACAAGACGGTGATCATCGCGCCGGGCTGCAGGCGCAGAACTGGGAAAAGATGGCGCACATCATCGCCGGGATTGCCCGTAGCGAACAACTCGCGGATGGCGAAGGTAATGGTGTTCCCAAGGATGATGTTGAAGCAGTAAAGTGGTATCGCAAGTCTGCTGAACAAGGAAATGCAGATGCTCAATACAACCTCGGAGTTTGCTACAAACATGGTATTGGTGTTCCCAAGGATGATGTTGAAGCAGTAAAGTGGTATCGCAAGTCTGCTGAACAAGGAGCTGCCAAGGCTCAATACAACCTCGGAGTTTGCTACCACCAAGGCAATGGTGTTCCCAAGGATGATGTTGAAGCAGTAAAGTGGTACCGCAAATCTGCTGAACAAGGAAATGCAGATGCTCAATACAAACTCGGAGTTTGCTACGAATATGGTTATGGTGTTCCCAAGGATGAGGCTGAAGCGTCAAAGTGGTATCTCAAGCCTGCTGAACAAACAGGGGCATGCCAATGAGACGAGGAAATGAAGATCTGCGAACCAGAAAGCGCACCGAATGACCGATAAGCCCCCAATCTCTAATCCAACCACAGCCCAACCGCCGGTCATCGGTGGCTTTGAACGTTCGAGCCGGAAGACGGAATCGACTAAGCGAGTCGACTAAGCGTAACCGACTGAGCGTAACCGACTAAGTGTAACCGACTGAGCGTGGGGACGAGGCGTAGCGACTGCCTGTGGCCTTCGCTCGGCCCCGACTCTTAGTCCCCACCCTTAATAATAGCAGGCAGGGTCAGGGGATCGCGCTTGGCGGCGTGTCATAGACCTTGCGGCCGTCGCGGATGGCGGCGCGGTTGCGCAGTTCGATCTCGACGCGCTGCTGGTATTTGCGTTCGCGTTGTTGGTCGGTCTCGCAGGCGACAAAGCCGGGTGAGTCGGGGTTGGGGTTTTTCTTCAGCGCTTCCTGGCCGGCACGAATGATGGCGAGCGCCTCTTTGTAGCGCGGGTCGTCCTTAGGCAACGTGGCCAGGCCGGGACTGATTTCCGGCCGGTCGAAGCTGAGGTCGATGATGCCGGTGCTCACGCCGAGTTGTCTGAGTTTGCCCAACTGGCCATCGTCGAGCGGACTGCGGCCGTAGGGATTTCTCGGATAGGCACTGGCATAACTCGGATAGTAGGGAGCGTTGAGGTCCACCCAGGTCGCGATCCGCTCCATTTCCTCTGCGGTGAGCTTGACGTCGGTGTGTTTGTTAGTGCCCTCGCGGAACCGGGTCAGCCGGCTGGGATGCGAGCCCCACGAATACGCCTGCAGGATCTCGGGCGGGCCGGCACCCACCACGGTGAGCGTGCCCTTGGTCCACAGGTTCACATAGGACGCATTGAAGATCAGGCCGCGGTCGCCGGCCAGCACCAGCTTCTTGCCGCCCTCTTTGCCGTAGTCGTGGCACCGCACGCAATGCTGGTCGAACACCGGCTGCACTTCCGTCAGATAGTTGAACATCCGCGCCGGGCCATGCCAGCCATTGAGGCGGCTCGGCGGCCGTTTGAGGGCCAGGGGGTTGATGCCGGTTAGGGACGGCGGCGCGGCGCGGCGTTCATCGTGGCAACCGACACAGCCGACCCATTCGCCGGATTGGACGGTGGCGCCGCTGCGCATCGACTGGATCATCATGCCGTTCTCGTCGAGCAGTTGGAAATAGACGAAGCGGTCCGAGGGCAAGGCAAACGCGGCCGAGCCGTCGGTCTCCACCGGGACGGTGCCGAGGATGCGCTTGTTGTTGAAATCGTGCCAGCTCATGCCGGGCCGCTCGACGCCCTGGCCGTTCCATCCCGGTTCGGTCCAATAGCGCTTCTCGGGTGACTCCACCACCCGCAGGAACTTCACGCTGCCGGGCTTGACGTCCTTCAGGTGGGTGCCGAGATATACATTCTGCACATATACATAGCCCTCCGCGTTCTTGAAATCCCGGCGCGTGGGAATGACCGGCGGGCGCGGGCGCGGGGCCAGCGGCATCGGGTCGTAGCAACCGGCCCCTTCGCTGTGCAGCAGGATTTCATTGCCGAACACATCCACCAGATAGATACCCATCTGCTCGCCCTGCCCGGTCATGCGCGAACACAGGAAGTACTTGTCAGAAAGCGGATAGGGATCCTCGTATTTCGGGTTGACCCCGGTGAAAGCGTCGAATCCGCCATTGGGCGTGCCGGGGTCGGCCACGCGGTCGATCGCGGCGGCCGGCCAGGTGCGCAGGATGGGGGCCTTGCCGTCCACGCCGCGGCGGCGATCGAGGATGGCCAGCGCGCCCCAGGGGCGGTCGTGGCAGGAGCCAAGGATGCAGAGGACCAGGTCGGTGCCGGGGATGGCCCGCGGGTCGAGGACGACGCCACCGGCCGGGGTGTTGTTGCCGTAGTAACCGGCGTGGTTGGTGCCATCGGGGTTGGCGGTCCAGAGGCCCTGGGCGTTGCCGAAATTGCGATCGATGTATTCCCAGCGGTCATAGAGCAGGCGGCCATCGGGCAGCAGCGAGCCATGTCCTTCAAACAGGGTGCTCTTGCCGATCTGCAGGATATTGGCGCCGTCGCCCTCCATCCGGAACAGGTTGCCCATGATGTGAATGTTGCACATGCAGTATTTCGGCTCGCGCGAGGAGGTGAAGACGAGGTTGTCATCCGGCAGATAGAGCGGGTCGATGTCGAAGACGCCCGCGGCGGAAGTGAGCGTCCTGAGCCCACTGCCATCGGCGTTGATTTCGTAGAGGTGATAGTTGTCGCGGATGTTCTGGCGCATGGAGAACACGATGCGTTTGCCATCGAAATGCACGTCCGGATCCCGCACGCGGCCCTCCGGGCCGGGATCGGCCACGACGCGGGTGTCGCCATTGTGGGCCAGGTCGAGGGCTTTGAGCGGGCCGCCGGGTTCGTAACTGCCGGTGTTACACTCTCCCGTTTGGAACATCGTTTCGGTGTTGTGATGATCCGCACGGTATTGGCTGCGAACCACGTAGAGCAGGGGCTGCCCGCTGACCAGCGGGTTGGCCAGCAACGCTTCGCGCCGCAGCTTCTCGAAGTCCTCCCGCGGCAGTTGCGGGAGGCGCGCCATCGCGTCGAGCCGCACGAGGAAATCCTTGCCGCCGGGATAGCGGTCGCCGAAGGTCTTTGTTAGATCGGTGATGGCGTGTTGCAGCGCCACGCCTTCGTTGGTGCTCGTGGCGGGGAGATCCTCGGCCGCTGCGGGGAACACCATGGAGGCGAACGTCAGCACCAGGCACGCCCGCAGGCGCTGGCTCCGGATCAAGGGTGGGAAGGTCATCATGAGTGAAATGTGCACAAACAGGAGTTGGTTGATTGGCACGCCGTCGATGACGTGCCGGTCCATCAATACGCGGGTGACGGGCGGACCTTTCAGCGATCCTGCTGACCTCGGGGGATTTTGCCGGTTCTGCGGTTCTGGCCGCACGCCGCGCGGCTGGGCGGGGACCGCTCTCCGAACGGCTCACAATCCATGATGTGAGTTGAAGTTCCTTTCCACAAAAGGAACAAGTCGGAGCATGTATTTTGAGGCGAGGGTTTCCCGGACAAACTCCAGCCCCTCCGCGATTTCCTTTTCATCGGTGGACGCGCAATATTTCCCCAGCAGGAACTCGATGACAAAGGCCGGGACGCCAAATGATGTCCGCATCCTCCGCAGCAGGTCTTTTCTAACGACCAGTCCGGGGAAGGCCTCGTTGGCAAGAATGTCGAGTGCGTCTAGTTGGAGTGGTTCTTCAGGCATGTTATGGGAAGGTCAGAGGTTGCGGGATGCGGTGAGGAGAATGCCTTCGGGGCCGGGGAATTGCTCCCCGCTGTCAGCGTCGGAAATGGAGAGCCGGAGTTGATCGCCCTTTTGAACACAGAACTTGGAATCGAAGAACAAGGTGAGGGCAATGACCAGACGTGGGCCTCCATCTGATCGGTGACGAATGGCAGGCCGGGGATCTCAGCGGTCTCCGTTGAGGTGAAGGCGGTAAAAAACGTCTGGTTGAGCTGGTTGGCGTAGGCCGCATAGGTGCGGTCGATGATCCGCGCCAAGTCCACCAGATCCCATTCCTGCGCCTGTCCTTTCAGCCGGAGATGTGCTTGATCCACCTCGGCGGCGAATTCCAGATAGACGCGCAGGCATTCCGCGCTTGATGACGCATCACCTGCGGCTTGTTTCGCCTTTTCGGTGGCTGCGACGAAGCGGGTGAATCCGGCGAGGGTATCCCACGAGTCGGCCGGAGCGGCGCTGGCCTTGGTAAACTCAACTTCGCGTTGGATGTCCGGCGACACTTCGGCGACGTGGCTCACGAATTTATCCGGGCTTTCCGCCGAGTAAACGAGGGACTGCACCGCATCGTGCCAGCGTTGGGTAACAAGGTGCGGAAAACCATAACAGGCACCTTTCTTGCCCTTGGCCCAAGAAGCCAGGTTGAGGTGTTCCTCGGCCTCCACCACCCAGCGGTCCCAGGCACCGCGGCAGTTGGCATCGCGGAGCCAGCGGCGGACGAGGTTGAGGTGGTTTTCCCGGTAGCGTGTGGGTGGCACGCGGTCGGCAAAGGGAAAATCCTCCGGTTCGCCGTAGCCGACGAATGCCTCGGTAAGTGCAAGGCGTTCTACCAAGCCCTTGACCCAGAGCGCGGGATTGTCGGTATTCGGGGTATCGCCCAAGCGATCCCGCACAGCGGTTAGAAACTCATCGAGGTGCCCTTCTTCGCGCAATGCTTCCCATTTGGCATCCGGCTCCACAGCCAGATCGAGCACGGTTTGGTCCACGTCCCCCACCAAGCGGGACTGCACCAGTTCGCTGGTTACGGTTTCTTCCCAGAAAACCGGTGCGCGGCCTGCAAACTTGGCCGCATACTTCGACAGAAGCGACTCGGCGCCACCATCGGTGATCTTGCGTTGTTCTCCCACGCCGTCGGGGAGGCGGACGCCAGCGGCTTTGAGGAAACTGAAAAGGGATGGACGTTTGCCGACCACCTTCCAGATGAAGGCGGTGGCGAGCATGAAGAAAAAGTTGGAGGTTCCGATTAGACCAGATTGATCAGGTTCTTCGCGATAAACTCACACGCCACGTCGATCTCAGGAAGATGCTTTCCGAGTTTGCTGTCGAGCTTTGCTACGACCGATGGGCGATCAAAAAGCACGAGACAGCGCTTGCCCGTAAACCGGCTTGGAAAGAGAAACCCGTCGGCCTTGTCCTGGTGTGTCTGAATCGCTAATCCCCAGGCTTGGGGAACCATAAGGTCCGTGTGATTCAACGCGGAGAGATCGAGGCCGAGGTGCTTTCTGGTGGCCAAATCGGTGAGGTCGCAGACGAGGAGCGGGCTTTTCAGTCCAATCTCACTGGCCCGACTGTGTGACCACTTTGCGTGGGAAATCTCCGCTCCCGGATCCAGTATCGCATCCCCAAAACACTCCCAGAGGCAGGTTTCGAGATCCTCGGCGAGATACATCAGGCCCCCGGGTGCGTCCGAGTGGGTGAACCGATGGGTAGTGATCTTCCGAAAGCCGATCGCTGGCCGATGATCCCCATGGACCCGAAGGCCATGAATCAAGACCACGTTGCGGACGGGAAGAGTCATGGAGCCGATGCTTCCGGATGGCAAACGTATCGGTCGGGTGGCCATCGTTGCAGGTTACTCGATCTCCGCTTTTGCCAGATCCACCACTCGCGCCGACTCTCCCTCACGCAGAAGATCCAGAGGGCGCTTCCTTTCGAGGCTTCTTCGTGCGTTGAGGAAGAACAGGATCCTGCCCCATTCGTCCATCCAAGGGGCCTCGTTCAGAACGGCGAGGGCATCGGGGAGACCGGGCAAGACATTGTCATCGGTGAACTGCCAGACCGGGAAGCGCACCGCTTCCTGCCGCGCTTCCCGCCAGCCGAGCAATTTGCCCTCGCGATAGCGCTTGAGCACTGCGGTCTTGGAAATGCCGAGCTTCTCCGCTGCTTCCGAAGCCGAGATGCTGCCGCCCTCCTGCTGCTTGAGTTCCTCGCGGGCCACCCGGCCTCGCAGGAGGGCGAGCGCTAGGCCCGCCTTGGCCGCAGGCTTCTTACTCGCCGCAAACTGCGACTCGACCATGCGGATGACCAGGTTTCCCGCCGTCATTTCATCCGCCTCACGCGTCAAGGTAGCCAGCAACGGCATCATCTGCGTGACCGTGGTTCTCTGCCTTTCCGGCAACTCCGCGATCCACGGGAAATCCTGCGCACTGGCGGTTGCTCCGTTCTTCGTTTTCATGGCGGGGGAAAGCTAATCCTAGTTTTTAAGGGTGTCAACTTCGTAAACCAATACGCTCTCTGTAAACAGGATTGGTTGCAATTGTGGAGAGTCAGGTAGAAATGGGTTTCTGCACAAAGAAATCCGCGTTCATCCGCGTAATCAGCGGTTGAAATTCTTTCATTTGGATTGGTTTGACCGCGGATTTCACGGAATGCACGGATGATGAATGAGTTATGAATTCCCTAGCATTCACCTCTTGGGTGAGGCTGAGATTTGATAGATCAAGGTCATCTTTTCCGTGTAATCCTCTTCAATCCGTGAAATCCGTGGTAAAAGAACGGTGCTGCAACCCTTTCCATCTTCCATTTTAGGTTAATCTTCGGTTTCTTTCTCTCCAAACCTTCCCTTGATCCGTAGAAGGCCGGTTCTTGCTAGGGGGGCGATGTTGACTTTGATGCCGTCGTCGAGGTCGGGGTTCCAGCCTTTGGGAAGTTCCGCGGGGGACTTCCAGGGGGTGAGGATGCGGTAGTCACGGTCGCCGTTGTCGGGGCCGGTGTGGTGGCCATCCTGAAGGTGTTTGAGTTTGGCGTCGTAAGCTTCGAGTTCCTCGATGGCGGCGAGGGCTTCGAGGCGGTCGTCTTCGCGGTTATCCTGGCTGGCTTGGCCGGCTTCGCGGCGGAGAGTGGCGAGGCGGTCGCGGAGGTGGGTGCCACGCAGCTTGGCGAGGGCGTCGGCATTGAACTCGTGGGCGTGGACGAGCACGCCGATGGCGGGGACACGGCGGACCTGGTTGCTGGCGAGGTGCCAGATGAGCGGGCGCTGCTGGTAGAGGCTGGAGTGGGTGTCGAAAAAGGCATCCTGCAACCACTCGGTGAGCGTCTCGGCGCGGCGGTAGCCTTTGGTCTTTTTCTTCAGCTCGTTGACGACTTCGGTTTCCAGCGTGCTCGGGTCCTGCTGCGGGAAACAGGCGCTGAGTTCCTTGCGCAGGCGGGCGAGCAAGGGCGGCTCGTGGGCGACGGACTCGAAGCAGACCAAGCCGTCTTCGTCCGCCTCGACGATGCGCTTGACGAGATAGCAGAGAAGCCGGTCCACATGCTCGCGGCGCTTCTGGTCACGGTCCTTGCTTTCCATCTGCGGCCAGACGATTTCCGGCGGGCGTTTGCCGATGGCGACTTCGAGTTTCTCGCGCAACTTGTCGTTCACGCCGTAGAGGCGATAGACCGCGTCGTTGAGTTGGGAGTAGGTGGATTGAAGTTCCGCATCAAGATCGGCTTCAACCTCCAAGACTGTGTCGAGGGCTGTGGAAAGAGTGGTGGCATTGTCCGTGCTGGTGGGTTGCAACACCCACGGGCGATTAAAGCGGGTGCAGATTTCATTACCGGTGTCCCAAATTGCTTTGGTATCATGGCTTCGCTGAGCCATGCATGTAATCTCATTCTGACGCTCACCTGGTCCTCTAGGCACCGGAATTCTTTTGACGGCTCCAACTTCCCACGACCCGAAAGATATTAGTGCTTTGAGCAGAAGTTCCGCCAGCCGTGAATTTAGGATTCCGAGTAAAAAATAATTGTCGCTTACTTCGGCAGGAAAGATCGCCGGACCCTTATCTCCAAATATGCATCCTTCAGGAAGCATTCGAACGCTAAATCCTCTCTGAGTGCGTCTCGGCCATGTAAGCCCCGGCTTTTGGTAGAAATCTTCGTTTCTAATGTAAGCCTTTTCAAAATGGCGTATCGCGTCGCCGTTATTTTTCCATAAAACGACCAAATACACGTCAGAGTAGAATCGACTAAAATCTCCCCCTTTTGCAAAGTTGATCCAATAGCTTCTATCAACAATCTCCCACCAGCAACGAACAAACCTCGAATCGTCTGCTGTAGCCAAACCTTGAGCTGCGGATGCAAAGCCAGGATCCAATTTCGCATTTTCCCGGAATAACGACCCAACGAGAGCCAAGCGGTCAAACGCAAGAGGAGAAGAATCGATTACGCCAAAATCTCGGTGAGGCACATCCGCCCGAACCTCTGGCCGGAATTCAGCAAGATTCCTCACAAATTCTACGTGCCGACCATCATTCTCGCCAGTTTCCGTCCTGAACGGCACGAGTCCCAAAAACGCCGCCCGCTCGCCTTCCGTGACGACATAATAAGAGTTCTCAGCTTCTGCCTCGGTGATGTCAATGCCTTCGCGAGCTTGAGTCGCGACCGTGGAGCGCACAATCATGCGCCGCCGAAGATCCGGATCGGCCAGGAGTTTTGGAATGTCGAATCTGCGGAGTTTTTTCATGCGTGGTCGCCCTCCTGATCGAGGAAATTTTCCTGAGCTTCTTCCTGCCATACGCGGAAGAGATCGGATAGAGGTTTGTAATCGAAGCGGGTGCGTGCCGCTTCGCAGGCAGCGTAGTAACGGGCTTGGTCGCGATCCCTCTGATGCCTGTCAAACGGCAGCAAGCCGTTCTGAAGCAGAATGATTTCGGACAAAAGGAAGGCGCTGCGTCCGTTTCCCTCGCGGAAGGGGTGGATGGCAATGTATTCTCCCAGCACGCGGGCGATGAAATCCAGCACTTCCCCGTCGTCTTCGGACAGAAACGGCGTCTGGTTCAGGGTGTTGGTTTCGAAGTTTTTCATCGCAATCCACATGTCGTGGAATGGCACATCCCACGTGATTCCCGCTTTGGAGACCACGACCGAGCGCCATTGTCCGGCCCACGGGTAGATGTCGCCAAACATTTCCGTGTGGATCTTCTGGATTGTCTCAAGGGAAATGGGCGCGTGCGGCCGTCGCCCCGCATACTCAAAGACAAATTCCCCCGCCCGGTTGATACCATCGGTTTCCCGTTGTTCAATCTCGGCTTGATCTGGGCACCCGGCCCAGTTGAAACAGTGCTTCCCTTCGCGTGAAACGATCAGTTGCGGGTCGTCCTGAGCATACTGGTCCCACGGATTCGCCACGATGGCGGGGCTGGTCGGGGCAAGCACCAAGGGCGCGAGTTCGTCGATGCGGTCCTTGCCGATTTTCCGCTGGCTGGCTGGCACATGATAGAACTCATTGCCCCGTTTCGCCTGATAGTATTCCGCCAGGCGCTTGCCGCTGCCGGAGAGAAAGCGGAAACCGTAATCGCGCTCTGCCCAGCGCCAGGTGGTGCGTTGGGTTCGTTTCATGGAGAGGGAGATTTAACGGAGAATGGCAAGGAGGTTAAGAGGAAGAGTTTTGACCGCTGATTACGCGGATAAGACGGATGGAAGAGAAGGAATAGGTTGAAGAGGTAGGAGATCAATATGAGTTCTTAAAAACATCAGCGCTATCAGCGTAATCAGCGGTAAAAAATTCTTTGGAAGAGGTTGACCGCGGATTTCGCGGATAAGACGGATTGAAGAGAGATTTCTTTTCCTTAAACATCAGCGCTATCAGCGTAATCAGCGGTTAATAATTCTTTGGTTGTGGGTTAGTTTCGTTGTTTCACGACCCGTTTCCATGCGAGGCGGACGTGTTTGAAGTTGATGAGGAGGGCGAGTTCGAGGCCGGTGAGGTTTAGGTAGCCTTGCATCTGGGCGAGATGGGTCTCGTTGAAGTGCTCGACGACCTTCGGATCGACAACGACCTTGCCATCCACGATGAGATCGGGGATTCCCTTGCCGATTTCGGTATCCCGATAGATGACGGTAAATTGCTTTTGTTGTTCCACTTGGTGGCCGTGCGCCCGAAGTTCGAGGACGAGGGCATTCTCGTAGATTTTCTCATCCAAGCCGGGTTTCAAGGTGTTCAGCACTGTCATCGCACAACCGATGATTGATCGGCTCAGTTCCTCGTGAAGGAGACCATCCGGTTTGTTTTCTCCATCCGGGAGATCGTTGAAATCATCGGCGTTCATGGTTGCATTCGATAAATGGGAAGATGTTTGACCGCTGATTGCGCGGATAAGACGGATGAAAGAGGATTTTCTTCCTCTGAACCATCAGCGCTATCCGCGTAATCAGCGGTTAAAAATTCTTTGGTTTTCCTGACTGCGGATGGCGCGGATAAGACGGATGGTTGAAGGATTATTTCTTCAAAACCATCAGCGCTATCCGCGTAGTCAGCGGTTATAATTCTGTTCTTCACAGCGGGCCTCCTCTCAGAATGAGTGCGGCGGCTTCCACGGTGGCACCGTCAAGGATGCCGAAACCGAGATCGAGCATGGAGACGAGTGGGTTCCGCTTCAGGAGAATCTGAGTGCGGAATTTCGCGTGGCCGACGTTGGTCTTGAAGGTCGAACTGACGAGTGCGCCGATGTAGCCTTCCGGCTCGATGATCTGGGTGGCACGCTCGATGAAGGCGGCGTAAATGTCCTGATAGCCGCAGGGATACATCGCCTTGAGTTCGGCTTTGAATTTCTTGTCGTCCGCCGCGTTTTCCAGCTTGGTGAACGAGCCGTAGGGCGGATTCATCAGGATGGCGTCGTAGTATTGGCCGAGCAGTTCGAGCAAGCGCAGGCCGCGGGCGGTGTCCTCAGCAAAGAGCCGCTGGCGGGGATCGTTCGAGGTGACGCTGGCGACTTGTTCGAGACCGGAAAGCAGGTCCTCGCGGATGCGGCGTGCCTCGTCTTCGAGCAGGGATCGTTGCAGTTCCTGCTGTCCGGCTTTGTCACGCACAACTTCGCTAACGAGTTCCCCAAAATGGAGCTGATCCTTCTTCTTTTCAGTAGCGGGCAGGAGTTTAGTGAGGCCCTTTGCCTTGGCCTGGGCATCCACCCATTCATCAAGCACGTTGGTGACGCCCTCCTTGACTTGGACAAGTCCGCCGAGTTCGCCGACGTAGCGGAGGTTCCCCCAAAGGGCGGCGAAAAGTTTTTCGCGGAGCTTCGGCTCGCCGAGGCTGCTGCCGGCGCGTTCGACCAAGGCGCGGAGCTGGGCCTCATCGACCTGGACGGCCTGGGCAATGACGAGATTGCGGGGTTTCACCTTCACGCTGTCCGGGCGGCGGCCGTAATGCTTGGCGGCCTCCTTGGCGGTGAATAGCAGGGAGAGCGAGGCGATCTGGATGGCGCGGGGATCGATGTCGATGCCGTAAAGGTTGTTTTCCAGAATGGCGGCGGGGATGTCGGCCTTGTGGGCGACGGAGGGTTCGGCTGGCCAGCCGGGTTTGCCGGCGTTGGCGATTTCCTCCTCATACATCCGGTGGAAGAGTCCGAAGGCGTATTGGCCGAAGTGCATGGTGCCGCAGGCCGGATCCAGCAGCTTGATGTCGCGGACGCGCTTGAAGGTGTGGATTTCGCCATTTTCATCGACGAGGCGGAAGCGGATCTTTTCCCCGGTGCGCGGGATGAGGTAATCGGCGAGCACTGGGTAATCGGGCGGGCGGTCGTGTGGCAGGGGCACGGGGCCTTTTGCCTTGAGTACCGAGTCAGGGTGCATTTGGAGCCAGAGGCGGCCGAGAGTATTATCGACCAGCACTTTTACCACCCATGAAGGGGTATAGAACTGGTTGATGACGGAGAGTTCGTATGGACTGCGCGGGGTGCCTTTGTTCTCGCCCCGGACGCGATCCTTTTCATCGACATTGAAGAACTGATAGACCCAGCCGAGGAAGTCCGGGGCCTTGTAGGCATCGAAAATCAGGCCGGTATTGATCAGGCGGATGGCATTGGCCAGGGCGGCATGGCTGGGCCAGATGCAGGCGTAGTCGTGATCCGGGCGGAAGAGCGGGCCGAGGTCCTCGTAGAGGGCATTGAAAGCGGCGGTGAGGCCATCGCGGAGCAGTGCCTGCTCGGCATCGTCCGCGTATTTGTAGCGGCTGCCACCGGCGGCGAGAAAGTCGCGGAGGAAGCGGGAACGCTCCTGGCTGGGCTGGGGTGTTAGGACTTCGGTGGGCTCCGTTTCGGCATTGGGCTGTCCGGGCGTGGGCAGGTAGAGCAGGCCACGGGCTTCCATGATCTTGATGCCGACGAGGCGGTTCACCAGGGTGTAGGTCAGTTCGCGGACGACGGCATCGAAGCCGCGCTTGGGGTCGGCTTCGCTCTTGGTATCGTGCTCGATCAGGGCAGCGAGGCGCTGGCGGATGGCGAGGTCGGCTGCGGGCAGCGAGAGTCTTTCCTCCGGCGTGTGTTTGCCATCGCGGCGGAAACCAAGGCGAGTGACTTGGGCTTGGAAGTCGTCCTGCAAGGCGAGGCGGAGTTTCTTGATCCATGCCTTGACGGCATCCTTGTGCTGATCGGACAAGGAGCGCCCGTTCTGCGTGACGGCGGGAGCGCCAGCAGATGGATCAGAAGATGGAGAGTCGATTGGCATGGAAAGTTAGATGGTGTCGATGACGAAACCTTCGCGGATGCGCTTTTTCAGGTCGTCGCCGACTTCCTGGAGTGCTGCGTCCACGTCATTCTCACTGGCGAAGCGGCGACCGGCAAGAGCCGACGAGGAATGCCAGGTATAGGTTTTCTCACCTTTCTTCGGCGGCGGTGGCGGTGACCTCAAGGCACGCAAGGCGGACTCGACCTCGGCGCGGTGGATGGGCAGTGCTTTCTCGGCTTGTGCCAAGGAGGAAAGGCTGGTCTTGGCGGCGCTGGAGAGCAGTGCCGGGAGCGTGGTGATGGAGACTTCGGGCAAGTGGCAGGCGCCACCGGAACCAAAGGTGGCGTGGAGCACTCCGTCCCGTTTGTCAGCGGGTGCGGCCTCGTAGGCTTTGCCCTGACGGATGGAAGCCACTGCCGCCGCGAGGGATGCGCGGAGTTTGTCGTAGGACTGGCGGTATGCGGTCGAATAGATTTGGAATATCTGATCACGGGCGGCGCGATGGTCGCTCCAGCTCGGGACCACGGTCTTGGCGCTGATGAGGGTGTCTATATCCGCTAGAGAATGTTCGAGAGCCTCCTTATCCTCTGAATCCGCTGGCAACGGATGATCCGTGACGAGGGCCACCAATTGACGCGAGGTTTCGAATTCCTTGTGACGGTTGGCATCAAGAAAAGACTTGAGGTCGTCGAGCGACTTCTTGATTTCGAGCCATGCGGGTGCCTTGGCTAGAAAGGCGATGACCGCCTTGGTAGGATCCCGGAGGGTGGTGGGTTCCTTGAGCGCGGGCTCAGCGTTCAAGATGCAGTCGAGGATTGGTAGACCGCCTTCGGAGCGGACTTCAGCATCGCGGACTGCTTCGAGCAGTTTCTCACCGAGTTTCCTAACGGCAGTGGCGAGGGCATTGCCGGATTCCGGCGTGCCGGTAATGCCGAGGGCGATGAGATCCTTGCTGGCCTGTTTGATCTGCTCGACCGAGAGCGAAGTTTCCGCGAGACGGAAGAGGGTCTTCTCGAAGGTCTTGATCTTGGAGAAATCGTCGAAGGCGTCCTTGTAATCGTAGAGCGGCGCGGGGCCGGCGGCGGTGGCGCGTTCGAGGAAGATGGCACCAGCGCGGAAGCAGGCGGCGAGAACCAGACGGACGGTTTCCGACGGCCATGCGAAGGGGGCGCGGCTAAAGCCTTTGAAGCCGCTGGCATTGCGCTCGTCGAGCAGGCGGTCACCCGTAGGATCATGCCCTTCGTTTTCAAGATCCTTGATTACATCAAGCACGGTGGCAACGAGTGCCGATTCCTTTTGCAGGCTGCCCTGGGTGTCGAAGAGATGCAGGTCGGAAGCGATTCCGTGAAGTGAGGATTGCGATGGATTGAGCAGCGCCTTGAGCTGCTTGGCGAAATCCACCGGTTTGTCGGCGATGTTAAACCGCGGATAGATGTTAGGGATGAGTTCGGCGACGGCTTTGCGGATTTCCTCGGCCATGCTGTTGGATCGCTCCAAGGTCAATTCCCGGCCAGCAAAACAGAGGGTTCCCGTGAGGAAGGTGGCTTGCAAGTCTTTGGTCAGGTTGCCTTTGAGCATGTCTCGCTCCTTGCGTTTTTCCGCCATGGCGCCGGCGGTGTCCTTGGACAGGTCCTCGGTGAATCGCTTGTCGCTGGTGATGTTGACGAGCGCCTGATAGCGCTTGAGGCGGATTTCGAGTTTGTCGGGAAGTGCCGCAACCCATCCGATTCTTCGCCCACGGGCACCGGCGGCTTGGTTTTCACGTTTCAGGTCCTCGATCGTGGTTTTCCGGCCGGGGGCGAGCGGGCTAACGAAGTGAACTTCGATTTCCGAACCGCTGTCCACCGACTCTCCATCCAGGGAAACACCGAAGCCGAATGGCGTCTTGGTGGCGCCGTGGAGGACGGCGTAGTTGTCGAGGTTCTTCTTGGCGATGACGCTCAGTTTGATGAGGTCGATGGACTGCTGACGGATCGCTGTTTGGGTGACCGATTTGGACGAACCCGGCCGCATCATTTCCTGAATGACTTGCTCGACGGTGCGTTCCTTTTCGTTGAGGAACTTCCACTCGCCTGTTGCTTCATCGCGGGAGACATAGCCGGCCTGTTGGAGAGCATCGAGGGTTTGCTCGACCTGATCGGTTAGAAGCTTGACGTCGTCATCGACACGGGCTGCCAAGAGCTTCGCGATGTTTTCAGCCGTTAGCGGGACGAAGGTGACGTGCTGAACGAGGTAAAGAACCTTCAGAACCCGAGCCGGTGGCAACGGGGTTTCCTTGCCGATCCGGTCATTGGCGTCGTAGATGGCCTTCACACCAGCCGTGCCGAGGTATTCCTGCGAGTAGAGATCGTTTTCGAGTGCGTCGAAGACTTGGTCGAAGCTGGCAATGGTCGGGATCTGGTTGGAGGCCAGCTTCTGCAATGTCTCCATGATGACGGAGATCATCGAACGCACGCCGCCGGAAATGCGGAAGCCCGAGAGTGCTTCGCCGATGTCCTGGGCTAGCTGGATTTGGTGAGGAAGGAACGGGTAGGCGTCGATGAACGCACGTTCGGTGAGCAGACCGAGACTGCGCGAGGCGCGGAGATCGGATAGCTGGGCGAGCGCGCCTTCCTTTTCCTTGAAGATCGCGGAGATGGCGGCCTCCTTGTGCGGGTGTTTCTTCAGGATGCGTTCGGAGACGACCTTGTTGATGCCATCGGAAATGAGATGGGGCTTGAGTTCAAAGCGGGCATTGAGGCGGCCGACCAACACCGGATCAAAGTTGGTGCGGTCCACGACTTTTTCCAAATCCTGCTGGCTGGTGGCAATGATCCAGACCTTGCCCTTGCCCTTGTTGCCGATCATTTCGGCCAGGCTGTTCAGCTCCCCTATTTTCTCGTTAGAGTCGCCGATGAAGGTGCCCATTTCATCGACAACAAAAACAAGGTGTTGGACCTTGCCACCTGAAGGCTTCTGCTCGTCCACCCATGCGACAAGGTCATCGGCAATACTCTCGGCTGTGATCTTGCTGTGCTCGAAGGCATCGTCCAAGCCGCCCAGCGCGTCGTCTTCGGTCGGATAACTCTTGGGATCCACCTCAGGCAGCACCTTTGAAAGTCTGCGCCGAACGGTGGCAAGGTCATCGCGACCTTCCGGGTCGTCCCATGGAATTCCAAAACGCTGTTGGAACGCCTGGTGGAGTTTTTGCAGCATGCCCTTTTTGTCGAGGCGGCGCTCAATGCGGGCGATGACGAAGTTTTCCGAATAGCCGATGGCGCGGTAGAACTCGCCGAGGAGAATTTCACCGACGGAATTCGGATTGGTGAGGCTTTGACGGCTGCGGATTTCGAAGGCAATCGTTTTGACCGACGTGGTCTTTTTGATTTCCCCAAGGCGAAGGCGAATGTCCCGGCCACGATGACTTTCCGATAGATGTTTTTCGAAGGCGTCAATGCAGGTTTCTTCGCCGCCAGCGACGAGTGGTTCGTTTTGGAGCAGATAGCCGAGGACTTTGGCAAAGTGGGATTTGCCCGAACCGAAGAAGCCTGAAATCCAAATGCCCATCACATCACGGTGATGCCCACCTCTGCGAAGGACGTCGCTTGCCTGGGTGAACGTATCGACGATTTTCTTGATCTCGTCCTCGATCTTGTCCGTGACCACATATTCCCGGATTTCAGAAGCCAGGGCAGAACGATCGAACACCTTGACGACGCCTTCCACTTTCTGGGAGATGTCGCGACGGATCAGGTCTTTGATAATTTCGGGCATGGTGAAGTGGTTAGGATTTGACGGTGATTTTGACAGCCAGGTAGTTGCCTCCATCAGACTCGTTCATGAAATGAGGCCTGCCGCCGCGTTCCTCACCCGGGAACGAGACGAAGATTCGGAGCGGGAGATCGCGCAAATTTCTTAGAACCTCGCCGTAACGGACAAGGGGGAACAGGGAATTGGTGGAGAGCAGAAACAGATTGGTGCCGGGGTGTTCTTCTGCAATGTTTCGGATACGGGTTTCGAGGCGCTTTTCGGCACGGCCTGAGAGCCCTTGACGCATGAGTCGGTAATTCCGGAATTCGTCGGATTCAAGATTCTTGAGTTCCTCATCGGAAAAGCAGGAAAACAGGAAGCCGGATAGATCGAGTATTTGGTAGGGAGTGTTGCGACTCGCGAGATCTGGTAGGCACTGGTCTAGGATCATGTCCGTAAAATCCAGGCCACGCTCTGGCGGGTGGATCAGCAAATACGAATTGTCGGTGGTGACGGCGGCCTTGTTGAAGGGTTCCGCAGCCGCCTGGACAATCGCTGTAAGGGCATCTTGCATCGGATTTCAGAGAGTGAGTTCGATCACATCGGCCTGTTGGCGGAAAGTGATCGCGCCGTGGCGGTTGAGTTCGGAAAGTGCGCTAGAAACCTCTCCTGGCGCAATGCCGAGGATTTTGAATGACTCGTGAACGACGATCTCGGTTGGCGCGAAGCGGGTTGATTGAAGAGCGCGGAGGAGTAACCGGACGGGTGCCGCATAGAGAGCCGGACGATGGGCTCGTTTGCTGATGGCACCTTGGGCAAGACCGCAGTCCCTCACGGTTGCCAAATAGTGCTGGGCCACGCGTTTCAGGGTGGATTCGGTCCATTTGGAGACCTCCGGGTGAGAGGTCTTGCCCAGGGAGGCGAAGAAGGTCTCCAAGTCGCCAACCCGAAGGTCCGAGCCTGCCTTCCTCAGGTGAGGGAATAGCCACTCGCAAGAGGTGAGCATGACGGTGCGGTCGTTGAGCGCGAGCAGGACAAAGGCGAGGAGGTGCTTTTCCTCAGAAATCGTCACTCGTTTCCACTCGTCCATGAATGCTGAGAAAAGCGGAACGGCGGGATCGAGCAGGTAGCGTCCCTTCAATTCCTTGTAGAGTTTGGACCGTGCCGACGTGGTGGCGCGGGCAAGAAGATTTTCCTCCATGACCAGACGGCGGATTTCGTCCGGCTTCTCGGCGCCACCGTTTTCCATGACCCTGCGAAAGTCCGTCAAAAGGCCAGAGCGAGACGACAGGCGCGCGAGGCAGAGCCCATCCTGGGTAAGGCCGGGGATGCATTTTTTCACTTTTGAAGCCATTCAGGTATCCATTAGTCTCAAATATGGGTGGGACAAATACGGGGTTGTACCCGCGCTTTCTTAAGTGGGGTCATCAGGAAAATCGAACTCAATCTGTTGTGGGGCGGTGTAGGGAGCATCGACGGGCCACAGAGGGCGACCTTCATCAAGCGGGCGCGGCCGCTGGCGTCCCATTCAACCCGTCCGCTCACTTCAACCCGGTGGTTGAGCCACCTGGCCGCGATCTTGTCGATGATGTTGGGTCCGTAGATGCAGCGCAGGTCCGTAACGAAGCCGACTTCGATCCGATTGGCCGGGGCAGATCGCGGGGTGCAGCGGATGTTGCGCTGCCATGACAGGCTCTGGTGTCTGGCATTCAGTGTTCTCGGCACACTCGTCGCTGGGGGGCCGACCGACCGATTGGCGGGTGCACCATCATTAGCGATGGCTTCGGCACGCACTTGCTCCGAGGCCCCACCAAAGACCCGATCACAGCAGCAAAACCCGCACTCCTGAAACATGGTGTTGAATTTTATCCTGTTACCTGCCCCCCGACAAGCGCCATTCGTTAGCATTTCCAGATAATTTCACCCTGTTTTCCTTATGTCACCAGTCGTTCGTCGGGTTAATCCTGCCTTAAGGTCGGGATGCAGGCTGACTTGAAACAGCGGGATGAACGCCCCGCGCAGCTTCCAGAACGGGTATTCCGGCAGTGGAACGATCGCTTGAGGCAACCGTCTCAAGCGGTGATGCGCCCGATCTTAATGGCAATAGCGCTCACCTCCCCGAGGTTGCCCCTCACCTGGCCCGTGAAGCGCTTCAGGTGTACACCAGGGAATTTATGGGCGTATTGTTGGTCCAGGCCGCTGGGATTGCCGCCGGCCTTGTAGCGCGGGTCAGGATGCGCCGTCCAATGCACCAGGTCGCGCGAAAAGGCCGCCATGATGTGGGTGCCGCCGTGGCCCACACCGAAGTAACACATCGTCCCGTGGTCGCCGTCGCTTAGGAGGCGAAGAAAGTACCCGGCGAGGCGAGCAGCATGGCGGCAAGCCCCGGCAGCAACGGTTTCGTGATGTTGAGTTCCACGGGCTGGGTATCCACGCAGAGCAGCCCGGTGTACAGCCTGATTTCCGCCGCGCCGCGCCATTGGGTGCGGGACGAACACATCGAAACATTGGGGTGTCGGAACATTGGGGTTGACACCGCACGGACGGCTCCCTTTCTTCCCCGCATGCCACCACCCGCGGTCTTTCCGTCAGCTTCTGGTCATGGTCCGGGCCCGGGCTTGACTGGCAGCACCCACTCCTGATCTAACACCCAAGAGACAACCCCGTGCAAATGCAAGTATTGAATGCCGGCGACGTCGGACGAATCCACGAAACCACCTTGGAGATACTGGAGAGCCACGGGGTGTGGTTTCAGGACTGCCCGGCGGCGGCGGCCATTTTCGAGAGCCACGGCTGCCGGGTGGCGGACGGCCGGGTGCGCATTCCGCGGCAACTTTTCGCCGAGTGCCTGCGCTTGCTGCCGGACCGCAACGACCTGCAAATCTGCGTCACCAAACTCGGTTTTGCCGAGGCCTTGGGGCTGCGGCAGGGCGAGTCCCACGTCGGGCTGATAGGCAATCCCTACTATATCCACGATCACGCGCAAGGGGAACGGAGCCTCACGGAAGCCGATGCGGATGACAAGTTTCTGGTTCTTGATAGCCTGCCCGGTATCGAGTACGATTGCTGCTGCACGATCAACGCCAGCCAGCGGGCGGCCAACGCCAGCTTCCCCGACTATCAGCAAACCGAGGTCTGTGTGGACTACCTGCGACGGCGCCTGGGCAGTTATGTGCGGAGCGGTGGCAAGCCGGCGGCGATTCACTCCAACATCATGCACGGGCAGGAGAGCAATCCGCGGATTCACAGCCCGCAGACGCTCAAGCCGCTGGAAAAGATGGAGGTGTTGCGCCACGCCATCCTGCACGGCCCACGCGCCACCGAGACCTTGCTGGCCCAAGACACGCCGCTGATCTGGTGCAACCCGATCAGCCCCCTGCAATATCATCCCGAACAGGTGGCGGAGATCATCCATGGCCTCAAGGCCCACGGTGCCAAGTGTTATGTCATGTTTTCGCCGGAGGTCATGCTGGGCGGGACCGGCCCGGTGACCCTGGCCGGCGCCCTCGCCCAACACAATGCCGAGGTGATGAGCGGAGTTATCCTAACCCAACTGGTGGCGCCCGGCACGCGGGCGATCTACGGCTCGGTGTCCGGCGCGATGGACCTGCGCAGCGCCGACATCTCGCTCGGCAGTTTGGAATCCGTCATGTTCAACGGCGGCGTGGTCCAATTGGCTGATTTTTACGGCTTGCCATCCCGTGTGCAATTCGGTAACTCCAGTGCCCGGCGGCCCGGCGTGCGGGCGGCCGTGGAGACCGCCTGGGGGCTCCAGATGGGCATCCTGGCCGGCGCCAACCTGGTCAATACCGGGTTGTTGGACTCGACGCTCATGCTCAGCCTTGAGCATCTGGTGCTGGTCGATGAGCTGACCCACCAGATTCGCCGTGCCAAGGCCGCCACTGCCATCGATGCGGAGCACCTGGCCCTGGAGGTGATCCGGCAGGAAGGCCGCCCGGCAACCAACTACATGGGCCACGACCACACGCTGGAGCACATGAAGGAGGCGATGTACTATTCGGATTTCACCGGCCGCACCGCCAAGTCATACGAGGACTGGTATGAGCTGGCACACCAGAAGGTCCAGGCCATCCTCCGCGACGGTCGCGAACAGGCGGCGGCGGATCCCAGCATCGCCGCCCGCGGCAGCTCCGTGGCGGCGCGGTTGCTGGAGGACGAGCACACCTGGCGGGAGGGCCAAGACGGCTGGTGGCGCGGCTATGTGCGGGATCTGACCTGAACCCGCCGACCTAACAACCAACCGCCGCCATGAACAAGCTCAAGCCACTGGTATTCCTGCCGCCGTTTCTCCTGTGCGGGGCTTTCGTGGTGCTGCAAATCGCCGACGAGGAAAAGTTCGTGGCCGCCCTAACCGGTGCCGACAGGTGGGTCACGGACACCTTCGGGTGGTTGGTGTCGCTGCTGGCGTTCGGCATGTTGGCATTGTGCGGGGTCATCTATGTCTCGGCATTCGGGCGCACGGTATTGGGCGGTCCCAAGGCCAGGAAGCTGCTGACGGCATGGCAAATGTTTGCAGTGGTCCTGACGACCAACATCGCCACCGGCATCCTCTTCTGGGGCGTCTTCGAGCCCACTTACCACCTCAGCCATCCGCCAGCCGGGATCATCCCCAACTCACCGGAAGCCGCGCACTTCGCCATCTCCACCGTCTATCTGCACTGGACGCTGACGCCTTATGCCCTGGGTTCGCTGGTCGGCCTGATGTTTGCCTTCGCTTATTACAACATGCAGCGTCCCTTCAGCCTCGGGGCGCCGCTCGCGCCGTTGCTGGGCCGCCATGGCGATGGCAAGGTCGCCCACCTCATCGATGCCGTCTGTCTCTATTGCCTGGTGGCCGGGCTGACGGCGGCGTTGGCCGGCTCCGCACTGTTGCTGGGGGGCGGGATCAACCATCTGTGCGGCATCGCCGACAAGCCCTCTAACCTGATGTTGGGGCTGATCATTGCGGCGATCATGGGCACCTCGGTGGTGGCGGCAATCAGCGGCGTCACCAAGGGCATCCGTTGGATCGCCAACGTCAACACGGCGTTTTTGCTCGGCTTTCTCGCACTGGTGCTGGTGTTGGGACCCACCCGCTTCATCCTCGACTTTGCGGTCGAGGGCCTCGGGCAATTCCTGGGCCAGTATTTCCAGAAGGTGTTGAATACCGGCGCTGCCTATCAGGACCGCTGGCCCCACACCTGGACGCAGATGTATTTCTCGGCGTTTTTCGCCTGGGCGCCGATCATGGGGGTGTTTCTCGGGCGCATTGCCTATGGCTACACGGTGCGGGCGTTCCTGTTTTTCAACGTGCTCCTGCCCTCCATCTTCACGGGGCTCTGGATGGCGGTGATTTGCGGCGCGGTGGTGGATATGGAAATGCGCGGCAAGGTGGGACTGGCCGCGCAGTTGAATGACAGTGATCCGTCGCGCGTGTTATATGCTTTCCTCGGGCAACTCCCGTTAGGTAACTTCCTGATCCCGGTGTTGTTGATCACCGCCTTTCTCTCCTTCGTGACCACCGCCGACGGCAATACCGACACGATGAGCAACCTCAGCTCCAAAGGGATTTCCCCCGCGCACAGTGAATCCAGCATGTCCGTGAAGATCGCGTGGGGAACCCTGATGGCGGTGTTCTGTTGGGTCATGGTCACTTACTTCCGGTTGGACGGGATTCGCACGCTGTCGCATCTGGGTGGCTTCCCGTCGCTGTTCCTCTGTTTGGCCATCAGCGTCTGCGCGTTGCGCGTCATCGCCAACCCGGCCCGCTACGACAAGTTCAACCCGGACCACCCGCCAGCACCTAACTCCAATTCCGACCCGCCATGAAACTGCAACTCGAAGACACCCGCGACCTGGGCCTGGCCACCCGCTCCATTCACTGCGGCGAGGGTGTGGATGCCGAAACCAAGGCCGTGCGCCGGCCGATCGTCATGGCTAACAGCTTTGAACTCAACAGCACCAGCGAGACCCTGCCGGAATCCTTTGCCTGGGACAACACCCACCAGTACAATTACCCGCGCTCGCGCCATCCCAACGCCCGTTACCTCGAAGAGCGGCTGGCGGGCATGGAGGGTGCCGCTGACTGCGTGGTCTTTGCCAGCGGCATCGCTGCGGTTTCCGGGATGTTCTTCACTTTCCTCAGCGCGGGCGACCATCTCATCAGTTCGCGGGTTTGCTATATCGGCGTCCACGGGTTTCTGGTCGAACACCTCGGCAAGCGCTTCGGCGTTGAGGTCTCGCTGGTCAACACCGGCGATCCGGTTGAGGTCCGCGCCGCGCTGCGACCTAACACCAAGATGATCCATGTGGAAACCCCTGCCAACCCGACCACCCACCTGAGCGACATCGCGGCCATCGCCACGATTGCCAAACAAGCCGGCGTGCTGTTCTCGGTGGACAGCACGTTCTCCGGGCTGGTGACCCAACGGCCGCTGAGCCTGGGTGCCGACCTCGTCGTCCACAGTCTGACGAAATACGTCAACGGCCATGGCGATGCGCTCGGCGGCGCGGTGCTCGGCGGCAAGGCCCTGATGACCCGCATCCGCGACGCGGCCAGCATCCATCTGGGCGGCACCCTCAGCGCGTTCAACGCCTGGCTGTTGCTGCGCAGCGCGGTGACCCTGCCGCTGCGCATGCAGCGCCACTGCGAGAACGGGCTGCAGGTCGCCCGCTTTCTGGAGGGGCATCCGAAGGTCAAGTTCGTGCGCTATCCCGGCCTGGAGAGCCACCCGCAGCACGCCATCGCCAGGCAGCAGATGTGCGGCTTCGGCGGCATGCTCAACTTCGCGCTGTTAGGGACGCAGGACGAGTGCTTCAAGTTCCTCGCCGGTCTGAAAATCATCACCCACGCGGTGTGCCTCGGGCATGCCGAGTCCTTGGTCCAATACTATCCCCAACTCGGCGATCATCCCGAACTCGGCGTCCTGAATTATCCCGAGGACATCGGCGAAGGCTTCCTGCGACTCAGCGTCGGCTTGGAGGATGCCGAGGATCTCATCGCCGATCTGCGCCAGGCCCTCGCGGCTGTTTAGGAATCGCACGGAAAGGGGGGCGTGAACCAGGCGGCCGTGATCGCCGGGCTCTCGCCGCACCGAACATGGCAGGTGCCGGGGTTGCACCGCCACTGCGATTCATCCATGCGGGAAATTGGCAAGTTCCGCCGCAGGGCTTTGGATCCCTCCAAGAATCACCGATTTCTGCCGCGAACACATGGAATCCGTGCCCCTGAACCCGCCGTGGACGACCGCGTCCTTTGCTAGTCAAGACCCTGCCGCGCGAAGTCTCAGGGACGGTGGACGTCCGGAGGCTGCCCATCTCGTCGCGCCCCGCGCGTATCGGTCTTTCTGCCGGGGTGCTTTTCTGCCAGATTTCTGCTATTTTTCTTGACCTGCCAATCTTCGCTGCAACTCCAGATCTCTTGACATAGGGGGATTTTTCATTTCGTAGGGCGGGCGGGGTGAGGTGAGGACGGCGATTTGAAAAAGCGTATGAAACGGGCGGTTTGAAAAGGGCATGGTGTTAGGGGTCGTCTGCTTCAAGAACT
>JAPLUI010000032.1 GCA_026397725.1 Verrucomicrobiota bacterium | reverse complement strand
CGGCCGGGCACGTCCTTGCATTCGATCAGGTGGTTGCCTGGAACCAGCCCGCTCACCGTGGTGCCGCTGTCCTTCCATTCCGTGTCACCCTCCCCGGCCAACCGCCATTGCGCCCGCCTCGCCGTGGCCACGCTGCCCAACGCCAAGTCTTCCGGCTTGAGCGTCACCAGCAAGCCCCCGCTGCCGGTCCAGGCCGAGAGTTGATAGGCCCTCTCTAACGGAACCATCGCCGCTCCGCTGACCACCGCCACGGTTTCGCTCACCGGTTGGAGATACCCGGTCACCGGCCGGTATTCGAGCACCCGCTCGCCGCTGCTCAGACCGGTGGCGGGCACCCCGGATTGCCGCCATGCCTGTTCTCCCGCCAAGCGCCAGCCGCCGATGCCGCCCGGCGTGAGGGTCACGTTCACCGCACCTTGCCGCTCGGCCGGAGCCACGCCCACCGGGAACTGTTGGATCAAGCCCGACAGCATGGCAACCTTGAAGAATTTGGTGTCGCCGAGCCCCGTGCCACCGGCACCGGTGGCCCGGACCCGATAGAAATACGTCACGCCCTGCGCGAGATGGGTCAAGTCCGCGCTCACCGGCGTGCTGGCATCGCCGGCCACGCTGGCCGGGGTCGCCGTGACGCTGTTAGGGAAAGTGATGCCGTCGGTGCCGTACTCGAATGTCACGTTCGCCACGGAGTTGTGGGCCCGCACCGCGCCGCCGACCTGCGTGCTGGTGGTGGTCAGCACCAGGGCGTCACCGGTGCTCGCGGCAGGCGGCGGGAAGGTCGTGGTGAAGAGCGCGTCGGTCCCCAGCGTCGTGCCCAGGCTGTTGGATGCGACCAAACGGTAATGGCAGGGCGTCCCGTAAGGCAGGCCCGTCGCCGGTAGCGAGACCGCGGCCAGGGTGTTGCCGTTGCCCACTCCCTGCATGGCGCTGGTCCGCCCGTAGCTACTGGTCGGACCGTACTCGAAATGGACGATGGTGGTGCCTTCGTTAGGATTGACGCTGCCGAGCAAGGTCGCGCCCTCGGAGCCCACGCCCGCCACCCCTTCCGTGTGGACGATGGGCTTGGCGATGGGCACGGCGCTTGGCACCCCGCCACCCACCATCACCACAAACTCCACATCCTCGCCGACGGCGCTGCCCGCGGCACTGCTGGCCACGATCCGGTAATGATAGGTGGCGGCCGCCATCAGCGCGCCTTTAGGCGCCTGCACGTCCACGATCCCCGCCCCGGCGGGTACCCGCTGCACCGGCGTGGTCTTCCCGTAGAGCGACGTCAGCCCGTATTCGAAATACACGTCGGTCGCCAGTCCCTTCGGGTCCACCGCCCCCACCAGCGTCGCACCCGAGGCGCTCACCGCCGTCGGGTCGCCGGTCGCGGCAAGCGGCGCATCCGGCAGGGTGGCGAAGGGAACATCACCACCATGCACCGTGCCTGCCGCGCTCACCGCCACCGCCCGGTAGTGATAGGTGGCGGAACCCGTTAGACCGCCCAGGTTCACCTGGAAATCCGTCGCCAGCTCGCCGGAAAGTTCCTCGCCCGGGGTTGTGTTACCGTATGCCGTGGTGGTTCCGTATTCGAAAAACACGGTAGCCACGCCATGCGGATTGACTGTTCCCTTGAGCACCACTGTCGCGGAGTCCAACACTTCCGGCAGCTCCGTGACCACCAACACCGGTGCCGCCCGCGTGACGGTCACCGTGTAAGTCTTGCTGGTGACCCCATCCGCCGCCGTCACCACCGTGGTGATGACGTTGCTGCCCTCGCTCAAACCGATGAAACCGCTCGCCGTGCCTGAGGCAACGGTGGTGTTGTTCACCTTCACCGTCGCGCCCGCCGCCGCCACCGTGGGCGTCACCGTCAGTCCGGCAACCGTGCTCGCAACCTTGGCCGAGTAGCTCGCGGCCGCCGCATCAAAGACCGGCGACAGCGTCCCCGCGCTCAGCACGAGGTTGCTCAAGTTATTGTTGGAGAAGCTGATGCTGACCACTGCGGCATCGCTGTCCGCCGTGCCCTGGGTGTTGGTGGCACGCACCCAGTAGCTCGTGCTCGATGTCAGGGCCGGCGTGGTGAAGGTGTTGCCGATGGCCCCGGCCAGCGGAAGCGAAATGTCGCCGCGCAGCCCTTGATACCATTGGAGGGTCGGTGCTGGCGAGCCGACAGCCTCGACCGTTAGAGTGGTGGTGGTGCCACTTGGAATCGTCTGACTCGCCAAAGGTTGGATGGTAAACACCGGGAGGGACGGAGGCACCCCGACCGCCGGGTAGCCCAGCCAGGTCGGCGAGGTGAAACCCGTGGCGCCGATGAAGTAATGCACGGTGAAGCCGACGGCTGCGGATTGGAAAACCTTGGTTCCCAGGGTGGGCGCATTGCCCGCGAAACTCGCGCTGGTCAGATTGCCGCAGCGATAGAAGGCATAGTTCCCGATGCTGACGACGCCGGCGGGCAGCGTGATGCCGGTCAGGTTGCCACAGCCATGGAACGCGAAATCCCCGATGTGGGTGAGGCTGGCGGGCAACGTGAGGCCGGTCAGGCTGCTGTTGTTCTGGAATGCGAAGCTCCCGATGTGGGTGACGCCGGCGGGAATCGTGACGCCGGTCAGGCTGCCGCAGTCTTGGAACGCGAAGTCGCCGATCTGCGTGACCGGCTTGCCGACGATGCTTGCCGGAATGTCAACCACCCCGACCGCAGTGCTCGGGTAGTCGGTGATGGTGATCGAGGTTCCGTTGTCGGTGTAGGTGAAATCCCCGAACTGAGCCGCCCACAGGGGATTGGCCATGCAGCACAGCAGGAGCAGCGGCGCAAGCCAGTGGCACCTGCCGGGAACCGGCCGCCGCCCGCCCGCCCCGCCGGTGGCCACGACCAAGCTGGGGAAGAGACGGTGAGTTGCGGCGAGCAGGGCGGCAATGGCCGCTGCGATGGCAAGGCTGAGGATGGTCAGTGGTTTCATGGGAGGGGGCAATGGGATGACGCTGAGGATGGCGGAACTTGCGAATAATTTTCGATGAATGAAGAATTCAGGGATTCTCCAGCCACGAACGGGCACGATTGAACGCCCATGGCTACTTGATGACAGAGCGGAGACACGACTCCGGTCGTGGCTTCGCGCAAGGATGGCAAATGAATCGGAAAGCATGGGTTGGCGGGGCTGAGCGGTGGCGGGGCTGAGCGGTGGCGGGGCTGGTGGCGCATTGCTGACAACGCGATGAAATGAAGTTTCAAATCAAGAATCAAATATCCAAAATCATAAATCCTAAATCAATTCCCCAAGCTCCCGCGCAGCGGAGAGGCTTGGGAATGGGAGCTGCGGAGAGGGGGATAGCTCGAGAGTGGGTTCATGACTCGGGGATTTGTTGATTTATGATTTTTGATTGTTCAAGAGG
>JAPLUI010000203.1 GCA_026397725.1 Verrucomicrobiota bacterium | reverse complement strand
CTCGCAGGTTCGCCGCACCGGGCTTCGCCTTGGGGATTACTCCTTTCAGCGCCGGATTGGCTACATGTTGGACACTTATTTGACATGTTGATCACATTTCAGATCAATAGAGAAGCCAGTCTTGGCCTGGCGCACCGGATGCACACGGATAAGAGAAAAATGCGCGGAGCACCATCCGTGCCAATCCGTGCAATCCGTGGTTGAAAGTTCTTAATCGAACAGGATTGGGCGGCGGGCCGAATCGCCGTCCACGCAGGCGGCGATGTCTTCGCGCAAGAGCGGGTCGGGGATGTCGCGCTCCCAGCCGTGGGCCAAGGGCTCGAGCGGTTTGCCGGTGACCAGTTGATAGAGCAGGACCCCGAGACCATAGATGTCACCCTGGATGGTGTAGGGTCTTCGTGCCAGGTATTCAGGCGGGCTGTAGGTGGGTGTGCCGGTGCTGTGCTGGATCGTGTTGCGGGTGAACCCGGCGGCGGTGACCCCGTGCTGGCCAAGCACCGCGGGGTCGGCGAGGGTGCCGATGCCGAAATCGACGAGGCGCGGGCACGCTTCGCCGTCGGGGCCGTCGAAGCTGAGGATGTTGGTGGGCTTGATGTCACAATTCCGCAGGCCGTCCTTGCGGAGGCGGGACAGTTGGGTAGGATGGAGCCGTGGCGCACCAAAGCGATGTTCGAGAAGTACTCCAATACATTCCGCAATTCCGCGGGAAGGTGTTTTTCGTGTTGATTGAAGCCGGGCTGCTGCCGGAACCCGCGATCGCGGAAACCTTGCTGGATCTGGCCGTGCTCGAAGACCTCGGGGTGAAGCTGGTGCTCGGGGTGCTGGGCGGCGATCTCACGGATCTGTACGATTGGACGCTGGAGTGCGAGATCATGGCGGCGCGGGTTGCCAGACCCATCACCGATCCGGAGGCGGTCCGCGAAGTGCTCGAAATCCTGGGCCGCGGCCAGTCCGCCATCATCGATGCCACCGCCACCGGACCGCTCGATCATCCGGTGGTTGATTTCGCCAAAGGCATCGGCGTCGCCAAAATCATCGCCCTGCTCGAAGAGGCAATCCTCATCGATGGCGAGCCGGTCCATGCCATCCGCGCCGCCGAGGCCGCGGCGCTTGCCAGCCGCGCGACCGGTACCGGGGCGGAGTTGCTGCTTGCCGCCGCGGCCGCCTGTCGGCGCGGGGTGCCCCGCGTGCATGTGCTCAACGGCCGGCGCCAGGGGGTGCTGGTGGATGAGTTGTTCTTCAACGAAGGCGTGGGCACCATGGTCCACGCCGACAGCTACCGGGTGATCCGGCAACTGCGCGAGGAGGACATCCCTGAGTTGTTAGGGATGATTGGGCGGGCGGTGCGCCGCACCAAGCTGGTGGCCCGCACCTATGAGGACATCCAATCCCGTCTCGGGGATTACCGGGTCATGGCGATTGACGACAACGTGGTCGGCTGCGTGGCCTTGCATGAGTATCCCGCCGAAGGCTGTGCCGAGGTGGCCTGCCTGCATGTGAAGCAATCGCATGAGGGCCGGGGCTATGGCATCGAACTCGTCCAGCACGCCGAAGCGATGGCCCACGAGCGCGGGATTCCGCGGGTGTTTGCCCTGACCAACCGCGCGGCGGATTTTTTCAACGGACGGCTCGGCTACAGCCCGGCCACAGTGGACGATCTGCCGCTGGCCCGGCGGCGGCAGTTCGAGGCCAGCGGGCGGGCCTCGCTGGTGTTCTCGCGAGTGCTGGAGGGCGGTGCCTGAAGCCGCCCGCCGAGGGCGGCTTCAGGGGGTGGCAGCATAGCGCATCAACGCTTCTCCTGCCCAACGGCGTCGGCCACGCGGGTCGCGGCTCCCAGCAGTTGCTGCGCGACGGTTTGCTCGGCGACCTTGTACTCGGCCACCTTGTCCAGGATGGCGGGGGCTTCGGCCTGGGCGGTTGCCTTGGCCTTCTCGGCCTCGGCTTTGACCGCCGCGACCACCGGGGCCGCCGCCTTCTGGACGCGCAGGGACAACGCCTTGGCGGCATCGAATGCGAGCGTCGCCTTCGATGCCGTAGCGGACGCGGCGTTGGCCATCTCCGCTTGCGCCCGTTTGGTGGCCGTCTCAATGGCCGGCGTGGCACCGGCGGCCACCACTGTCAGGGCGGCTAGAATCATGACAATCATTTTCATTTTCTTGTGGGGTTGCGGCAGGTCGGGCCGCGGTTTGTGTTGTAGCCAACTCCGGGCGACCAGTCGGAGCGAAGATTGTGATTGCTGCCAGACATCCACCGGTGGTGTGACCAGGGTGAATGCCGTGCGAAAGGGCCGACCTCGTCCATCGCGGACGGAGTCACTTTCTTTCTGAGAGAAAAGCTATCCGACAGGCCTGGACCGGACAAGCGGATTTTCAGCAATTTTCCCAGGAATTCTTCAGAACTTGGCGTTGCCCCGGGCGCGGCACGCCTGGAATCGAGACGCGGCCCGGATTGACCGATCCCCAGGCGCCCGGCCGCGCATCTAACAGGCCAGACGGGATGGTGCCGGTGGGGTCGGGAGCGGCGAGTTGGGTGGCGCCTGGGGTGGTCTGCTGCCAGGCATGGCCGGGGGAGCTTGGCAGGCAATGAGCGCAAGATTTCTCCGCCGGGTCATCTTGCCGCAATCCAGTCTTGCCAGGGTGGGCCTGCGGTGCAGTCTCGGCTTGCCGCTGCCAAGCCAACCCGCGTTCATCTCCACATGCGAATATATCATATGCCAACTCCAACGATTCCAATCAGCCATGGCATGCTTCCAAGCGCCACGAGTTTAAGGCAAGAACCGGCGTCCGACCCGGTCGGCCGCCTGTTCAATGGCGTACTCCAGGTTGGGGTCGGGCTTTACGACGGCTTGTCGGCTTTGCTGGCCGCAAAATGGAAGTTTGATTTCGTGTGGGTGAGCAGCTTTTGCTGCTCCGCTGCGGTCGGCTTGCCCGATGGGGTCTGCTCAGTCCGGAGGACATCCTGAACGTGGTGCGCTGCATTCGGCGCTGCGTGACGCTGCCCATCGTGGTGGATCTGGACTTGCTCAACAACAATATGTTCGGATTCAACCTGTTTCCAGGCCGCACGGACACCAAGGGCCAACTCGGAACCGCCCCTAACACGATTGCCCCGGGCAAGCGGCCGATCAGTTCGATGGCCCCCACCATCGTCACCGAAAACGGCCGGGTCAAGCTGGTGACCGGCAGCCCGGGAAGTCAGGGGATTCCTCACACCCTCTTATGTGTCATGGTCAACTGCTTTGATTTTCACATGCCCTTGCAAGCGGCGGTCGAGGTGCCGCGTCTATCGCACCAATGGTTTCCCGATGCAATCACGTTCGAGGCGCCGGAGCGTTACCCGGAGCTGGTCAAGTCACTGCAAGCCCTGGGGCACACCGTGGTGCGCAGCGGGCTGCGGCCGCAAGGCGCGGCCCACTCCATCCTGGTGGAGCAACCGAACCGCTACCTCGGGGTGGCCGATCTGCGGCGCAGCCGGCATGCCAGCGCCGCCGGGTATTGAGCGGGCCGTCTGAATCCGGGGTTGTGTCGGAGACCCGCGCGGCATAGCTTCGCGGGGTTCACCTGCCCAGGGAGCGATTTGAATCATGAAAAAGTGCCCCTACTGCGCCGAGGAAATCCAGGACGAAGCGGTCAAATGCAAACACTGCCGCGAGTTTCTGGATGGGGCCGGCCCCGCCCGTGTCGCCGAGAAAAAACTGCCGTGGTATTTCGGGACCACGGTGATTGTGGTGGCGTTGCTCAGCGTCGGGCCCTTGGCCTTGCCGCTGGTCTGGATCCGTCCGGGCCTGAAGCTGGTTTGGAAAATCGCCATCAGTGTGGGCATCCTCGCCCTGACCTGGTACTTGTATCAGGCCACGGTCGAAGCGATCAAAATGTTCAACGAACAGATGAAGATGTTTGAGGTGAGGTGAACCGGATGCCGGATCTTGAAATCCTCGGATTGAAGATCCAAGGTCCAAGTCTCAAGGATGAGCATGGGCGATGCGATGTGATACAGGAGTCGGCGCTCCCACCTGCGCCTGGTGAAGAATGGCGGGCGGGCCCGGCAAGCCGGGACCGCCCGCCGGGATCATATCAGACCGTGCCGGCGATGGTGCGTCCGGTGGAACGCAGGTCATCGCAAGCGATCTTGAGGCGGTTGGCGAGGCCGATTTCGGCCTTCTTCAGATAGCCACGCGGGTCATAGGCTTTTTTGTCGCCGACTTCGCCATCGATTTTGAGCACGCCTTCGATGTTCTGGCAGATGAAGGTGACGATGGGGCGGGTGAAGGCGTATTGGGTGTCGGTGTCGATGTTCATTTTGACCACGCCGTAGTCGAGGGTTTCGCGGATGTCGGCGAGTTCGGAGCCGGAACCGCCGTGGAAGACGAGGTCCATTTTGGCGGCGGGGCCGTGTTTGGCGGTCACCGCTTGTTGGCCATCGCGGAGGATGGTGGGCTTGAGCTTGACGGCGCCGGGTTTGTAGGCGCCGTGGACGTTGCCGAAGGTGGCGGCGAACAGGAAGCGGCCCAGCGGTTGCAGCGTTTCATAAACCGTGAGCATGTCTGCCGTGGTGGTGTAGAGCTTCTCGGCGGGCGTGCCGGAGGTGTCGTGGCCATCTTCTTCGCCGCCAACGACGCCGGCCTCGACCTCAAGGATGATGCCGAGTTCCGCGCACTCCGTGAGGAGTTGCTTGGAAAGCTCCATGTTTTGTGCGAGTGGCAGTTCGGAGGCATCGAGCATGTGGCTCTGGAACAAGGGCCCCTTGCCCTCGGCGAGGCGCTGGCGGGAAGCCTCCAGCAAGGGCCGGAGGAACGACTCAACCTTGCCGGGCTGGCAGTGGTCGGTGTGCAGCGCAACGAGCACCTGGTATTTCTCCGCCAGGCGGTGGGCGGCTTCGGCTAACACAATAGCCCCGAAGGCTTCGTCGCCCACGCTGGAACCGGATGCGAACTTGCCGCCTCCGGTGGAAACCTGGATGATGCCGTCGGATTTTGACTCGGCGAAGGCGCGGAGCGCACCGTTGATGGTGATGATGGAAGTGACGTTGACAGCGGGATAGGCATAGCCGCCGGTTTGGGCGGAATCCAGCATGGCGCGATATTGGGCGGGGGTGGCAATTGGCATGACGGCATCTCCGTAAACAACCAGCGAGCTAGCTACAAGCGGTAATTCACCGGAAAATCCCGGAAAATTTCCGGAGTGGCACGTTTCCGGCTTGCCATGCCCTGCCGGACGAGGTTTTCTCCTCTGGAAAACGATGAATGTTTCCGAATCGATCATATGCAGGCCGTCCCGCTGGTTTCTGTTTCGCGCCTTGGTGATGTTGCTGATGTTCGGCGTCTTCGCGGTGCTTTTTTATGTGGACGGTTCGACTGGGTACCGGAAGAAGAACGAGGTTTTCTTCCTGCACCGGGCCTTTCAAAAGGCCAGTGACGAGTTCGCCAAAATGAATCAGGACGGCACCCTTACTCCCGAGAGGTGGCAAGCACACGCGGCCAGCCAGGTGGTGGACCTCCCTGCGGATCGCTCGGTGCTGCCTGCGGGCCTAAGCGTACCGCTGCCCTGGCCTGCCATTCTCCATGACTATGCTGGCATGAAGCCCCTGCAAGCGAACCTGCTCTGGCGCGAATACACCAAGACCCGCGGCATGAACGCCACCGCCCCGGAGGAACCCTACGATGCCCGGAAAATCAAGGAACAATGGGTGGTCTTCTGGATTTTCCTCGGCCTTGCCCTCACCGCAGGGTTTTTCCTGCTGCGCACGCTGCGCCGCACGATCACGGCCGATGCCGAGGCCGTCACCGACCAGCGAGGCCGCCGGATTCCCTATGCCGACCTCAAAACCCTCGATCTGCGCAAGTGGGAAACCAAGGGCCTGGCCTTTGCCGACTATGACGGGACGGCCGGCAAGGGACGCCTCCGCATCGATGGCCTCACCTACGGCGGATTCAAAAAAGACGACGGCGAACCTGCGGAGCAACTCATGCGCCTGCTCCGCTCGCATTTTTCCGGCGAAGTGATCGAATACGCCACCCTGGCCCCCGCCGAAGCTGCCGCTCCCGAGGCCGGTTCCGGGCTGAAAACGGGGTGATTTCCGCTGCTTTGAAATTTTTTCGCGGCGGACTCGTTATTAAGAGTTGCCAAGCCCCGGTCCGAGACGATAAGTCACCCCCGACGCCAACCACAACCACCACCCTATGTCTGATAAAAGTATTGAAGCCCGCGTGAAGGACATCATCGTCGAACAACTCGGCGTGAGTGCCGATCAAGTGACCCCGGAAGCAAAATTCGTCGAAGACCTTGGTGCCGACTCGCTCGACACCGTGGAACTCGTGATGGCTTTCGAGGAGGAATTCGACATCGAGGTACCCGATGAAGAAGCCGAAAAGCTTCAATCGGTCGGAGATGTCATCACCTACATCAACAGCCAACAAGGCTGATTACAGCCGACGTTTTGCTTTGCGAAAGGGCGGACTCCCCGGCGGTGTCTGCCCTTTTCTTTGCATTCCGCCCAATCTGCCGGACCTTGGAGCGACCATGCACTCTCCGGATGACATTCAATACGCCCTTGAAACGACCCGTGTGCTCCGCGAACCGGATCGCCGGATCGAGACCTTCGGCGAGACCCGCTTCGAATTCCAGATCATCAGCGAGCTGATGGATCACGTCGGCCAAGTCCGGATTCGCACTGGCGAGGTCGAGGCCATGCGCCCGCGCATTTTCCGTCCCGAGCCCTACCGCGAGATTGCACTCGAGGGTTTCGACGAGACGGCCCGGGCCCGGATGGATGCGATGATCGAGAAATTCCGTGCCGAGGGCAAGAACCTCGCCTTCCTGCAATACGGCTTTCAATTCCGCCGCGGCCAGATTCATGAGGAGATTGTTCACGATTCGATCGATGCCGTCCGCGAGCGGGTGCTCGCGGACATCCGCCGCAGCGGCAATCCCTCACGTGCCGTGATCGAGGGAGTCGATGACGCATGGGAAGTCTCCATTCTCAAGTTTTCCTTTGAAATGATCATCCGTTCGCATGAAATCAATGCCTTTGATTTCAAACGTCGCGGTCTTCTCTGAGCCTTGCACCCGCCCATGAGTGTTTGGACCTTCGTCAAGCTGCTGGCTGCCGCCGCCGTCTGCGCGGTCGTTGCCTTCACCGGGATGTTTGCCTATCATGTTGCGGTCCGGCCGCTCGGCGGGGTGTTTGAGAGCCTCATTCCCAATCCCACCGTCGTGCTGGGCACGCAGCCCGATACGGACTTTGCGAAGATGGTGGATGCGGCGGAGATGCCGGACATTGATCCGGGTGAGAAGACCTTTCAAAAGGCCCATGAACTCATCGCGCTTGGCCAGCTCGCCGAAGCCCGCGACAAGCTCACCACCATCGTCAACATCTTCCCCACCTCCTCCGCCGCCCCCATCGCCCGCCACATCGTTGGCGAGATGAACCTGGATGAGATTTTCTCCACCGACCATGCGGCGGGAAAACAAACCCACCTCGTCAAACGCGGCGATTCCTTCCTCGGCATCGCCACCCGCTACAAGACCTCCCTGGATCTGATCATGCACCTCAATGGCCTGCAGGAACTCAAGAACCTCCAGCCCGGCGATGAATTGATCGTCATGCCCTTGGAATTCCGTCTCCTCATCGAACCTCAGCGCAAGGCCCTCTCGCTCTGGGACGGCGGCCGCTTCATCTGCGAATACCCGATCCGCCACCTCGCAGCCACCGGCAAACTCGCCAACCAGCGCACCACCATTCTATCAAAATCCGGCCAGCCCGCGGGCCGCCGCATCAAGCCGAAAGCCAAGTCGGACAAGCCGGGCAGGTCGGACGGGGCGGGTAAGTCGGACAAGTTGGACAAGTCGGACAAGTCGGACAAGTCGGACGGGTCGGACAAGTCGGACGGGTCGGACGGGTCGGACAAGTCGGACAGGTCGGACGGGTCGGACGGGTCGGGCAGCAAGGTTCCCCTTTTCCTTGGGAAAACCATCCAGCTTGCCAAGCTGGCACTCCAAATCCGTGCCTACGTGCCAGAGGATGCCGGTTCCCGTGGCATCTTGCTGAGCCCTCCTGACCTTGAGGAACTCTTTCTGCTCACCCGCGTCGGCAACATCGTGGAAATTCGCAACACCAACCGATGATCGCTGCGACTTGCAGACCCCGCGTGAAGACCCCTTGACACTCACCACCTGCCGCTCACTCCCATGCAAGTCCTTGAATTCGAAAAACCCATCGCCGAACTCGAACGCGAGTTGGAAAAAATCCGCGCCAAATCCGCCTCGCCGAATTTCGACCTGTCCGCCGAAGTTGCCGCCCTGGAAGGCAAGCTCGCAGACACCCGCGAGTCCATCTACCAGAACCTGACTCCCTGGCAGCGCGTGCAGATTGCCCGCCATACCAGCCGGCCCTTCATGCTGGACTACGTGGCCAACGCCTTCACCGATTTTTACGAACTCCATGGCGACCGCCACATCGGAGACGACCACGCGATGCCCGGTGGCTTTGCCCGGATCGGCGGCCAGCGCGTCGTGATCGTCGGCCACCAAAAAGGCCGCGACACCAAGGAAAACCTCAAGCGCAACTTCGGCAGCGGCCACCCCGAGGGCTACCGCAAAGCCATGCGCCTCATGCGACTCGCCGAGAAATTCGGCCTTCCCGTCATCACCCTCATCGATACCCCCGGGGCGTTTCCTGGCATCGGTGCCGAGGAACGCAACATTGCCGAAGCCATTGCCTTCAACCTCCGTGAAATGATGCTCCTCCGCGTCCCCATCATCGCCGTCGTCCTTGGCGAAGGCGGTTCCGGTGGCGCCCTCGGCATCGGCGTGGCCGACCGCGTCATCATGATGGAAAACGCCTACTACTCGGTCATCAGCCCCGAAGGCTGCGCCGCCATCCTCTGGAAACACCGCAAGCACGCCCCCGAGGCCGCCGCCGCCATGAAACTCGTCGCCCCCGATCTCAAGCAGCTCGGCCTCATCGACGACGTGATAGACGAACCTCTCGGCGGTGCCCATCACGACCACGCCGCCGCCGCCAGCGCCTTTGGCGCCTGTGTGCTGCGCCACCTTGCCGAACTCTCTACCCAGCCCATCGCTGCGCTCCTCAGCCAGCGCTATCAGAAATTCCGCAACTTCGGTGAGTGGCAGGGCACGGGCGGAAAGCCAACGGGGCCGGGCAATTGCTGAGCCACGGTGGCGCCGGGTCAGCGTTGTCTTGGGGTTCCTTGGGTTGTGTTGCGGCGAATCATGTTCCTTTCAAGGTTCACCGTGGCCGTGCGGCGTCCGCAGCGGCCAAGGCGTCTCCACCACCCGCTATCTAACAGGTCATGGCAGGCTGCACCCGCTGAAATTACGAATGTGTTACAAAAGAATTGAAGATAACCGGAGGTTATATCCTTGCCGCTCCGCCGGATTTGGTCAAGACTTGGCCGCACCATCGATTTTCCCGTCTCAATGGCGAGTGATCGTCGGTGCCATTGGAAACCGACAAGCCAAGTCCCCATGAAACCAAAGTCCACCCTCCGATGGGTTTGCGCCGGCTCCCCCGCCACGCTGTTAGCCTCACACGCCGTGCAAGCTGCCCTTGAGTGGGATGGTGCCGACAATCGTAATAACTGATCACCAATAACTGATAACTCTCTTTTCCCCCACCATGAAAGCCAAATTTGTATTTCGTCTCGTCCGCTGCGGTTCACGCCGCCTCGTCCTCGCCCTCGCCGCGCTCCTAGCCAGCCACGCCGCCCACGCCGACCTGGTGGGCTATTGGCCGATGAATGAGGGCTCCGGGACCACGCTCTACGACTTCTCGGCCAACGCCAACCACGGCACTTTCACGGGTACCACGTTGCCGTTGTGGATCACCGGCCACAGCGGCACGGGTTCCGCGCTCAGTTTCAGCAACGGCTACGTCAATATTCCCGATAGCGCGGCCCTGCACATCAACAGCAGCACCGGCACCAAGGCATTCACCATCGGGTATTGGTTTTTTGACCCCAGCAGTTCTCCAGGACTTCATCATCCTTGACGACGCCGCCAGCACCACCCAACTCGCCAATCTGAAGGCCGGGACCGATCCGGTCCAGCTTGGCTACTGGACGGGAACCACCGGACCAACCTATAACTGGAACCTCGCGGCCAACTGGGGCGGCGCGCTGCCCGCCGCCAGCCGTGCCCTCGTCTTTGACACCGGCAACGGGCTGACCACCAACAACAACGACTTCGCGGCCAACAGCAAGTTCAAGGGCATGACTTTCCTCGCCACGGCTGGCGCCTTCACCCTTGGCGGCAACCCCGTCAACCTCACCGGTGACGTCGTCAACAACAGTGCCGGCAATGCCCAGACAATTGCCACCCCCCTGGTCCTCGACGGCTCCCGCAACTGCACGTTCAACGCCGCCGCCGGCGACCTGGTGGTGGGTAGCGGCATCACCCAGGCCGCCAGCCAGACCAACGGCCTCACCAAGAGCGGCAACCACACGCTCAGCCTCTCCGGCACCAGCAATTACTCCGGCCCCACCAGCGTGACCGCCGGCAAGCTCTTGCTCAATGGCGCCACCCTGAGCAACTCCACCGTCACGGCCGCCGGTGCAAACTCCGTTCTCGCGGGCCATGGCACCGTCACCCAGTCGGTGACTCTCCAGTCGTCCGCCAAGCTCTCGCCGGGTGTCGATGACGCCACCACCGGCACGCTCACCCTGAGTGGCGGGCTTGCCCTCGATACTGCGGCCCTGGCCGTCAAGCTCGGCACCAGCAGCGACGCGATCACCGTCACGGGCAACCTGACGCTCACCGGCAACACGCCGCTCAGTGTCAGCCAACTCGCCGGTTTTGGCTACGGCGACTATCCGATTGTGAGTTACACGGGCAGCTTGCTCGGCAGCGGGGCGATGGTGCCCCCCACCAGCACGAGCACCCATGGCTATCGCATTGTCACCACCACGCCGCACCAGATCATCCTCCGCGTTTTCGAGCCGCCCTCGACCAAGACGTGGAACGGTCTCGCCGGCGGGACAGCCAATGGCACCTGGGACATCGGCACCCCGCAGAACTGGCGCTCCGGCACCTCTCCCGCCGCCTACAACGAGACTGTCAATGGCAACGACCCGGTGGTCTTCGACGACAACGCCGCACCGACCGGCACGACATCCGTCACGCTTGGCACGACGGTGTCGCCCTTTACCGTCACCTTCAACAATACCTCCAGGACCTACTCGATCAGTGGCAGCGGTCACATCGCCGGTCCCACCAGTCTGACTGCCAGCGGCAGCGGCTCCGTGACGCTGGACACCGCCAACAGCTTCAACGGGGACACCGTCGTCAGCGGCGGCGGCACCCTGACGCTGGGCCACCCCAATGCGCTGGCCGGCAGTACCCTCAACTACAGCCACCAAGGCGGCACCCTCAGCTTCGGCACGCTCAGTTCTGCGGCCTTGGGTGGCTTGAGCGGCACGCAAGACCTCGCGCTGGACAATGCCTCCGCAAGCCCCGTCGCGCTGGCGGTGGGTGGCAACAACATGAACCCCCAATATGACGGCATCCTCAGCGGCGACGGCAGCCTGACCAAGGTCGGCAGCGGCACCCTAACCCTTCCCAACGGCACCACCCATCTCGGGAGCACCACCGTGAGCGGCGGCATGCTGGCGACGACAAGCTTGGCCAATACCAGCAGCGTGAGCGTCACGGCCGGCACCCTCAACGCCCACAGCTACCATGGCGCGGCCCCCTTGGCGGTGTCCGGCGGAGCCACCGCTAACATTTCCGGCAGCGGCCTGAGCCTCGCCGCAGTGAGCAACGATGGCAGCGTGAACTTCACCGGCACTGGTGGGACGACCACGCTGGCCGGGTTGTCCGGCCTCGGCACCAGCACCTTTGCGGCAGTGACCGAGATTGGGACGCTCGCCAGCGGGACGGTTGATTTCAACGGGGCCACGGCCGCGATCGCGAGCCTGGGTGAGGCCACGGTCAATCTCGCCAGCGGCACGGTTCTAACCGTTCAAGGCGGAACCCAGACCACGGGAAGGATCACCGGCGACGGGAGCCTGACCAAGAGTGGAGGCGACCTGTTGTCCCTCAACGGCGCGAACACCTATGGCGGCAACACGACGGTGAGCAATGGCACCTTGAGCGTGAACAGCCTGTCCTCGTTGGGAGCCACCGGCCTGATCGTCGTTCAGAACAACGCCACCTTCCAGTATGCCGGAGCCGAGTCCGTGAGCACCTCGCGGTGGTCGGCCACCGGCACGCCCGGTACTGCGTTCGTGGATGTTGCGGACAGCACCGCCAACTTCACCATCCTTGACAACCGGTCCGCCATTCAGGCCATCACCAAGACCGGCAATGGCACGCTCACCCTCTCGACCCACGCCACCCTGGGTGGCAATCAGGGTGGCGCGGTGGCGGTCGTCGCCGGCACCCTGGTGCTGGCCGGCATCACCGATAACCTCAACTGGTTCAACACGGCTGGCTCGGTCACGGACGTGCAACCCGGCGCAACCCTCAAGTTTGGCAAGTACACGGATAACACCATCCACAACGGCCAAATCTTCGCCGGTTCATCATTCCACCTGTCCGGCGGCACCTTCGACCTCAACGGCGATACCGTCAACACCGTCCCGGTGATCGATGGTAGCGGCCTCATCACTAACAACTCCACCGCCCCCGCCACGGCCAACATCAATGTCAACGCCAACCAGGCGTTCAGCGGCAACATCTCGGATGGGACTGGCAAGGTGGCGCTGAATCTGGGTGGCGGCAACACCTGGACGCTCTCCGGCGTCAACACCAACAGCGGCGTCACGCTGGTGAACGGGGCCAACCTGACCGCCGGTTCCACCACCGCACTCTCTCCTAACTCGGCCTACACGGTGGGGGGCGGGAGGACCTTGAACCTCGCTGATCTCAACAACTCGATCGGCTCACTAACAGGAAATGGCAATGTGGCCCTGGGGACGGCCACGTTGACCCTCGGCGGCAATGGCACGGAGTTTGCCGGGGTGATTTCCAGCGGGGTCGGCGGCGCCATCATCAAAACCGGCACAGGAACCGTGACCCTTAGCGGTCCCAACACCTACACCGGGGACACCGCCATCAAGGCCGGAACCTTGGTTCTCACCAAGGACTATCTGGCAAACACCGCCACGGTTAGGATTGGTGCCAACCCGGGTGACACCGCAGTCCTCCACCTCAATCATGCCCTCACCGACGTGGTGGGAAAACTCTATATCAATGGCAGTCAGATGCCAATTGGCACTTATGGCTCCTTGAGTTCCGGCGCAACCTATAAAAGTGCCGGGTTTCTTGGCAGCGGCATGCTGGATGTCACCGAGGGTCCCGCAACCACGACCTACGCCAATTGGGCCACCAGCAAGGGTCTCACCGGAACCCCCGGCTCGGCCACGGACCCGGCCTTCGACGCCGACCCCGACCGGGACGGCATCGCCAACGGCTTGGAATGGATCCTCGGCGGGCTGCCACTTGTTCAAGACGCAGCCTCGATTCTGCCTCACGCCACTGGTGACGCCACCACCGGCCTGACCCTCACGTTCACCCGCGAAGAGGCCTCGATCGGGCAAGCCACGCTGATCGTTGAATACGGCGCCGCGCTGACCAGTTGGCCGAAATCCGCCACGATCGGGGCCACCGGAGCCGGAGTGCCGGATCTCAACGGCACCGCCGTCACCATCAACACCGCAGGCACGCCGGACGAAGTCACCGTCAACATCCCCACCACCAATGCGTCTAACGGCAAGCTCTTCGCCCGCCTCAAGGCCATCCTGCCTTGAGCCGCGCGAGGAACCGTCAGCGGGCAGGCACCGATTGCCGCACGGTCCGGCTGGTGCCTGACCACGGCCGGATTGTTAGAACATGGACCATTCACAGATATGCAAACCATCCAAGCAAGCGTCCGCATTCTTTCCGACCTGTGTGGAGTCCTCCTTGCCGCCCAGTCCGCACTGGCTGGCCTGGTCGGGTAATTCCCTTCTGGCTGCCCTTGCTTCAACGGCAATTCAAATCAGTTTTTCTTCTTGCCAATCCGCAGGGTTTCGCGAAAATTCGTCTGGCCTGCCGGTTTTCTTGGCGAGATACCCGTCAGTGTCATTGTGTAACCTCCAGCACCCATGAAATCAAATTTCACCCTTCGCTTTGTTTGCGTCGGCTCCATCGCCACGCTGCTCGCCTCACTCTCCGTGCAAGCGGCACTTGAATGGGATGGTTCCGACCTGATCACTCCCGGCGCCCAAGGTGGGGCGGGAACCTGGAATGGCAACAACACGGCCAACTGGTGGGACAGCTCGACTTCCGCTGACGTGGTCTGGCCCGCCTCCGGTACTGACCACGACGCCATCTTTGGTGGCGCGGCCGGTGGCAACGTGATTCTCGCGAGCGTTACGGCCAACGATCTTACTTTCAACACGAGCTTTCTGTTCTGGTCGAGCGGCGGCAGTGGCAATCCCACGGGTTCATCCAGCAGCACGGTCAAAGTCGATGGCCCCAATTCGACATTTTCGGTTACAGGCTCTTGGGACCTCGCCGACCGTGGCACCGGCAACCAATTCAAAGTCCTTAATGGTGGCACTGCCAACATGACCGGCGGCGGCTACGTGGGTTATTATACCGGTAACGTCGCGGTTCTCATCGACGGCACCAACTCGGTGTGGAACACCGCCGCTGTGGATCGGGCCAACGGTGGCAGCAGCGCGTCCGCGACCGTCAGCAACAACGGCAGATGGAACGCCAATGGCCAGATCACCTTCAAAAACAACCACTCCCTCAGTCTCAACAGTGGCGGCGAACTCAATGTCCAGACGTTGAATCTTGCTGCGGCAGGCGGTCGCTTGAACTTCAACGGTGGCCGTTTGATCGCCCAATCGAGCGGCTCGCTGGTCAACGGCGCGGGCCAGATCGACCTCATCGGTGCGGCCTATATCAAAACCGACTACACGAAGTCGATCGGCAACCTGATTTACGATGTCGGCAGCCTGAGCAAGGAAGGCACGGGTGAGTTGACCCTATCTACAACGACATGACAAAGGGCAATAACTTCAGTGGCGAAGCGACTGGGTCGAGGTTCGACACCCTGACGATTGTTTCCGAGCCAAGCGTGATCGTGCTCGGTGGCTTGGGCTTGTTAGCCCTGCTGCACGGCGGCGTGGCGCAGCAGTCTCTGGAGTTAATGGTTTGGGTTCAGGATGTGGGCTGCCGGTTTTCAACCACTGAAAGCGCTGAGGTCCACCGAATCCAGGCATGCAGACCCACCGCAATCATGCCACCATCCTCCGCCCTCCGCACACTCGCCATTTCAGGCTCATCTCGCGCCGCTGGCGACAAGTGGGCGTGCCCGGCGGTCACGCCCTACCGACCTCCGACCCCCGATAACTGACAACTGATAACTGACAACTCCCACCCCCCCGCCATGAAACTCCCCGCCACCCTCCGTCTCTTCCTCGCCGGTTCCGTCGCCGCCCTCCTCGCCGCCCACCCCGCCCACGCCGCTTTGGTGGGGTATTGGAATTTCAATGAAAACACCGGCACCACGGCCAACGACTTCACCGCCAATAATAACGTCGGCACTTTGGTTGCCGGCGGTGGTGGTGCCCCGTCTTGGGTCACCGGGCACACGGGCAATGCGGGTGACAATGCGCTGCAATTTCGCGGCTGGAACGACCGGGTGACAATTCCTGTCACCACCGCTCTAGGCGTGACCAATTCCTTTACCATCGCACTGTGGGCGAAAGCGGATTATTTGGGGAGCTATGTGTATCCTTTCACGCTCAGTAACAATGCTAACGGAGACGCTCGCCAGTGGTTCATCCAGAGTGACAATGGTGGCGGCGACCAGATGTATATGTGGTCGGATGCGAACGGCGCTTGGAATAAGGGCTTGGGGTTCAAGGTTGGTGGTGGCGGCAATGCAAACGCTTGGCACCATTATGCATTGACCTATAGTGGCGGGGTGGTGACATCTTACGTTGATGGCACGCTCATGGGCACCTACGGGATTAGCGGCAGCCCGAGCTTACCCGGTTTCACCAACCTCCTCATTGGCGGCCGGAACGCCGCATGGAGCAGTTGGGAGGGACCCATCGATGACGTGGTGATTTTCAACAGTGTCGAAAGCGTCACCACGATCATGAACGGGACGCATCCGGCGATGCTTGGCTACTGGACCGGCACCACCGGGCCAACCTACAATTGGAACACGGCCTCCAACTGGGGGGGCACGCTCCCGGTCTCGACTCGAGCGCTCATCTTTGACACCAGCAACGGGCTGACCACCAACAGCAATGACTTCGCGGCTAACAAACAGTTCAGGGGGATCACCTTCCAGGCCACTGCCGGGGCTTTCACCCTCAGCGGCAATGCCGTCAACCTCACCGGCGACGTCACCAACAACAGTGCCGCCGCCCAGACCATTGCCACCCCCCTCGTCCTCGACGGGGGCACCCGGACGTTCAACGCGGCGGCAGGCGACCTCGCGCTCACCACTGGCATCACGCAGGCCGCCAGCCAAACCAACGGCCTGACCAAGAGCGGCAACAACACCCTCACCCTGGCCGGCACCAGCACCTATGCCGGGGCCACCAGCGTGAATGCCGGCAAGCTGCTGCTCAACAGCGCCACCCTCAGCAACTCCGCCGTCACAGTCTCCGGCGCGGCCTCGACGCTGGCGGGCACGGGCACCGTCAGCCAGTCGGTCACCGTCCAGTCCGACGCTCACCTGGCCCCGGGCCTCAACGCCGCGACTCCCGGCACGCTCACGCTTGGGAGCAGTGCAACGGGCCTGACGCTCAATTCGGCCAAACTCGACCTGAAGTTGGGTGCCCTCGGGTCGCCCGGCACCACCAGCGACCTGATCAGCGTCACCGGCAGCCTGACCCTGGCCGGCTCTTCGAGCGTCAACGTCAGCCTGCTCGGCGACTTCCCGGCGGCGGGGGGGAGCTACGAAATCATCAATTACACCGGCAGCCTGATTAACGGCGGCCCGCTGCTGCCGCCGACCAACACGTTGCAGTATAGCTATCGAATCGACACGTCCCCTAGCTCAAGCAAGGTTTTGCTGATCGTCTTCCCGACGCCACCGACCAAGACCTGGGTCGGCAAGGCGGGTGGCGTCAACAATGGCACCTGGAACATCGGCACCACCCAGAACTGGGTGAATTCGCTCGGCGCCGCCGCGGCATACGCTGAAGGCGATCCGGTCGTCTTCAACGATGACGCCACGGGCACCACCGCAGTTTCGCTAGGTCTCGGCACGACCGTCAATCCCGGCTCCGTGACTTTCAGCAATGTCGCCAAGCCCTACACGATCAGCGGCAGCGGGGCGATTGCCGGCAGCACCGTGGTGACCGTCAGCGGCGGCGGGAGCGTCACGCTGAGCAACGCCAATACCTTTGTCGGCGACACGGTTGTCAGTTCCGGCACGCTGACCTTGGACCACGCCAATGCCTTGGCCGGCAGCACGCTCAACCACGACAGCCCGGGCGGCACCCTGAACTTCGGCGTCACCGCCACCACGCTGGGCGGCCTCAAGGGCACGCAAAGCCTGGTGCTCAACCAAGCGTCGAACCCCGTGACCCTGAGCGTGGGCGGCAACAATCAGGACACCCAGTATGCCGGCACCCTGAGCGGCAACGGCAGCCTGACCAAGGTCGGCAGCGGCACCCTCACGCTGACCAGCGCCGCCATCTATCTCGGGAACACGACCGTCACCACCGGAACCCTGACGGCAACCGCTCTTGAAAACACCGCTCAGGTGATTGTCAACGGCGGCAAGCTGAATGCCCAAAGTTACAATTCTGCCGCCCCGTTGTCGGTGGCGGTGGGGGCCGAGGCCGACCTCTCGGGCACCGGGCTGACCCTTGCGGACGTGACCAATGATGGCACCGTCAGGTTCACTGGTGGCAGCGGCGCGATCACCCTCGCCAGCCTCTCAGGCGGGGGGATCACGACCATCGCCGCCGGGGCCGACCTCGGCACCCTTGCCAGCGGCACCGTCTTCTTCAATGGCGCGACCGCCTCGGTCGCGACCTTGGACGACGCCGCGGTCCAGCTTGCCAGCGGGACGGCGTTGGCCGTTGCCAGCGGCACCCAGACGACGGGGTCGATCACCGGTGCCGGCAGGCTGATCAAAACCGGCAGCGGCATCCTGTCCCTTGACGGCACTAACAATTACGCCGGCGGCACCACCATCAACGGCGGCACCTTGAGCTTTGGCAGTGCCGGCAGCCTGCCTGCCGGCAGTGTTAGCCTCGGTGGCGGAACGCTGGAGTTCACCGGCAGCGGTGCCGCCGGCACTTATAGCCTGAGTGTCTCCGGCGGTTTGAGTTATCTGGTCAACGCAACCCATGCGGCCGGCACCCTTACCGTCACCCGTACCCACGGCAACTATGACGGGATGATCAAGGGCGGGGTCGGCACCGTGATTCTGGCGAACAACTTCCAGGATTCCGGCGGGCTCCAAGTGGACGCCGGCACAGTCATCCTGAATGGCACCAGCAACAACCCGGTCAACTGGTCCACCACCAACACGGTCAGCGACGTGAAAAGCGGGGCCACCCTCAAGCTCGGCACCGCCAGCGTTGGTCAAATCTATTACGATGGTGGGTTCACCATGTCCGGCGGCACCTTCGATCTCAATGGCTATGCCGGGGCCCTGATGCCGGCGGTCGCGGGCAGTGGCACGATCACCAACAACGCGGCGTCAACCACCGGCACGGCGGTTTTCAAGATCACCGGCACCAAGACCTTCACCGGCAACGTGGTGGACGGCGGCGGAGCCGGCAAGATGGCGGTGACGCTGGCGGCTGGCAGCGGGACTTGGATCCTCTCCGGGGCCAACACTTACACCGGCGACACCACGGTCAACTCCGGCACGTTGGTCTTCAACGCGCCCCCGGCCAGCGGAAATTGCCTCGCTTTCGTCGTCACGGCGTCCTCGAACAACAAGATCACCGGCACCGGGTCGGCCACCCTCAACGGGCCGTTCTTCATCAATCTCTCCGACCCCTCACTCACCAGCCTCAGCTCCCACACGTGGCCCTTGGTCGATGTGGCGACCAAGATCTATGGCACCGGCTTCAAGATCACCGGTGCGGACGGCGAGTGGACGCCAAGCCCGGGCGTCTGGACCAAGACCGACGGCACCAAGACCTGGACCTTCACCCAAAGCACCGGTGAACTCAAGCTGAGCAGCGGCACCACCTATCAAGTTTGGGCCAGCACTCACGGTCTAACCGGAACCCCCGGCTCGGCCACGGACCCGGCCTTCGACGCCGACCCCGACCGGGACGGCATCGCCAACGGCTTGGAATGGATCCTTGGCGGTCTGCCACTCGCCCAAGACGCAGCCTCGATTCTGCCTCACGCCACTGGTGACGCCACCACCGGCCTGACCCTCACGTTCACCCGCGAAGAGGACTCCATCGGGCAAGCCACGCTCATCGTTGAATACGGCGCCGCGCTGACCAGTTGGCCGAAATCCGCCACGATCGGGGCCACCGGAACCGGAGTGCCGGATCTCAACGGCACCGCCGTCACCATCAATACCGCAGGCACGCCGGACGAAGTCACCGTCAACATTCCCGCCACCAACGCGTCTAACGGCAAGCTCTTCGCCCGCCTCAAGGCCATCCTGCCTTGAGCCGCACCAGGAGCCGTCATCGGGCAGGCACCGTTGGCCGCACGGCCGGGTTGGTGCCAGGCCACGGCTTGATTGTTAGATAATGACCCGCTCAGAGAAATGCAAACCATACCAGCAAGCGCCCGCATCCTTTCCGGCCTGTGTGGAGTCATCCTTGCCGCACAATCATCACTGGCCGGCCTGGTGGGGTATTGGAATTTCAATGAAGGCAGCGGCACGGTGGCGAACGACTCCACGGCCAACCACAACCACGGCACCCTAACGGCCATTGCGGGCGGTAGCGTGCCGACCTGGGTTGCCGGGCACACCGGGTTGCCGGGTGACTTCGCCCTGAATACTTCCGGCCAAGGTAACGTCACCGTTCCCGATGCCACGAGCCTGCATCTCACCAACACCTTTACCCTCGCCGGTTGGGTGTACGACAATGGGTCAAATTATGGCCACGTCTTTTCTGCCGGTGCCGATTCCACCCACCGCAATTGGTTGCTCCAACTCAGCAGCTACGGTGGTGACTCGGACTATTTCTGGTCCGATCAAAACAATCCCGCTTTCAAGACCACCTTGAGCTACGTGACGCCGTTGAATGGTTGGCACCACCTCGCGGTCACCTACAACGGCAGCCAATTGCTAACATACGGGGACGGCGTCCTGAAGAGTACCAAGAACATCAGCTCGGCGCTCGCCGCGTGGGGAGAACTTCACCTGGGTGCGGCCGCGAATAATGCGGGTGCATACGGCAGCGCCATCAATGGAGCCATTGACGACCCGGTGATCTTCAACACCGTGGAGAACGTCACCTCGATCATGAATGGCACGCACCCGGCCATGCTGCCCCTACCGGTCTGGACCGGCGGCGGCACGCCCAACGGCAGCGGCCAACTGGTGTGGAGCGATGCCGCCAACTGGGGCGGCACGGCCATGGCCGCCGGCAAGACCCTGGCCTTTGCCACCGCAGCGGCGCTCGGGTTGACCACCAATTTCAACGACTTCGCCAACAACACCCAGTTTGCCGGGATCACCTTCAACCCCGGCACCGCCGCGTTTACCCTCAACGGCAACACGGTCAACCTGGCCGGCGACGTCGTCAACAACAGCACCAACACCCAGACCCTATCTAACAGTCTAATCCTGGCCGGCGGCACCCGGAGCTTCAACACCGCGGCGGGCAATGTGCTCGTCAGCAACGGCATCGGCCAGGCCGCCAGCCAGACTAACGGCTTGACCAAGAGCGGGTCCGGCACGCTGACGCTCGCCGGCACGAGCAGCTATACCGGGGCGACGAGCGTGACCACCGGCAAGTTGCTGCTGAACAACGCCACCCTCGGCAACACCGCCGTCACGGTTGCCGGCTCAAGCTCCATGCTGGCCGGCACCGGCACCGTGACCGGGGCGGTGACGGCACTGTCCTCCGCCCATCTGGCACCCGGCATCAATGCCGCCACCACGGGCACGCTTGCTCTAACCGGCGGACTCACGCTCAATGCCGCCAACCTCGACCTCAAGGCCGCCGCTCCGGGAACCAATGATCTGGTGAGCGTGACGGGCAATCTGGTTCTAACAGGCAACACCCAGGTCAACCTCACCCAACAACTCGCCGGGTTCGGGCTTGGGGACTATGTCATCCTCACCTACACCGGCACCCTGACCGGGAGCGCCAGCCAACTCATCCCGCCACCGCAGGACGCCAGTTATTCCTACGCCATCCAGACGGCGGGCAATCAACTCAAACTGCATGTCGCGCCGGCCTCGGCAAAGACGTACTACGTGAGCCAAGCCGGGGGCAACGACAGCAACTCCGGGCTGACGAGTGCCGCGCCATGGAAGACGCTGGCGATGGCCTCGACGGTCACCCTCAACGCGGGTGACTCCCTGCTGTTGAAATGCGGGGACACTTGGAGCGAGGAACTGCAACCCAAAGGCAGCGGCACGGCGGGCAACCCGATTTATATCGGCTCATACGGGCCGGGGAACAAGCCCTTGCTCGACCGGCTCGATTACACGCAGGACCGGAGCGGGATTCATCTGCTCAACCAGGCCGGGTATAAGATTGTCGGGATCGAGTTCGCCCGCTGCATGAGCGGCATCTATGCGGAATATGCCGCCGGGTCGCCGGTCCGGAATTTCATCTGGATCGAAGACTGTTATTTCCACGATTCCCTCATGTACCAGCATTACGAGGACTATCCCGCGCATAAGATCGGCCTGGGCATCTCGTTGTTCTCCCATGAGACCGCCAACAACATCGTGCTCTCCGACGTCACCATCAAGAACTGCGTGTTCCGCCGGTTGGCTTCCGGCATTTGGACCAACAGCCCGGACAATTTCAACTACTACGCGGATAATATCTGGAACTTCGGCAACCTGAACCTCCTCGGCTGCCTGTTTGAGGAGGGCTACCAATGGCAGTTGGGCTTGCGCGGGATTGCCGGCGGGCAGGTGACCAACTGCGTCACCCACGACATCGGACGGCTCAATAACTTCGTGTCGTTCAACGGCGTGGCGGGTGCGATGATGTACCGGCTCAAGGATTTCACGTTCACCGACAGCGAGTGGGGGTTCGTTTCCAGGGGCGGTGGCAGCATCGACGGCGAAGCGTTCGACCTCGAGGGCAACAACTCGAACATGACCTTCACCAACTGCCTGTTTCACGACACGGATGGTCCGTGCTTCATGCTCTATCAGGGCAGCGCCGCCAGCCCGAGCAACGTCGGCAATCGGTTCACCAACTGCGTCTGGAACGGCAAGGCCGCGACCTGTCCCTACGGCCAGTACCCGAAAGTGGAAATCTTCAACACGCCCGCCGGGACCAACGTGGCGGAATTCGTCAGCTCCCGGTTCTATCTGAGCACCAACGAAAGCCGGTGCAACAACAACACCGGCATGACCTTCACCAATTGCCTGACCAGAAACCTCAGCGACGCCGCCACCGGGACGAATGTCGCGCTGGCAGCCACCAGTTCGGCGTCATCGCAGCAGCCCGGCTTCGAGGCCACCAAGGCCAAGGACGGCAACCCGGCGACCCTCTGGCGCCCGTCGGCGGCAAGCAACGAGTGGCTGCAACTCGATTTCGCCAGCCCGACCGCCGTGAATGAACTCCGGCTGCGGGAAGATCCGGCCTCCTCGATCAACCGCTATACCATCCAAGCCTGGGATAGCGCGTCCTCCGCTTGGGTGGGCTGTTTCAACGGCCGCACCATGGGCGCCAACTTCATCGCGCCGATCGTCAGCCGCACCACGACGAAGATGCGCTTGTTCATCACTTCGACCACCGGCGGCACCCCCGGGGTCGCCGAATTCGAGGCCTATTATGTGGAGATCCCGCCGCCCCCGTCCACCGCCTACTGGCGCGTTGGGGACGGGCTGTGGGATATCAATACCACGGCCAACTGGAAAAATGCGGGCGGCACAACCGTCAAGTATGTGGACGGCGACATCGTGTTGCTGGACGATACCGCCAGCGGCGCGTCGCCCATCACGATCACGCTGAACGCCACCGTGGCACCGTCAAGCGTGACCGTCAACGCGACCAAGCATTACATTCTAACCGGCAGCGGCGGCCTCACCGGAGCTGCCACCCTGACCAAGAGCAACAGCGGCACGCTGACCCTGTCCAGTGCCAACACCTACACCGGCACCACGACCATCAACGGCGGCACCTTGAGTTTTGGCAGTGCCGGCAGCCTGCCTGCCGGCAGTGTTAGCCTCGGTGACGGAACGCTGGAGTTCACCGGCAGCGGTACCGCCGGCACCTATAACCTGAGTGCCTCCGGCGGTTCGAGTTATCTGGTCAACGCAACCCATGCGACCGGCACCCTCACCGTCACCCGTACCCACGGCAACTATAACGGGATGATCAAGGGCGGGGCCGGCACCGTGATTCTGGCGAACAACTTCCAGGATGCCGGTGGGCTCCAAGTGGACGCCGGCACTGTCATCCTGAATGGAACCAGCAACAACCCGGTCAACTGGTCCACCACCAACACGATCAGCGATGTGAAAACCGGGGCCACCCTCAAGCTCGGCAACACCCAGGTCGGACTGATCTTCTATGATGGCGGCACTTTCCATATGTCGGGCGGCACTTATAACCTGAACGGGCAGACTCCAAGCGCCGACCAAAACCACAGTGCGCCGGTCATTGACGGCAGCGGCACGATCACCAACAGCGTGGCGGCCACCACGGGCACCGCCCTGTTCAAAGTCGGCACTAACAAGACATTCAGCGGCAATATCGTGGATGGCGCGGGTGCCGCCAAGGTGGCCATCGCCCTAACCAGCGGTGGCGGGGTCTGGACGATTGCCGGTGCTAACACCTATAGCGGTGCGACCACAGTCAACAGCGGCACCCTGCAGGCTGGCTCGACCACCGCCTGCTCGCCCAACTCGGCGTATTCGATCGCGAGCGGCACGACCTTGGCCCTGGCCGGCTTTAACAACTCGCTCGGCTCATTGACCGGGGCCGGCAACGTGACTCTCGGAACGGCGGTCCTGACCATCGGCAACGACCACACCAGCCCGGCGGCATTCACCGGCGTGATTTCCTCCCCCACCGGCGGTTCGATCATCAAGACCGGCACCGGCACCCTGACTCTGAACAACCCCAACAGCTATGGCGGCACGACCACCGTGAGCACCGGCCAGTTGTTGGTCAACGGTTCACTCGCGGGCAGCGGCGCGGTCAACGTCGCCGCTGGCGCTTCCTTGGGTGGCACCGGCCTGATCACCGGTGCGGTCAACGTGACCGGAGTCCTCTCGCCGGGAGGCTCCATCATCGAGAGCCTGTCGTCCGGAGCCTTGACCTTCAGCGGTACTTCGACCTTCGCATGCCAACTCGATTCAAGCGTGGCGCCTGCCGTCGGGGCCGACTTCCAGAAGGTCACCGGCGACCTAAGCATGAACAGCGCAGTCACCCTGAACCTAACCAATCTGGCGGCTGGCACCTTCCCCGCCGACACCCGCTTCTCGCTGGTCAACTACACCGGCACCTGGAACGGCGGGTTCTTCCAATACGGCGGCAGCATCCTGGTTGACGGTGCCACGTTCTCCTTCAATTCCCAAAAGTGGGTCATCGACTACGACGCGGCCAGCGGCGGTTCCAACTTCAGCGGCGAGCAAACCGGCGGCAAGTTCGTCACCATCTCCCTTGACCCTTTCACCGCCTGGGCCAAGACGAACATCACTGCGGTCAATCCGGCTGCCGATGCCACCCCTGGCGGCGATCCGGACCTCGACGGCGCCAGCAACCTCACCGAGTTTGCCTTCCATGGCAACCCGCTGAGCGGAGCGGACCCCGGCAGGATCTTTGTTCTAACCGCCGACGGCGCCGGCAACCGGGAACTGATTCTCACCATCGCGGTGCGGGCGGGTACGGCGTTCTCCAACCCCGCCGGCGGCCCGGCGGTGTCGCTTCCGGCCAACGGCATCAGTTATACTATCGAAGGCAGCTCCGATCTGTCAGACTGGTCGTCAGCGACGGTCATCCCCGTAGTCGTGATCAATCCCGGCTTGCCTGCCCTCGGCGATCCCGCTCACTACCAATACGCCAGCTTCATCCTGGCCGGGTCTAACGGTCTGGCCGGCACCGGTTTCCTCCGCGCCAAAGTCACGCCGCAGTAGCGGAGTCGCGGGCATCCCACTCAGTCCGGTTTACCTGGCCCCCCAAGGCATTCCCTTCGTCAGGTTGATTCACAGGCAGGGACCGTGCTCCGAACGGTCCGGCTGGGGCAGGGCGAGGGTGGCTCCGTTGGATCGAACTACCGGCAACCGGCTGGAACGGCGAGTGATGGAAAGGGGCCTGAGACGACGGTATTTACGATTCTTTATCCCTTTGTCCTTTGGGATTGTAGCGGCGGTCTATGACCGTCGATGCTATTGTGTTGCCAAGGAGCTTCTTCATCTCATGGGCATCGGCGCTCACAGAGCGCCGCTACAAACCACCGCCGCAGGCGGTCGATTTTTCTTTTCAAAAATGAAACCGCCCGGATCTGATGCGCCCATCGTGCTGGTGAAATCAGTGTGGCCGGATGGTCGGCGGCTGGCCCAAGAGCCGTGGCGGCGCTTGGCAAGCGCCAAGCCATGAATGAAACCTAGACCATCCCCGGTTCTTGGATCAAATTGCCCCCATGCGATACGCCGTAATGCTGGAACGCCTGCCCGCCGAGGAAGGAATGCCGGGCTATTACTACGCCCAGGTGCCATCCCTGGGCCTGACGACGCATGGACTTGGCATCGAGGGAGCCTTGGAGGCCGCCCGCGACCTGGTGAAGCTGTGGAATGAGGAAAGACGTGCCCACGGCGAATCCATCACCACCCAATCCGAGGCGATCCTCGCAACTGTGGAAGTCGCCTGACATGCCGCATGTGGCGACAGCCACCGCCGGTGACGGTGGAGTCGGACGCAAATTCCAAGGAGCGGCAATGTGACAGCATAGTCACATTCACGCCCTTGTGGGGAGGGGAGCGGCGGCAGGATGCTGCGGCGTGCCCGAGAGTCGGGCTTCACTCATGAGCTATTCTTGCTGGTCTTCCGTTTCCGTGTCGCAGTTGATGGCTGCGCGAGTGGGTCTTGCGTGCCTGTGCCTCGGGATTTCCGGTCAGTGCCTCCCTGGGCAGGAAATCACCAGTTTTTACCTCCGCGAATACCGGGTGGAAGGAGCGCGGCGCTTGAAAAACCTGGAGGTCGAGGCTGCGGTCTATCCATTCCTCGGGCCGGGCCGGACGCCGGAGGATGTGGAGCAGGCACGGGTGGCGCTGGAAAAGGTCTATCATGACAAGGGGTTCCAGACCGTGTCGGTGCTGGTGCCGCAACAGGATCCGCGGCGGGGAGTGATCCGCCTGGAGGTGGTCGAGGGCAAGGTGGGGCGCCTGCGGGTCAAGGGCGCGCGCTTCTTCCTGCCGAGCGGGATCAAGCGTGAGGTGCCTTCGCTGGCGGAAGGCACGGTCCCGGACCTGAACCGGGTGACCCAGGACATCGTCGGGCTCAACCGGCTGGCGGACCGCAGGGTGACGCCGGTGCTGCGCCCCGGCGCCGAGCCGGGAACCGTGGACATCGACCTCAACGTCGAGGACAAGCTGCCCTTGCACGGCTCGCTCGAACTGAACAACCGCGCCAGCTCTAACACAACATCGCTGCGGCTCAACGGCGGGCTGAGTTATGCCAACCTGTTCCAGCTCGGGCACACTGCGGGATTGAGTTTCCAGGTCGCCCCGGAAAACCCGGACGACGCCTTGGTGTTCTCGGGTTACTACCTGGCCCGGGTTGCGGAGCGCCTGAGCCTGATGCTCCAAGGGACCAAGCAGAACAGCGACATCTCCACCCTCGGCGGCGCGGCGGTCGGCGGACGCGGTGAAATCCTCGGCCTGCGCGTGCTCTGCGACCTGCCGTCAACGCCGCGGTTCTATCAGAATCTCAGCCTCGGCCTCGACGCCAAACATTTCGAGGAAAACATCGTGATCGGCAATGACACGATTGCCTCGCCCATCAAGTACTACCCGCTCAGCGCCAACTATGGCGCCACCTGGCTGGGGGACCACAGCTTCACCGAGTTCAACAGCTCGCTCAATTTCCACTTGCGCGGCCTCGGCAGCACCGAGCTGGATTATTCTAACAAGCGATACCACGCGGACGGCAGTTATGTCTTCCTGCGCGGTGACGTCGCCCACACCCACGACCTCAAGGGCGGGTCGCAGGTGTTCGGGAAACTCCAGGGCCAGCTCGTCAGCCAGCCCCTGGTCAACGGCGAGCAGTTCGCCGGCGGCGGGCTGGGCACGGCACGCGGCTACCTCGAGGCCACCGCGCTGGGTGACAACGGGATTTTCGGAACCGTCGAGTTTCGCAGCCCGTCGCTCATCGGCACGCCGGTCAAGACCGGGAGCCGCGCGGACGAATGGCGGTTCCACCTGTTCGCCGATGCCGGGGTGGTGGATATCCATGAGGCGCTGCCAGCCCAACAACGGAGCTTCGGCTTTGCCAGCGTCGGCACCGGCACGCGCTTCAAGCTCAGGAACCACTTCAACGGCTCGCTCGATATCGCCATGCCACTCATCGACCAAACCGACGCCAGCGCGGGTGACCTCCGGGTCACGTTCCGCGGCTGGGTCGATTTCTAACCAACATCGCCGGCCCCTCTCCCCCATGCCGAAACGCCCACCCCTATCAATCCTTGGCCGCCTCAGCCCCCCGGTCCCCGTTAGAAGCGGATGGATCTCACGCCCGGCCTGGCCTCATTGGGTTGCCCAAACCACGACCATTTGCCGGTCCGCGCCGGGCTGGCTGAGCCTGTGTCTCGCCTGCGCCCTGGTCGGCCGGGTGCAGGCGGCAGGCACCTGGTGGAATCCCGCCTGGGCGCAGCGCCAGCCGCTCACCCTCGACTCCGGGGCCGCCGCCCTGAGCGAGGCACCGGGCAGCGTGACCGTGTTGGTCCGGCTCTTCGAGGGCAACTTCGAGTTTGCCAGTGCCCGCGACGACGGCAGTGACCTGCGCTTTGTCGCAGCCGACGACAAGACGGTGCTGCCGCATCAGCTCGAGAGTTATGACAGCATCCTCCGCGAGGCCTTCGTCTGGGTCAAGCTGCCCGAGGTGAAAGCCGCTGCCAAGGAAACCCTCCATGTCTATTTTGGCAATCCGGACCCCGCCATGCCTGCGGCCTCCAAGCCCGCCGACGCCTATGATGCCGACACCGCGCTCGTCTATCACTTCGCCGGTCGCGGCACCGCCCCGAGCGATGCCACCGGCAACGGCAACCATGCGGAAACCGTCGGCCTGACCGCCGAGGGCTCGCTCATCGGCAGCGGGTTGAGGCTGTCGAGAACCGCCCCTATCAGCATCCCCAACTCCACCACGCTCGAATGGCAGCAGGATCAGTCGCTCACGCTAACCGTTTGGATCAAGCCCGCCGCGTTGCAGGCCGACGCCGTCATCGCCAGCCGCACCGATGGCAGGTCCGCGTTCCGCTTGATGCTGGATCAAGGAGTCCCCGTCGTTGAAGTGTCCGCCGCAGGCGGCCCCGTCCGCAGCCAGACCGGCACCCCGGTGGCCGCCGGAGTCTGGAGTCACCTCGCGCTGGTCGCCGACGGGAAAAGCCTCCGCTTGTTCCTCAACGGCACGCCCTACGCCAACCTCAGTGGCGGCCTCCCCGCAGTCAGCACTCCGCTCATCCTTGGCGGACTCGCCGCCACCGGGACCAGCGCCTTCACCGGTGAACTCGACGAGTTTTCCATCTCGCGGGTCGCCCGCTCCGCCGCTTGGATCAAACTCACCGCCGTCAACCAAGGCAGCAGCGAGGCCGCCCAGCGCACCCTCTCGTTAGGTCCGGTGGAAGGCGCCGCCGCCAAGGCGCAAAGCAAATTCATGGAGCACCTGTCCCTGTTCAAGGACATCGCCGGCAACATGATGTTCGACGGCTGGATCGCCGTCGGCATCTGCGCCATCATGATTGTCATCGGCTGGAGCGTCGCCATCCGCAAGTACATCTATCTGAGTTCCATCGACCGCGGCACCAGGGTATTCCTCAGGCAGTGGAAATCGCTCTCGACCGACCTCACCGCGCTCAATCCGGAGGACGATTCCACCGTCGGCAGCCTCGGCGGCCGCGGCGATCCGTCCGAGCAGTCCCGCCTCGAGAAATCCCCGCTGTTCCATATCTATCAGATAGGCTCGGAGGAAATCCGGCACCGGCTCGACAGGGACAACAACCGCGTCCAGGGACTCTCGGGCCGCTCCATCCAGGCGATCCGCGCCAGCCTTGATGCCGGGCTGGTGCATGAAAGCCACCGGCTCTCCGACGGCCTCATTTATCTCACCATCAGCATTGCCGGCGGACCTTACATCGGGCTGTTGGGAACCGTCGTCGGCGTCATGATCACCTTTGCCATCATCGCCCGTTCCGGCGAGGTCAATGTCAACTCGATCGCACCGGGCATCGCCTCGGCGTTGCTCGCCACGGTCGTCGGGCTCGTCGTCGCGATCCCGGCGCTGTTCATTTACAGCTACCTCAACGGCCGGATCAAGAACTCGCTGGCCCTGATGCAGGTCTTCATCGACGAGTTCGTCGCCAAGATGGCCGAGTTCTACCGGCCCGCGCAAGAGCCCGACCAGCCCGGCACCCGCCAATGAAAGCCGCCAGTCCCATTACCGGCAACTGATAACTGATAACTGATACCCCCCCATGGCCTCCGCCGACGAGAAGAACTTCGACGACATCAACGTCACCCCGATGGTGGACCTCTACCTGGTGCTGTTGCTGATCTTCATCATCATGACCACCGCCAGCGTGCAGGGCGTCAAGGTCAACCTGCCCAGCGCCAGCAAGGCGGCGGCCGCCAAGCTGGACACGCCCAAGACCCAGGCCATCACCATCGATCCGGAGGGGCGCATCCGCCTCAACACCCTGCCGGTCACGCTGGCCGAACTCGAAACCAAACTCGCCCAACTCAAGGCCGCCATCCCCGAGGTGCCCGTGGTCGTCCGTGGCGACCGCCAAAGCCAATACCAGGGCATCATGGACGTGCTCGACGTGCTGGGCCGGGTCGGCATCAACCAGATCGGCCTTGCCACCCAGGCCCCGCCGGGCGGGAACTGATTTTCTAACATGAAACCGCAACTACCACCCCCACCACCCAAACCAACCCGAGGGCGTCCCGTCATCGGCGTCCTGCTCGCCATCGTGCTGAGCGGCGGGATGATTTCCTTCCTCACCACGCCGGCGGAGAAATCCCGGCCGGCGGCGAAGAAGTCAGACTTCGTTGCCATCACGTTGCCCCCGCCGCCGCCGCCGAAGGTGGAGCCGCCGCCGCCCAGGAAGGAGCCACCGCCCAAGGATGAAATGGTCGCGCAGGAGCCGGTCGATAAGATCGAGGAACCGGAACCAGCGCCGTCTAACAACCCGCAGGACGAAGCGCTGGGAACCAACATCGCGGGTAACGGCCCGGACATGGGCCTGCGGTCCGGCAGTGGCGGTGGCCCGCGCAATCGGATCGGCGGCGGCCGCCGCGGTGGCAAGTGGGATAGCTACGCCGTCCAGGTGCAGAACACGATCGCCGAAACCCTGCGACGGAATGCCGGCACCCGCAGCGCCTCCTTCAGCATGCAGGTGCGGGTGTGGGCGGATGCCAATGGGCGGATTACCCGTGCCCAGCCGCTCGGGACCTCCGGCAACGCCAGCGTCGATGAAGCCATCAAGAGCCAGGTCTTCACGGGACTCCAGCTTCCCGAACCTCCTCCCACCGACATGCCCATGCCTATCAACATGCGCATTTCCGCCCGCAAAGGGTCATTCTAACCAACCTGTCATGCTCCCCTCCCGTTCCAATCTTCTTGTCGCCGCGTTCCTTGCTGCCTCCGGCCTGCTGCGGGCGGCGACGGTCGCCACGGGAAGCCCGCCGCCCGAACCTGGCAGCGAGGCTCCGCCCGCCACCGACCTGCCGCCCGCGCCCGCGCCGTCACAGAATGTCACCGTCAACTTGATCAACCGGCTGGTGCAAAAAGGCATCCTCACCCAGGCCGAGGCCGGCGAACTCATCAGACAAGCCGAGGCCGATGCCGCCACCGCCGCGCAGAACGCCGCCGACGCTGCCGCCCTGCCGCCACCGCCAGGCCCGGATGACCTGCGGGTGACCTATATCCCCGAGGTCGTCCGCAACAACATGCGCGACGAAATCAAGCAGGAACTCATGGCCCAGGCCCACGAAGAGCAATGGAGTGACAAGGCCGCCCCCGGGTGGACCTCGAAGTTCCGTCCCTTCGGTGATCTGCGGGTTCGTTACGAAAGCACCGTGTTTCCCGAGGGGAACGACAACACCGGGGCCTTCCCCAACTTCAACGCCATCAACACCGGCACGCCCTTCGATACCTCCGGGTTCCTGTTCTCCCCGCAGCACAATGTCGATCAGGACCGCCAGCGCACCCGCCTGCGGGCCCGCCTCGGTACCGAAATCATGCTCGGCGACGGCTTCAATGGCGGCATCCGCCTCGCCACCGGCGAGAACAACTCACCCACCTCGCCCAACCAATCCCTCGGCGGCTCCGGCGGCAATTTCTCGAAATACGCGATTTGGCTGGACCGGGCCTTCCTCAGCTATGAGGCCGGTCCCGGTGACGGCAAGGAACTCACTTTGCTGTTAGGCCGCTTCGACAATCCCTTCTTTGCGACCGACCTCCACTGGGACGAGGACCTCGGCTTCGACGGGCTCGCGCTGCGCGGGAAAATGCCACTCAACGACCGGGTCTCGACCTTTTTCACCGCCGGCTACTTTCCCGTTTACAACACGGATTTCAACTTTTCCTCCAATCAACCCGCCAAGTTTGAGAGCACCGACAAATGGCTCACCGGCGTGCAACTCGGCCTCGATTGGCAAGCGACCGATGACCTCACGGCCAAGGTCGGTCTCGCCTACTACGACTTCAACGGGATCGAGGGCCGCCTTTCCTCGCCCTTCGTCCCGCTCAGCGCCAGCGACGCCGGCGACACCGACACCACCCGTCCCGGCTTTGCCCAGCGCGGCAACACCTACATGGCACTGCGCGACATCGTGCCCACCGCCGCGAACAACTACGGCACCCTCTATCAATACCAATACTACGGCCTGGCCTCCGAGTTCCGCAACCTGACCCTGACCGGAAAACTCGAGTACGACCACTTCGATCCGGTCCGCCTGGCGCTGGTCGGCGAGGTCACCAAGAACCTCGCCTTCGATGAAGCCGGCATCAGCCGGCGGGCCGTCAACAACTATGGCTCGTCCAATGTCTTTGCCGGCGGCGACACCGCCTGGAACCTCGCCTTCCAAATCGGCAAGCCCGCCCTCGAGGCCCTCGGCGATTGGCAGGCCGGCTTCGGCTACCGCTATGTCGAGTCCGACGCCGTGGTGGATGGCTTCACCGACTCCGACTTCGGCGGCGGCGGCACCAACGTCCGGGGCTTCACCCTGAGCGGCAGCGTGGCCCTTTCCAAGGCGGTCCGCTGCGGCCTGCGGTGGATGAGTTCCAATGAAATCGCCGGCCCGCCCCTCAGCTCCGATATCCTCCAGTTTGACCTCCACGCCAAGTTCTGACATGATCATGAAGTTCCTCAAGCTCCTGCTGGTCCTCTGCCTTCTCCCAGGCCCGACACGTGCCGCCGAGGCCCCCGATCCCACGCCAAAGCTCCGCGAGCAGTTGCGCGGTGTCATGCTGCAACTGCGCACCGCGCAGACCGAGTCTGCCAACGCCCAGGTCGCACAAGCCGCCGCCGAACAAAGGAACACCGAGCTTGTCGCGAAGGTCACCGACCTCGGGAAACGCAACGCAACGCTGGTCAGTCAGGCCGCCACCGACAAGACGGCGGCCGACAAAGCCCTCGCCGCTCTCACCACCAAGCTCGCCGAGAGTGAGCGGCGCACCGTCCAATGCACCGCAGCGCTCGAAAAATGGCAAGCCGGCTACGCGCAAGCCGCCGCACTCGCCCGCAGCAAGGAAGACGAGCGTGCCAAGCTCGCCGCCGAGGCGCTGGTTCTCAAGCGCACCATCGCCGACCGCGAGACCAAGAACATCGCGCTGTTCAACACTGCCAACGAGATTCTCGACCGCTTTGAAAACTACGCGCTGGGCAAAGCCCTGGCCGCCCGCGAGCCCTTCATCGGCACCACCCGGGTCAAGATAGAAACCCTCGTCCAAGGCTACCGGGACAAAATCCTGGACCAGCGGCTTGGCGTGCGGAAGCCCGCCCCGAAACCATGAAACCCCGCCGCTGTCACTTTCACAGCACGCCGTTGTTCGGTACGCCGCTCCGCTGCGGCACCGCCGTCTGCATCGGCTTCACCGTCATCATGACCGGCCTCCGTGCTGACGCCGGCGACATCCTGCGCGGTGGCCGTGGCGGGTCTAACAACAGCGGGGCTCCCGGCCCCGGGGCCGGCTACGGCAGCGCCACCCCCGCCGCCACCGATGCCGCCCGGGCCAACGCACAGGACACCCTGGCCCGCACCACCCGGGCCCTCGATGCCGTCCGGGCCATGCAGAACGCGGCCCGCAATGCCGCCATCAACGGCGCGAATTCGCTCGGGAGAAATCCGGCGGTTCCGGCGCTCACCCTGCCGGGCGTCCCTAACGGACTCGCCACCGGCGGCCTGCACGTTGCTCCCGCCGTCACCACCGATCCGACCCAATGGAGCGGGGCGCAACTTCCGACCCAGACGGTCGCCGCCGACGGCAGCACCGAGGTCACCATCAGGCAGAGCACCCAACAGGCCATGCTTCACTGGCAAACCTTCAACGTCGGCAAGCAAACCAGCGTCACTTTCGACCAATCCGCCGGCGGTGAAAACGCCAGCCAATGGATTGCGTTCAACAAGGTCAGCGATCCCACCGGCAACCCGACTCAGATTCTCGGCTCGATCAAGGCCGCCGGCCAGGTCTATCTGATCAACCCGAACGGCATCATCTTCGGCGGCAGCAGCCAGGTGAACGCCCGCAACCTAACCGTCTCGTCGCTGCCGATCAACGACAATCTAGTCAGGCAGGGCTTGCTCAACAACCGTGACGCGCAGTTTCTGTTTTCCGGCCTCAGCGTGCCCGGCGGTGCTGACGGCACGCCCGACTTCGATCCCGGCCCACCCCCGGCCAGCGGACGCTATGGCGATGTGACGGTGCAAGCCGGAGCCGTGCTGGAAAATCCCGCCGGCAGCGGTGGCAATGGCGGGCGGATCATGTTGGTCGGACCCAACGTCACCAACGAGGGCACCCTTGCCACCGCGTCCGGCCAAACGATTCTCGCGGCGGGCTTGCAGGTCGCCGTGGCGGCACATGACGGCAGCGACCCGAGTCTGCGCGGGCTGGACGTATGGGTAGGGGCGCTTGGTGACTACGCCGGCACGGCCACGAATGCGGGCCTCATCACGACTCTAACAGGAAGCGCGTGGCTGGGCGGACGGCAGGTCAACCAACTGGGAGTCATCACCAGCAGCACCTCGGTGAACCTCAATGGCCGCCTCGATCTGAAAGCCAGCTATGGTGCGGTGGGCAATCCGAACTATGACAGCGCGACCGAGCTGGGTGCCGGGGGCCCGATGTTTTTCAATCAGTTCAGCGGGGTGGTAACGCTGGGCGCAAACAGCGTGTCGCAAATCCTTCCCGATTACGCCAGCGACAAGGCCGTGCCCGGCACCACCCTGCCGGAGCGCTCACAAGTGAACATCGAAGGCTTGGCGATCCATCTCGACCAGCACTCGATCCTGTTAGCACCCAACGCCGAGGTCGCGATCCGGGCGGGCACCTGGCCCTTCAAAGACGCCGCTGGCAACCGCACGATCATCGGTGCTGACGGCACGGTGGACGCCGGAATCACCAATGACTATTCCGGGGCCCAGCAACGGTTCCATTTCAATGCCGGGCAAATCTATCTGGATGAAGCGGCCCTCATCAGCGTGGCGGGCAGTGTCGAGGTGTTCGTGCCGCTGGCGCAAAGCATCCTCACGGTGCAGTTGCGGGGCTCCGAACTGGCGGACTCGCCGCTCCAGCGCGACACGGCGTTGCGGGGCCAGAATCTAACCGTCGATATCCGCAATACCGGGACCTATAACGGAACGTACTGGATCGGCACCCCGCTTGGGGACGTCACGGGACTGGCCGGACTCATTGAGAGGAATGCCGCACAACTCACCGCCACAGGCGGCAACATCACGCTGCAAGCGGGAGGTTCCATTGTGCTTGGCAAAGGCTCCACGCTCGATGTCTCGGGCGGCTATTTCCAATACGCGGGCGGTTTGGTCAAGACCTCGACGTTGCTCTCCAACGGCAGGCTGGTGGCCATCAAGGACGCGACCCCCGATCAGATATACGACGGGGTGTTCACGGGAAGCTCGACGTTCAGCAGCGCCAAATGGGGGGTGGTGAATACCTTCCAAACTCCGTTGTTCACCGGCACCCTGCAGCAGAGTTATACCGAGGGCGCGGCAGGCGGCACCTTGTCGCTCACCGCACCCAGCATGGCCATTGACGGCGACCTGCGCGGCCTGACGGTGGCAGGTCCCCGCCAGCGCAGCACCCCGCCTGGATTGAGCACGCTGCGCCTCACCTTTGAAGCCGAGAGAACGCTCCAAATTGCGGGCAGCCCGACCATCAACTATCTCAAGACCTCCCCGACGCCACCCGCCCTGCTCTTTGCGGCAACCTCCGGCGCGACGTCGGTGCCGGCCTTCTCGCTGGTGGGTGACGCGCCGGTCGCCCTGTCGAGCGACCGACTCGCCACGGTCGGCCTGGCGCCTGACCTGCTAGACAAGACGGGCTTCGGCGTGCTGGAGATCGTCAATCCTGACGGCTCGATCACGGTGCCCGCAGGGGTCACACTGGCCGCATCTCCCACGGGCTCGATCTCGTTCACGGGGGCAAATATCTCGATCCTTGGCACCCTCGCTGCCGCCGGTGGCAAACTGTCGTTCACGACATACAACATCTCGCCAAGCGCCGCCGCCGAGTATCACCTCATCAATCCAGCCGGCAGCGCGCTGTTTCCCACGCCGCTTGCGGATCGCGGTTGCTTCAGCCTAACAGCAGGGGCGCTGCTATCCACGGCCGCGCGGTTGGTTGACGACAGCATCCGGCCGCCCGATCTGACCCGGCCCATGGTGATTGACGGTGGCAACATCACGATCAACTCCTATCATGCCACGCTCGCCATGGGAGCGGAGCTTGAGGTCTCCGGTGGGGCCTACGTTGCGGAAACCGGCAAGGTCAGTTATGGCAGGGGCGGCAACCTCGCCATCCTCACTGGCAGGGACCCCGGGTTTGCCGGCGTGCTCGGCGGCCGCCTCACGCTCGACTCGACCTTGAGCGGCTATGCGGGTGCCAGCGGGGGCACGCTCAGCATCCAGGCCGGACTGATTCAAGTCGGCGGCACTCCGCTGGCCAATGCGCTCAACCTCGAGGCCGGATTCTTCCGCCAGGGCGGCTTCACGCAGTACTCTCTAACCGGAATCGGGGCGGCGCTCGGCGGCGCCGGTCCGGTCGAATCCTATCAAGCGGCGGTCACGCTTGCCGCAGGCAGCCGGATCGAGCCGCTGGCGGAAAGCCTGCTCGCCGTGCCGGACCCGGCCCGGGCCGGGGCCTTCGCGCTGCGGCGCGTGGTCACGGCGGCAGGCGTGCGGTCGGCTGTTAGCCTGGACTTTGCGGCGCTCGGCGCGGATGATCCGTTCACCCTGGACAAGCTGGAAGTGCGCGGTGACATCTTCATGGGCGCGGGTGCCGCAATTGCCACGGAGGCGGGTGCCAGGGTCACTTTCAAGGGCGGTACCGTCACTTTGTTAGGCAGCGTGAGCGCCCCCGGCGGGAACATCTCGGTTACCGGAGACGGGAAATTCCCGCTCACCGCCAATCAGCGCCAGGAGCTTACCCAGGCGTTGCCGACCGTGCATCTGGGCGCGGCAGCGCAACTGTCGGCGGCGGGAATCACGCAACTCGTGCCGGAGGCCTACGGGCGACGGGTTGGCAAGGTTTACCCCGGTGGCAGGATCACCATCGCCGGCAACATTCTGGCAGAAGACGGCTCGATCCTGGATGTCTCGGGGACTTCGGGTGTGTTAGACATTGACCCGGCTGTGCTGGCGAGTCCGGGTGTGGTGGCCATCCCGGCAAGCTTCGGCCTGACCTCCGCCCCCATGCGGCTTCGCGGCAGCGCCACCCGGATTGATAGCAATGGTGGCTTGATCGACCTGGCCGGAGGCCAGATGTTACTGGCCGATGCCAGCCTGCGCGGGGCCGGCGGCGGTCCGAGCGCGACGGGTGGGACTCTCGCGGTGTTTTCCGGAAACTACTATGCCGAGGGCCAAGGTCGCACCGGCGCGGATCTGAATCTGGTGGTGCAGCAAAGCGGCAATGTCATCACCAATCCGGGTGCCACCATGGGCGTCGGCATCGGCCTGGTGGATCAAAGCGGAGTGGCCTATGGCAACACCGGTGCCTTTGTCGTGGATCGCTTCGCCCAGGGAGCGTTCGCCTCGCTCAGCCTCGGTGGCAGGTATGTGGCGAATGCCTCGCCCATTCCCTATGGCGGCAATCTCGATTTCCACGGCAAGATCGAAATCCAGGCCCCAGGCACCTTGCGGCTGGCGGCGGGCGGCGTGATCCGTGCCGACGATACCGTCCGCATCTCGGCGGGTTACCTTGCCGTGGGTCAGGAGTTCCGCGAGCCGCAACACCCCGCCGATGTCTTCGTGGCGTTTCAGCAAGATCCGGCCTTTCCGTCGGCCGAGCATCACTTCGCCCCAACCGCCGGCCCCGGCACGCTGGACTTGAATGCGGCGCTGATCGATGTGGGAATCCTCTCCCTGCAAACCATCGGGCAAGCGAACCTAACAGCGATCGGGGGTGACATCCGCGGCAACGGCACCCTCGGCATGGCTGGCAAGCTGGTGCTGCAGGCGGCGCAGATCTATCCGACCACCCTGGGCCAATTCGAGATCTTCGCCTATGACCCCGTCGGTGGTACCGGCTCGGTCACGATTCGCGCTGCCGGAACCCGCGACGCCCCGCTCTCCGCAGGTGGCAGTCTCTCGGTATATTCATCTAACATCCTTCAGGCGGGGGTGCTGCGGGCCCCGCTGGGAACCATCCGGCTGGGCTGGGACGGTACCGACAGCGACCCGAGCACAGTTGTTCTCGACGCCCCGAAAAACCTGATCGCGGGGACCACGCTCGCGACGCCGGTGAACCGGGAAGTTACCCTAACGGATGCCAGCCTGACTTCGGTCTCCGCTCTGGGCCTGGAGATCCCCTTTGGCCTCAGCCCGGACGGCTTGACTTGGATCGATCCGCGCGGTGTCAATGTGACCTTATCCGGGATGCCCGGGAAAGCGATATTCCTGGCCGCCGACAGCGTCACCATGGCACCGGGTGCGACGCTCGACATCCGGGGTGGTGGCGAGTTGCTGGCCTCGCGCTGGGTGGCTGGCAATGGCGGCAGCAGGGATTTGCTAGGCACGGCTGCGGCGGGGTGGGGAGCGGGCACTGAGTACCAGCCGGGCGTGCTGGTCACTTACCAAGGTGCGACGTGGTCCGCACGGGTGCGGCACAGCGGACAGACTCCGGGGGTGAACCGGTATTGGTCGAAGATCGCCGAGGCCTATGCCATCATCCCCGGTTTCGGCTCGCCATTCGCCCCTTATGGTGCCTACAACACCGGGGCCAACGCCGGGGCCTTGGCGGGCAATCCGGGATATGTTGGCGGCACCCTGGAGGTGGGCGACACGATCACCCTCGAGGCCAGTGATGGACTTGCGGCCGGCACGTACACCCTGTTGCCGCGCGGCTATGCGGTGCTCAAGGGCGCGTATCTGGTGACGCCGGTCGCCGCTGGCGGAACCGGCGACCTCAAGACTGCAGACGGCGCGACCTTGGTGTCGGGCTATCTGGCCAACTCGTTCAACCCGCCAGCAGCGAGCCCGGCGGTGCGGACCCGCTTCGAGGTGGCAGCCTCGGGCGTGGTGCAAAACCGCGTTGTTTATGACATCCATGCGGCCAGCGCATTCATCACCGCAGCCGGATCTAACCAACTGGTGCCCGCCGATGCGGGGTATGTCGCGCTCCATGGCAATGCCGCACTGCAACTCTTGGGCCGGGTGCTCACGCAGGCTGCAGGGCGCGGGGCGGCCCTGGACCTCAGCAGTTTCGCGGACATCCGGCTCACGGGTGCTGATGGCGTCGTGCCAGGTGGAACTCCAATCACCGTGCCGACCGGCGTCCTCGACTCCTGGGAGGTGGCCAGCATGCTGATAGGCGGCCTCCGCAACCGGGGTACCGAGGGCACCACCATCGACGTGCGGACCCACGGCCTGACCCTGGACAATCCCGGCGAGACCTTCTCCGGTCCGGAAATCGTGCTGGCCTCGCGCCGCCAGCTCACCCTAACCGATGGGTCGGGAGTGGCCGCCGTCGGGAATCTGACCGGGGCTGCGGACGCCCTGCTCATTCATGGCGACGGTGCCTTGCTGCGCGTCAGCAGTGATGCCGCCGCGAGCGTCACCCGCAGCGGGGTCACGGATTCCAGCATGCCCTTGATGACCCTTGGCGCGGCGACCGGCATCGCGGGTCCGGCGGTGATTTTGGACTCCACCTATGGCACCGCGCTGTCTCCCGCCGCACGGCTTGAGGCGCGGACGCTCACCCTGGGCAGCGGGCAAATCAGCGTGGTGTTTGACGACGCCACGGGAGTGCTGGACGGCTCGCGGGTCGCACCCCATCTGACCTTGGCTGGAGTGGCCCTGGACAAGGTGCAGCAGGTGACCGCGCTGCGGCTGCAAAGTTACCGCAGCATTGATTTTTACGGCACCGGCGGCATTGGCGGGGCGGCGTTGGAAAGCATCACGCTGGCGGGCAGCGGCGTGCGCGGATACCAACAAGGCGGCGGGGAAGTCGTGCTGCGGGCGAACGACGTGCGATTCGAGAACCCTGCGGGCGTGGCCGCTTCCGCCGCCCCTGCCAGCACCTCCGGCAGCCTGCGGATCGAAGCGCAGACACTGCAGTTAGGTGCGAACCAAGTGGCGGTGTCCGGCTACCGCGACCTCTCGCTCAACGCATCTAACCAGATAGTGGTCGTCGGCACCGGGACGTTCGCCACCGGCGGCAACCTCCAGGCCAAGACGCCGCTCATCACCGGGGCCCAGGGCGCGTCCCATGTGGTGAGCGCCAGCCAAGCGATCACTCTCAGCCGCAGCGGCCCTGGTCTAGCAACCACCGAGGCGCTGGGTGCCAGCCTGACCATCCAAGGCACCAGCCTGGCGGCCGACACGGACATCCTGCTTCCCAGCGGGCAGTTGACCCTGCGTGCCAGCGGAGGTCCGCTGGAAATCGGCGGCAAGCTCTCCGTTGCGGGCACCTCTCGCGCCTTCAATGATCTCACCCGGTTCGCCGCTGCGGGAGCCATCACGCTGGAGTCGCTGACTGGCGAGGTCATCCTAACATCCGGTGGCATGGTTTCCGTGGCGGCCGCGCCGGAAGGAGGCAACGCGGGAATCCTCACCGTGAACGCGCCGCAGGGAGTCTTTGCCAACGGCGGGAGTTTGGACGGCCAGGCGGGGGCCGGCGGCACAGCCGGCAATTTCCTGCTGGATGTGGGAACGCTGGCGGCCTCGGGCGCTGCGGCGTTTGACGCGATCAGCACGGCCCTTGATGACGGCGGATTTTTCGCCTCGCGCAATTTCAGGATTCGGAGCGGGGACGTGATCCTCGCCAACCGCAACCGCAGCCACGAATTCGTGCTTGCGGCGGACCAAGGCAGCCTCCGCGTCACCGGCATCATCGATGCCTCCGGCACCACCGGTGGCACCATCTCGCTTGCGGCCCACACCGATCTAACACTGTCTGCCGGAGCCAGGCTCAGTGTCGCTGCCGCCGCTTTCGATGCCGCAGGCAAGGGCGGTTCCATTCTCCTGGAAGCGGGCACCCAGCGCAACGGCAGCGTGGATGCGAGCGCCTTGCTAGACCTGCAGGCCGGCGCGGAAATCGACCTGGGCGTGGCGGCCTTCATGCCCGGCAGTTATACCGTGGCCGGGTCCAGCGCCTGCGAGGGGAAATTCACGGGCACGCTGCATCTACGCGCACCGCGCACGGCGGCTAACAACGACGTGCAGGTGGCATCCATCGCCAGCCGGATTCTGGGCGCGTCTGCCGTCGTCGTCGAAGGATACAAGTTATACCATCCCGCCGGCGGAGTCCTCAACATCGCCCAGCGCAACCTCATCAACACCGATGCGATCAGCTTCCTCGGGGCGGCGGGCGCGGGCAACGCCAACGAGGTTGCCATGCGCGGCAAGCTGCTCAGTGGTGCTGACAACGCGGCGGAACTGGGGGCGCTGCTGGTCATCAGCCCTGGCGTCGAGATGGTGAACCTGACGGGCGATCTCACCCTGGGGCTGGCCAACCCCACCGGCACCACCAACCCCGAGGGGCTGGCCGCCGCCGACTGGGATCTATCAGGTTACCGCTACGGTCAGCGCAGCGCGCCCGGAGTGTTGACCTTGCGGGCGGCCGGCAATCTGGTCTTCAACAACACCCTGAGCGATGGCTTCACGCCGATCACGCAGGGAACGGCGCAGGTTTTCGCGGACAACGGCCATTCCCTGATGTGGCTCGGCAGGCTGATGGGCATCGCGGATTCCCTGCCCACCAACACCCAGTCATGGTCGTATCGGCTCAGCGCCGGGGCGGACCTCGGTGCCGGCAATTTCCGCAGCGTGCTGGCGACGAGCACGCTGGATCTGGTGCAACCGGGAAACGGCTCGGTGCTCGTTGGCGAATTCTATCCGGCGGTGCCCAACGCGCAAGCCGGCGGTGGCGCGGCTGCCGTGGGGGTGGCCGGCCAGACCGCCGACAGCATCAGGATCTCCACCACCACGACCAACCAGGGCACTCGATTTGAAGTGATTCGCACCGGCACGGGTGACCTCACGCTCAGCGCGGGGCGCGACGTGCAACTTCGCAACCCGTTCGCCACGCTTTACACCGCCGGGGTCGCGCTGCCCACCCCCACCACCATCCATGATCCTAACGATTTCGTCGTGCCGATCGTGCCGGGCACCGTGAACCGGCACCCGAGCCAGGCGGGCGGTGGCCTCGACCTGGGCAGCGTGCAGCAACTCTATCCGGCGACCTGGTCGATGGCAGGCGGCAACCTCGACCTTGCGGCCCAGGCCAACATCGGCCGCTACACGCTGGTCAATGGCGTGCTGACGGTGGACGCCAGCCGCCAGATGCCCACCAACTGGCTGTATCGTCGCGGCTATGTGAATCAGGCGAGTGGCGTGTTTGCCAATGATGGCGGCTTTGGAACCAACCCGAGTATCCAGAACTCGGACAACCTCAACGATGTCGCCACCTCGACCACCTGGTGGATAGATTATAGCAACTTCTTCCAGGGCGTGGGGGCCTTGGGCGGCGGCAACGTGAGGGTGGCGGCCGGCAACGACGTCGTGAACGTCGATGCCGTGGCCCCGACCAACGCCCGGATGCCGGGCCGCCGGAAGAATCCCGATTTCGACGGGCTTGCCGGCGTGCCTGAATACCTGAACGTGGCTCCTGATGCGGGCAAGCTGCTCGAATTGGGTGGCGGCGATGTGACGGTGACGGCTGGCCGCAACATTGATGGCGGCAGCTACTATGTCGAGAAAGGTCAGGGGGTGTTGTTCGCGAGCGGCAGCATCACCACCAATGGGGCGCGTTCCCCGTCGCTCGGCATTCTCGACGGGTCCGCGCCTTTCGATCCGCTCACCTGGCTGCCCACCACGCTGTTTGTCGGCAAATCCGCTTTTGACGTGGCAGCCCGCGGCGACATATTGTTAGGCCCGGTCGCCAACCCGTTCCTGCTGCCGCAGGGACTCAACAACCGGTATTGGTACAAGACCTATTTCAACACCTTCGCGCCTGAGGCGGGGGCCACGGTGGCGTCCTATGGTGGCAGCGTGACCCATCGCCTGGCGGTGAACTTGCCGGATGGGGCCTCCTCCCGCTCGATTCTGGAGGTGTGGTTCAGCAGCCAGAACGTCTTCAACGGAGTTGGCTCCGCCTACAACGCCTCGAATTTCCAGCCCTGGTTGCGCCTGGCCGAAGCGAGTCTGGAGACCTTCACCAGCGTGTTCGACCTCAGTGCCCCGAACTTGCGGAGCACCGCGTTTGGCGGGGCATTGAACCTGGTCGGTTCATGGACCTTGTATCCCTCTGCCACGGGAGATCTCGAACTGGCGGCAGCCTCCGACATTGTCGGCTTGCAGAACACCGGCCCCGGCTATGTGAATGGTCGCACCCCGCAGGTCTGGACCGCCGCCACCATCAACGTGTCCGATGCCAACCCCGGCTCGCTGCCCGGCATCACCACGCCACTGGCCTATCAAAGCGTGGTGGGTCGGACGCGGGTGGGTGCGGTTCAGAGCCTCGTCGATGTCCTGCAGAACGTGAGCCTCGCCCTGAATGAGACGGGCTCCTTCAGCGGGGTGGCCGGCACCAGCGCGACGAAGCAAGCGCTGCACGCCGCAGGGTTGTTGCACACGGGCGATTTGAATCCGGTCCGGCTGTACGCCGCTGGCGGTGACGTCACCGGGCTAACACTTTTTTCGCCCAAGGCCACGCGGATCGTCGCCTCGCGCGACCTCACGGACGTGGCGTTCTATCTGCAGAATGTCGCGGCCACGGATGTCACCCTGGTTGCCGCCGGGCGAGACCTCATTCCCTTCAATGCCAATGCCGACGTTCGCACCCTCGCCTCTAACCTAACCCTTGGCAAGGTGGTGGGTGATGCCGCCAGCAGCACGGTGGCCGGGGATCGCACCAGCGCGCTGGCGGGTGACCTCCAGATCAATGGCCCTGGGGTCTTGGAAGTCCTCAGCGGGCGCAATCTTGACCTGGGAACCGGTGCCAATTTCACCGACGGCACCGGGGTGGGAATTTCCAGCATCGGCAATACCCGCAATCCGAATCTGCCATTCGGCGGCGCGGATCTCATCGCGCTTGCCGGGGTGTTCGGCACCAGCGGCCAAGGTCCGGCCATCGGGCTTGCGCTGAGTTCGCTGAACATGGCCGGATTCATCGGCAAGTACCTGAGTGACGGCGCGGGGTTTTCCGACTCGGCCTATTTGGACAAACTCGGCTGGCAGGGCCGGTTCGATGCCCTCGGCGCGGAACCCCAAGCCATCGTGGCCTTGGAGAAGTTCTATCGGGTGCTGCGCGATGCGGGCCGCAACGCTGCGGCGAACGGAAACTATCAGAGCGGCGACGAGGCCGTGCTGACTTTGTTCGGCACGAGGAGACCTGCGGGCGACATTCTCACTCGCTCCCGTGAGCTTCGCACGACCACTGGCGGGGCCATCAGTCTCGGGGCGGCGGGCGGCGGGATCACCATGGCCTCGGCGATCTTCGGCAATCCGCTCACCCCTCCGGGAATCGTCACCGAATATGGCGGTGCGATCTCCACCTTCACCAACAGCGATGTGTCCATCGGCCAGGCCCGGATCTTCACCCTCCGCGGCGGGGACATCACCATGTGGTCGTCTAACGGAAACATCGCGGCCGGCACCTCGCCCAAGACAGTGGTAACCGCGCCGCCCACCCGGGTGGTGATCGATATCACCAGCGCGGATGTGCAAACCGACCTTGGCGGCCTCGCCACCGGTGGCGGCATCGGCGTCCTGGCGGCAGTCGAGGGCGTGACCGCAGGCAATGTGGATCTGATCGCGCCCAAGGGCTTTGTCGATGCCGGCGATGCGGGCATCCGCGTCACTGGCAATCTGAACATCGCCGCCCAGGTGGTTTTGAATTCCTCCAACATCTCGACCGGCGGCACCAGCACCGGGGCCGCGCCGGTGGGTCCGAGCGTGCCGAGCGTCGCCGCAGTCACCACCGCCGCCACTTCCAGCGCCGCCGCCGGTGCCACGCTGGCCAAACCCGAGGCAGGGACGGCTGGCGGCGAGCCACCGGCCGCGGTGGAAGCCCTCTCCATCATTACCGTTGAAGTGATCGGTTACGGTGGCGCGGATGACGAGGAAAAGCCAGCAGACGGGTAGGATGGCGGCGGTCTCTAACCGCCATGTCATATCTCCCCGCATCTTCACTACTCAGGTATGGCAGAATCATTGAGAGCAGAATCATTTCAGAATTGGGAAGAGTCATTGGATCAACCCCCGTCGGTGTGCATCCGCAAGTAGACAGGCCGACCGGTGATGGTGCGGGTATCCGCATCGACAAGCTGGAGGAATGAGCATGAGAAGCCACCAGCTTTTCAGCCCCAACGGGGCGCAAGATAACAGCCCAGGGCAACGCCCTGGGAACCGGGACACCACAACCTTTCCAAGCCCTGAAGGGGCGCAACAAGGGTGTCGGCCGCTTATGTGACGCCCCTTCAGGGCTTGAAATATGATCGAACGATGAGACCCAGGGCGTTGCCCTGGGCTGTCGTATGTCGCCCCGTTGGGCATGCGCGTCAAGTTAAGCCAGATTCTCCCATGTTTCCGTGAAATTCCGGCGCTTTTTCCGTTTGTCGTAGCAACAATATCTGGCCAGCGCCTTTTCAAGGGCGGCGGTCTCCTGGTCGCCACCTGCCAGCGAGTG
>JAPLUI010000529.1 GCA_026397725.1 Verrucomicrobiota bacterium | reverse complement strand
CGCCCATGCACCGCGCATCAGCGCCGCCCATGCGGGCGGATCAGTGGGCGGCCCGAGGCCGGGCCGCCCTACCATTGCGGCGGTAGGGCGTGGCGGCCTCGCCGCGCCCTGACTTCCCCTGCGGGTGAGACCGCCCGGGCACGGCCCATGCACCGCGCATCAGCGCCGCCCATCCGGGCGGACCAGTGGGCGGCCCGAGGCCGGGCCGCCCTATCATGGCGGCGGTAGGGCGTGGCGGCCTCGCCGCGCCCTGACTGCCCCCGCGGGTGAAACCGCCCAGGCACGGTCCATGCACCGCGCATCCGCACCGCCCATGCGGGCGGACCAGTGGGCGGCCCGAGGCCGGGCCGCCCTACCATTACGGCGGCAGGGCGTTAGCGAGCGGGTCGCCTTGTAGCAGTTATGACACGCCCGTTTGGGTATGGATCAACCCTTTTTCCAAGCGGGGCCATGGTCACGGGTGCTGCCGGGTTGGCGCAACTTTCCCGGTTGCACGCTGCATGATGGAGAGGTGCCCACCTGGCATGATTGAGGTGCGTGCCCTGAGGCAACCCTCGTGCAGGATGGAAAGTGGCTTGGCCAGAATTCTGGCAAAGCCAAGGGCGCAAGCTGAATGACACTGCGTGCCACAATCCGGCTGCGAGCCAAACCGCTGACAACCCATCTGGCGGATCCGGTGCAGGTTGGGTTCCGCGAGCAAATTGCCGGCGAAATGGCCCAACTCCAGGCAGGGATAGAACACCTCGCCCGTCGGCGCCACCACGAGCATGGTGAACGGACGACACCTGAACTTCTTCAAATCGCGCAGATACTCCAGATAGTCCACCGTGCCCTGAATGCTGGCCCCCTGTTGCTTCGCGGCGATCAGGAAGTTGAAAAACCCGCGGTAATCCGGGTTGTTTTCCAGCGCGTGGTGGGCCTTGACCCCGACCAATTGCGGGCAGACCGCCAGCCGGAAACCGCAGCTTCCGGCAAACTGACAGACCCCGCGCAAATCCGCAAGATTCTCCGGCGTTGCCACACTGGAGATGATGATTTGGTATTTTCGGCCAGGGTGACTTGCCGCGCGTTCAAGGTTGGCCAGGATGCGCTGGTGTGCGCCGGGGTGGCCGTACTCCAGGTCCGCCTTGGTGGAATCCATGGTCTGCAAACTCACGACCAGCTCGGTTACGGAACGTGCCACGGCGGGCAGCGCCTGATCGAGGTGGTAACCATTGGTGGTCAGGATCACCCCACGGAAACGCCGCGCGGGCAGCCGATGCAGGATTTCGGCATATTCCGGATGCTGCAACGGTTCGCCGCCGGTGATGACCAGATAATCACAGTGCCGACGGATGATCCCGAACAAAGCCAGCACCCGCTCGGCCGACAGCACCGGGGAGCGCAAACGGTAGTAAGGCGTCCCCGATCCGTCGCTGCAATAGGGGCAACGGAAGTCACAGGCATACGTGAGGTAATAGACCCCGAGAAGGGGCCGCCAGGCTCTGGAATCCGGTCGGAGCAAATGCGAAAGATATGTGCAAGCGGCATTCATGATGGTTGGTCTGTTAGATGATCGCCTTGGTGATGTCCGTGGGTGTGATGGTGCTCATTGCCATGAAATCATGCTTGGGGGAGTGGACTTGCGAGCGCCGGGGCCCGCACCCATCGGCCCGCCCAAGGCAATCAAGCCGACCCGGAGCCGCCGGCGCATCCTTGCGATGAGGCTCCAACCAACGGTTACCCAGGCAGGGCGGCATGGCCCGTCAAAACCGACTCGGGTGGCGCGGCTACTTCCGCTCCACCGTCCAGCGGATGGCGTTGGCGAGCAGTTTCCGGTATTCCGGATTGGCGTAGGCGAAATGGTCATGACCGCCCTGCAGATAAACCACCCGGGCCTTGCCATAGGTCCGGCACCAACCGATGACCTTGTCACTCGTGGGCGCGTCGGTCGTCAGCAGGGGATGGGAGTCGGGCAGGAGGTCGAATTGGCCATAGGTCTCGTCGTGGATTGCGAACTCGGCGGCCACTCCGGCCGTCACGGGGTGGGCGGGATCAGCCACCTTCACCTTGAGATCGAGGTCTTCCTTGAAAACGGACGCCGGTTTCTCCGCGCCGCCCACGGTGCGTGCTTGCAGGTAATACAAGCCGCCGATGATTTTCGTGTATTCCGGCCAGTCCTGATAGCTGCCGAGACAGTGGTGCAGCGCCACGACGCCCTTGCCTGCGGCGACCAGGTTCGTGAAGTCCGCCTTCGCCGCGGCGTCGATCTGCTGCCACATGTCATAAAGCACCACGACATCGTAGGCCTGCGCCGCCTCCGCCTTGAACATGGCATGCGCCTGCGGGTGTTCAACCACCGTGAAGGTGATGTCCGGGTTGTCCTTGAACATCTGCAGGAACGGCTCACGCTCGAAGCCGTGGCCGCCGGTCACGACCAGCACGCGGGTGCGGCCGGCCGGGATGGTATCCGCTGCTTGCACCGCCAGGCAGGGGAGCATCCACGCCAGCCACAAGGTCACGGTTCGGAGGAGGTAGCTTGTTTTCATGAGGCCGGAGTTTGCGGCGGGGCCGGGAGCCTGTCAAGAATCTTGTGCCGAATCTTGTGCCGACTTCAGCGCAAGCAGTGGCCGAGGTGTCGGACTCGTTGGCGGTCCCATGGTTTTCCGGCGGGCACTCGACCCCAGACTGGTGAGAGCCCCGGAGAGCATGGTGCGGAAACGGAGGTCCGGCACCAGGGAAGGGCCGCACCGCACTTTCCGACTTCTTGACTTTGACGTTTTGGCCCGCAGGCGGCATGTTGCGCCTGCCATGGCCTTTGCCGATGTTTTCCCGGACCTGCTCGAGCACCCCACGCCGCTGATGCGGCGTTTCGGGCGCTTGCTTGACGGGGTTGCGGGCGACGCGCTGGAAGCCCACGCCCGGCGCAGCCAGCAAGTCACCCGCCGCCATTTTGGCAAGACCATGCGGCTGTTCGCGCCCTTGTACCTTTCCAACGAGTGCGTGAACAACTGCAGCTACTGCGGGTTCTCCCGCGATGCCGCCATACTCCGCACCACGCTCAGCGTCGCGCAAGTGGTCCGCGAGGCCAGGCACCTGCACGCGCTGGGCTTCCGCAACCTCCTGCTCGTGGCCGGCGAACACCCGCAATTCGTCTCCGATGGCTACCTCCAACAATGCCTGGACGCGCTCAAGCCGTTCATTGCCACCCTCGCCATCGAGGTCGGTCCGCTGGCGGACGGGCAATACGCGGAAATCGTCCGCCATGGCGCGGAAGGGCTCGTCGTCTATCAGGAAAGCTACGACCGCGACGGCTATCAATCGTTGCATACCGCCGGGCCCAAGCGCAACTTCGGGTGGCGGCTCAATTGCCCCGAACGCGCCTACGCCGGAGGCTTCCGCCGCATCGGCATTGGCGTGCTGTTCGGTCTCGCCCACTGGCAAGCTGAGGCGATGGCGCTTTGTGGTCACCTGGAATACCTCTACCGGCATTGCTGGAAAGCGCAGTTCACCGTCGCCTTTCCGCGCATGCGCCCATACGCCGGCAACTACCAATACGAGCCGGACCCCGCCCTGGTTCTGCCGGACCGCGCGTTGGTTAGCCTCATCACCGCCTTCCGCCTCACTTTCCCGCCAGTCGGCATCGTCATGTCCACCCGCGAGCCTGCGGCGTTGCGGGATGCCGTGGCCAGCCTCGGCGTCACCCACATGTCGGCCGGCGCCCGCACCGAACCCGGCGGCTACACCGGGGCCGGCCGCGACGACCTGCACCTCACGGTCAAAGGCCGCCGCGTCGAACTCGAGCAGAAATCCGGTTGCGAAACGGCCACCGAGCAATTCCAAATCAACGACACCCGCAGCACCGCCGAGGTCGTCGCCATGCTCCGCCGCCAGCACCTCGATCCCGTTTGGAAAGACTGGGATGAAGCCCTCCTCGCCGGCTAAGACCCCACGACCGCAAGACCCAGGAAAAGAATTCTCACCGCGCCATCTTGCTGCCTGCAGCAGCCTTTGCTCACCCACGTTTTTTTTTGCCTGCCAACCCATCACTGCCAACCGCTTTCCCCATGTCCCCGCTCGAAGCCCTGGTCGCCCTCAACCTCCTGCCGAAAATCGGCCCGATCCGTGTGCGTCGTCTGCTGGAAGCCTTTGGCGATGCCGCCGCCATCCTGGGTGCGGCCAAGGACCGGCTGATGCGCGTCGATGGCATCGGCGAGGAAACCTCCGGCATCCTCCGCGCGTGGCAAGACCATGCCGATCCCGCTGCCGAACTCAACGATGCCGCCCAGCGCGGGATCGCCGTCATTACCCAGGATGATCCGGACTACCCCGCACCCTTGCGCGACATCTATGACCGGCCGCTGCTCCTGTACGTCTGGGGCAAACTCGAGCCGCGCGACCGCCACGCCATCAGCATCGTCGGCTCCCGCCGCGCCACCAGCTACGGCACGCAGAGCACCAGGAAATTTTCCTATCAACTCGCCCACGCCGGATTCACCATCATCTCCGGTCTCGCCCGCGGGATCGACACCGCCGCTCACGAAGCCGCCATCGCGGCCAATGGGCGCACCATCGCCGTCATTGGTTCCGGCCTGGCCAGGCTCTATCCGCCGGAAAACCTCGGCCTCGCCGAAAAAATCGCCGCTGGCAACGGAGCCGTCGTCTCCGAATTCCCCCTCCAGACCGCCCCGGACAAGCAAACCTTCCCGATGCGCAATCGCATCGTCGCCGGGTGGGCTCGCGCGGTTCTGGTGGTCCAGTGTCCGGCCTGGTCCGGATCCCTCATCACCGCCAACCTCGCCTCGGAATACGGCAAACCCATCTTCGCCATCCCCGGCCAAATCGACAATCCCACCTTCGCCGGTTGCCACCAGCTCATCCGGGATGGAGCCACCCTGGTTGCCGACCCCGGCCACCTCCTCGATGATCTCGGCGAACTCCCCTTCGCCCGCCAGCCCTCACCCGTCGAAGACGCCGCCGCCAGCCCCGAGCTGCCTGCGGAAGAAGCTGCGGTCTATGCCGCCGTCACCAGCGACGAAGCCGCCGTGGACCGCATCATCGAACGCAGCGGCCTGCCGGCCCATGTCGTCACCGCCACCCTCATGAAACTCGAAATGCGCCGTCTCGTCCGCGCCTTCCCGGGCTTCCGCTATGCCAGGCGCTGAGGCCGTACAGATGCATGGCGCCAGAACATTCCGCAGGACCCATGACTCCTCACGCCGAAGATTCCAACATTCAACATTCAACTTCCAACATTCAATGATCAAGTAAGAGCAAGACATGACACCGCAGCGGCACTGCTGCCACCCGCAAGACCAAGTACCCCGGAGGTGGCTCCTGCGGCAAGATTTTTCACCACGGATTGCACGGATAAGATTGCTTCCGGATGGTGGTCAAGCCGCTCCTCTGGCAGCCTGCCACTGGCACCCCATCGCTCATTTCTTATTGTTCTTTCGTTACTACTCAGGTATGGCAGAATCATTTATGGCAGAATCATTTCAGAATTGGAAAAAGTCGTTGGATCAACCCCTGTCTGTGCGCATCCGCACGCAGACAGGCCGACCAGTGATGAATCCCCCTCAAGACTCTTGAAAAATGATTCTGCCATCAATGATTCTGCCATGAATTCTTTGGAACCTGAGTAGTAACGTTATTTCTTATCCCTGGTAAGCCGTGTGATCCGTGGAAAAGCCAATAGTCCATCAGATTCCCAAGCCATCAATCCGCACTGCAAATACATTCGCATTGGCATTGAAATTGCGCCTTGGCTTCCGTGGGAGATATGGTCCCGGCTTTTCCGGAGTTTTGAACACCCCAGTCAAGAACTCATCATGGTCTCGGCTCGCATACGCGCAGTCTTCAATGCCTGTCGGCTGGGAGTCCACTGGGGACGAACCCCGAGAGGTGTATCGGGGGTGTTACCATCCCGTCTTTAATGCCTTTCGGCGGTGAGTCCATTTAGGACCGGAGATTGTTGCTGCGTTTGCGCACTGACAAATTCCAAGTCTTCAATGCCTTTCGGCGGTGAGTCCATTTAGGACTCATGAAAATCACCCTCACCCTCGTCTTTCCAACCAGGTCTTCAATGCCTTTCGGCGGTGAGTCCATTTAGGACAAGCTTACAATGACCAAACAATCCCCGAATCCGCAACGTCTTCAATGCCTTTCGGCGGTGAGTCCATTTAGGACGTTACCGGCAATGGTAGCAATGACAGCAGTCCTGTTACGTCTTCAATGCCTTTCGGCGGTGAGTCCATTTAGGACGGGTTGGTGTTGTCGGCGCACCAAGAGGGCATCATCCGGTCTTCAATGCCTTTCGGCGGTGAGTCCATT
>JAPLUI010000552.1 GCA_026397725.1 Verrucomicrobiota bacterium | reverse complement strand
TCGACTACCGCATCGCATTGCCCCACGTCCTGCCCACGCATTTCGACGAACAACATAGCCTGTGGATCTCCAGCAGGTTGTTGAATGGGGGTCATATCGAATTCAAGTCCAAGGAGGTCTTCGACGAATGTTCGCGGGCATTCGTTGGCATGGAGGGGTTGTTTTACCGCCACGACGAAGCGAAAGGCGGCGTGGTCAAGAGCCGCCTTCTGTTGGGAGTGATTGCCCTTCGGAATGCCGAGGAACTGGCGATGGCCATCCGGCAACGGCTTCCCGCCAATTGGCGGGTGGTCGCGCAACGAATCCTGGACTGGTCGGCAGGAGGTGCCGTGAATTGGCCGCAGGGGCGCGGCGTGGAAATTGTCATCGAACGGCAAGGATTCCAACCCGCGGACCTCAAGGCCGGTCGGGGTGGACAGGTCGTGCTCGCGGTGTTGGAGCGTGGCTACACGCCGCCCGATCCTGAGACCGCCCGCGCCGCCCAAGCGGGCAACGCCGCGTATCTTGGCCCCTGGATCTATCCGGGCGTCTTCGGCATGGTCGATGAGGGCAACGATTGGCCCACCGCACGGACCGACATCCAGGCCGCCATGACGGCCAGCATGGCATCGCCGCGGAACAACCGTGTCGCCGAAGTCCAGGACTTCGCCGACAGGCTATCGAACATCATGCCGGCCAACTGGGAGGTGGCGTCGCTCGAGCACCGCGAGACCGGCGGACCCGGCTGGCCCAAAGGCGATGCCGTCGTGATCGGACTCCAGCGCAAAGGAATCACCGCAGCGGAGCGCGAGCGCCGTCGGGGCGGCACGATGACGCTCGCCGTTATGCTCGGCGAGTTCGCGCCTGCTGAGCCGGTCGGCAACGATCAAGTCATGACCGCGCGGCGTTGGGGCGCGTGCGAAGAAGGTCACGCGGTCTTCGCGGTGTTCGGCGACCCACAGGATTGGCCGAACCTGGAGCAAGACGAGCGCGGGGTGTTAGAGGCCGCAGCGCCGCCGGCGAAAGGGGCAGGCAGCGACAAGGTCCTGGACGAGGTTCGGAAAACTCCGGAAGTTCCCCCACAAAAAGATCCCGGCGATTCTGAAAAGCTGTCACCGCAAGGCGGCCGGTCCACAACCGAAGACTCCGTTAGAGAACGGACACTGGAAGAGCGCCAGCGGCAGTTGGCGGCCTTGCAAGCCGAAATTGCGCGCCGTGTTTTCGAGCGCGATCAACGGATTGCCCGGGAACAGGCACTGGCTGATGAGATGGCCGCCGCCAACCAGAAGGCCATGCAAGCTGAATCCGAGCGCTGCGCCGCCGAAAGGGAGAATGGCGAATTGAAACGAAATGACTCAAGGAGACCACGATGACCCGACACCCAAACAACCGAACTTATGATATGAATACCACAATCAGAAAGGAAACAATGACAATGAATAGGAACACACGATGCACCGAAAAGCGATTTCCTTTCAATAACTGTTTGATCGTCATGAACCTCCGGCTCACCCTCATGGTCCTGCCTTGGTTGGCAGTTGCGGTCTCGGCCCAGGAAAACACCCGCCAGCTCGAGGGTCCGGGCAGCGCCACCAAGTACCTGACGCCGGGCCAACTCGATTGTTGGACATTCGACGGCGACCAAGGCGAAACGATCGCCGCGTGGGTGGCCACGCGCGAGTTTGACCCGATCCTCGAATTGACCCTGAAGGGCGACAAGGCCGACCAGGTCGTGGTCCCGGAAGTGGACGATGACGGCAGCGAAAGCCGGTTCTCGGTGCGCTTGCCGGCCAACGGCCGGTATTCGATCCGCGTCCACGCCTTCAAATTCCAAGGTGGCGGCAACTACAGCCTCGAAGTCCAGCGTTTCCAAGCCAAACCGGTATCCGTCGGCAAGCCCTTCACCGGCACCTTGGATCATGACGGCAAGGCCTACTGCTATGTCCCCTGCCTCAAGGACCGCTTCCTCGTGCCGGAACTGAAGGCGACTCCGGCTGACGCGTGGCAAGTTCGCGACAGCAAGGGCCGCGACCTCACCCGGTGGGCCGGAACAGTACACACCGAGGAAGCAGGCGAACACACGTTGATCGTTTCCGGTCGTCCTGACCAGGGCTTCGACTTGCTCCTGCGCGATGCCCGGTGCCAGGACTTGACCGCCGGCCAAGCCGTGACCGGTCGTCTCCAACAGGGCGAGATGGACGTCTGGAGCTTTCAAGCCAAGCCTGGTGATTTTCGAATGTTGGAAGTCGCCGAACAAGGCGCTCTAACCACGCGACTGATCCACGCGCCGCCGGAAAAAAGGACCGGGCAACATCTGGCCCGCCCCGGGGAGCGCCCTGAAATCCAGTTCCTGCCGGTGGCCAGCCAACGAAGCCACTTGCGGTTTGCCGCGTGGTGTGGCCGCGAGGGCCGTTACCAACTCCACTTGGTGGCAGGCAGTCCCGTCACTTACAATCTAACCATGTCGGACCCCACCTTGACCCTCGAGCCCGCCAAGGAAACCACCGGCAACCTGCCCGTCGGCGGGGCTCTGTTCTATAGCTTCCAAGCCACCCCCGGCCAATTGTTGCACGCCGACCTCGTCTCGCCGCAGTTCGTCCCGCTGCTGCGCCTCTACGACCCCGCCGGCCACCCGGTCGAGCCGAACACCACCCCCGACAGCCTGCACACCCGCGTTACCCACATGGTCCTTGCCGCAGGCCGCTACCGCATCCAAGTCGCCTCCCTCGGCGACGGTGGCGGCGGCGAGTTCCGTCTAACACTCGACGAGGAGCAGTTGAAGTCCGTGGCAATCGATGGCCGCGAGCACGGCACGCTTCAGCCGAACATCACCGACTTCTGGGCCTTCGAGGGACCGGCGGGCAAGACTGTTTTCATCAGCGTGCGGGCCGCCGATTGCGAGCCGGCGGTGAACATCCGCAGTCCCGAAGGAGTGTCCTTGGCCAGCGACAAGGGCAGCGGCGACACCAATGACCGCCTGCTCGCGGTCAAGCTCCCCAAGACCGGCCGCTATACCTTGGCAATCTCTTCCCGCCGCGGGGCCGGCGACTACACCCTGCGGCTCATCGACGGCGATTGACAGCCGTCTATGTGCCAAACATGGGTGTTGCCCGGGCTCCGGTGTGCCATCTATACGTCTATGTGAAGAAAGCGGAATGAGTTCCAACATGCTTTGCGCTTGGGTCGGACGCGGACAGGAGAAGCAAGATTTACATGCCTTTTACACTGGCCCAACCTAACCTCTGGTATCGTTGAATCTTTCAAAAAAGGACAACCATGAAACAAATGACCACTTTGCTGCTACTCGTTGTTCTGGCCTCACCACTCAGCTATGGGGACGTGTCTCCCGCTCCCGCACCCGAGGTGAATGCGCCGCCCGGTGCGCAAGCCGTCGCGCCTGACGGCAAGATAAAGATAACGGAAACCCAAGCACAGGATGTTGCCGTGGCCCGGAACCATATGATTCTGCATGCCGAAATGGTGACCGAGTATCCTCATACGATGAGGCAGGTGATCCATGGCACGGTTGCCCCCACGCACTTGGCGCAGGGCGAGGGAATGGAGATCCGGATCGAACGCACGGGTTACACTGCCGAGGACTGGAAGCACGGGCGCGGTGGCGAGGTCCACGTTTGGCTGATGCCGAAAGATTACCAGCCGGGCACTCAGCCAGGCGGAGCACAGGTGGCACCGGCACATGAGACGATCACCTGGCGAGCCTGGAGGGTGTTCGTGTGGGGCTCCGGTGGAACGGATTGGCCGACGTGGGAGAATGACCTCACGGCGGCCCTTCAAAAGGCGGCCACCACCGCCACGCAAGCGCCAGCCGATCCACCGCCCCTGCCTGCGGATATGGCCAACGGCAAACGCCTCAGCAAGAGTGACACGCCTTCGCCGATGGTGCGGGATGCCGGCCAGTGCACGTTGCGGGCCACTCTCGACGGGTACGCCGGCGCGGTTGCGTTCAGCCCCGATGGCAAGACCTTGGCTTCGGGTAATGCGGACAATACCATCAAGCTCTGGAATGTTGCCATCGGCCACAACACCGCCACCTTCAATGAGCGCCCCACTGCCAGAGAAGCCTATGTCTGCGGCGCGTGCAGTCCGGACGGAATAACCCTTGCCTTGGGGAATTCCAATGCCAAGATCGAGCTGTGGGAGGTGAAACCGAAATAGTACCATGAAAGGGAAACCGAATATGAAAAACGTAATGATTGTTGCCATGTGCTTCGCGGCGATCGCCGTTGTCGTTGGTGCCGAACCGAAACCGGGATGGTCTGCCGGCAGAGACACCGCCACCGCCTACTTCGAAGCCCTGATGAAAGGCAGTGTCGAGGGCGTTAACGCGCTGGTTGCTGCGCCGTTCTCGTTTGACCGCAAGCAGGTCCTCCAAACCAAGGAGGAGGTCGAGAAGAAGCATCAGGAAATCGTGGCGAAAAAGGGCAAGCGAAAGGTGCCGGAATACACCGTCGGCATTCCCGCGAAGGCGCCCGCACTGGATCGCAAGGTCTTCCCGGAATACGAGGTCTTCCGGATCACGCTTGCCGGTGGAGACGAGCACATTGACATCTATGTCAGCAAAGGAGCAACTCCCAAAGTGATCGGCTTTAGTGACTGAGACACAACCATGAAAAGGCACACCTCGGAGAACAAGAAATGAGAGCAAGGGGGCTCGTCTACCTCAATTCAAAGGAGGATCCTGTAACCTCCACATTTTACCAACAATTTACAGACCCCGGCCGCGGCTTGCGTTAGGGTGGCATCGCCCGGTGGTTCAAAGCCAGGCATCCGCGCAAAATCGGTCGACTTTCCAAGAATTCCTTCCTTCAAGTGTCTCATCCAACGGAACGAATCCATGAAGCATATGAAATCAACAATGATTGCGGCGGGTATGCTGACCCTGACTGCGCTTGCCACGCTCCCGGCCATTGCCTCGGAGGAGGACTCCCTGAAGTGGACTTCTGTCATTATCCAATGCGGACGAACCCCGGAAGCGGGTAATATCTCGTGTGAAGCCAGGACAGGAGAGATGGGATGGGCAGCATGCACCGTCCGGGCCTTCGGGAAGGAATACGTGCTGCCCGAAGCAGCCCTCGCCAAACTCAAGGGCTTTCCCCTGTCTTCGTTAGAGACCACGCATGAGGCGGGATACGAGGAACTGGGTGGCTATACCGTCCATTTCCGCTTTGCCCGTACCGTCAACAATCCAGAGAACAAGGTGGTGACGGAGATCATTTACGTCTCAGTGAACAAGAACGGCATCAGTGTTTCCGAGCCAAGACCGAAGAACAATTCTTTTCAGGGGGCTGGTGCGGAGACCACGCGCGTTGTCGCCCACGCGGGAATCGCCAACGAGGACACGGCGGCATCCACACCGGAGGCCGTGTTCGCCAGTCTGGTCATGGACATCAGCGCCCTCGCCACCAAGCACGCCGAACTCGCCGATTTCACGGAGTACCTGAAGCGGCAGGAAACGAAGCTAACCATCACGTTCGGGAAAAACCTCAAACCCCTCACGTCCGCGAAGAATGATGACCCCGTCATCTCCAAACGCCGCATCCGCCCGTCCGATCTTGAAGCAAATGGGATTTTCCTTCAGTTCATTTTGGACGACGGCAGCGACCCTCGGCAGGCCACACGGCAAGCGCCGCTCGACACCGTCACCTACTTCCCCCACCTCAAAAAGACCCTCTATGCCGAAGTTGTTCTGTGGCAGAACGCATCCGCAGATCTGCGCCAAGCACTGGAAGCCATCTTGGCAAAGCACAAGGCAATTCTGTCAGGGAAAAATAACCAGGCTGCCAACTTTGATACTCTCGGTCTCAGAAGGGATGGGCCTGCCATCGAGCGGAGCGGATACAATGCTGCGCCGGCAGCGAAGGTTTCTCCGGCAGGAGAATCCATTCAGGATCTTACCCGCCGCCTCGCGCCGGGCGGGATCACCAAGGAGGAAGCCGCCCAGATCGCAAACGCAGCCTATCGCGCCCTGTGGGGAGAACCCGGCGGCGAACTCAAGGTGACCAAGTGCGAACTGAACCAGGCCAAGACTTGGGAGATTGAGGTTTGGTGGGACCTCGGCCTGCCGAATGGCGGCGCACGGATGTGGATTCACCAGACCGGTGGCTTTGAACGGGCCGAGTATATTCCGGGGGAATGAGAACCAAGACGATACACATGACCATGCAACTATTCTTCACTACCGCCCTCGCCGCATGGCTGTCCTGCAATCTGGCGGCAGGCGCGGCCGACGAATTGAGGGTCACTCTCAAGGGCGGAGGGATCAGCGGCACCTTTCCGGTCACACCAACCGAGACTTCGTGCGGTCGTCTCAACTGGGACGGCGTGCCGGACAAGAACGGGGACATGAGCGGTGGACAATGCGAGATCACCGTCCAATTGGTGGACAAGTCTGTTGTGCTCAAAGAACACACGTTGGCATCTGACAAGGGAATCCGTTCAGACATCATTGCCAAGACCCTAGTGCCCACAGACAAGGTCCCGTGGACTGGCAAGATATCACAAACCACCGTAACGGTGTATGGAAATGACGTGCCTCCCATCGTTTCGGAACACGTTGATGCATCGCTGTTGAAATTGGCATCAATCATCACTAAGGAGTTCAATCCGTCCACAGGCGATATGACCCTGGCAATTCCTACTTTCCATGATGAGCAAGGCAAACGGTTCACCATGATCTGGCGTGAGACCTCGGTTATCCCCATTGAGAAGGTTCCATCACCCGATGGATTCAAGGTCACTCCCGTCGAAGCAGTCAAACCAATAATGGCTCGAAGCACTCGTGCACCATGGGCCGAGTTCTATCTGTTTGTTGATTCTACCAGCTACTATTTTGGCAATACCAGAAAAGGGGAGGAACTCACGGCCCCGCAACCGGGCCACTACGTCATTGATGGCATAACCGGAAAGATCGCCGAACCAAAGCCTGATGGCGGCGGGAAACCCGCACCATAGGCTCATCCATCGGATCAAAAGATGAAAACGATAATGACAGTTGTTCTGGCGCTCGCTCTCAGCAAATGCGTGCTGGCCAACGATAGCGCTTCACCGTTCTCTCTTGAGATCGCACTCGATAAAGGCGTGGTTACCGGGTATGTCCGCAATACCAGCACAAACGTCGTAAAGGTGAATTCGCGCCACCTTTACGGTCACTGGGAATTCACCTCGGTGTTCTATCTTTATGGCAGATGGCAAGAAGCCCCCTACGTCGAGAAACAACGTGGCCGCATCGGAACTGTGTCGCCGCCCGCTGAGATCGAGTTAAAACCAGGCGAAGTGCTGGCCTCAACGGATACGGAGTTCAACCGCATTGCGGTCTCATCGAAACCCTTGGGCGACGAGTTCACGTTCAAAATCGATTTGTCCGAACATGTCCTTCCTCCGAACTTCTGGGACGTGTCGGAACTGCGTGTCGTTACGTGTGGCCTGTGGTCCAATATCATCAAGATAGGGAATCCAAACCAGAGCCTGAAGGCGACGGCCAAACCCTCTGATGACGACGCCGTCATGACAACATCCGATGATCCGGCTGCCTATCAAGGCGTGCTCGTCGGGTCACTTCACGGCTTCGCGGAGAGTGGCGATCTCGCGGCGGTCAAGGCAATCCTGGAATTGCACCCCGAATTCGTCAACGCCCGGCGGATTTTCCAGCAGCCGCACAAGCCGATGAGAACCGATAACTTCACCTTGCTCCATCGCGCTGCCGAGCAGGGACGGGAACAGGTTGTCGCATTTCTGCTAGAAAAGGGTGCGGATGTCAATGCGGCTGACCGCATGGGCTGGACGCCGCTGCACTTGGCGGCACAAAAGGGTACCTTGCCAATTGTGAAGCTGTTGGTGGCCCACGGCGCCCGCGTCGATGCGGCGACCACGGCCGTGGCGGCGAGCTTCGAGGTGCCGCCCTGTTCCGCGGATGGAGCGCCACCCTGCGATTTGCCAGCAGTCCCGAGCCTGACGCCATTGGATTTGGCACGCGCGGGCAAGCATGCGGAACTCGTGGCGTATTTGACGGCGGTGACCAAGCCGGACCGTGATGCTGCCACCCTCATGCCGCGCATCCGCGCGGCCATTGAGGCAGGTCCGACGTTTGAAAAGCTGTCGGAAATTCTGGGTGAGCCGGACATGGACATCGGCAGTGGCATCCATATCTTTGTCTATCGCTTGAGCGACGGTACGGGAATCACGGTGGGAACTCCGGATAAGAAAATGGTGATGTATATCGACCATGCCGGCAAGCGCCTGTTTCCAATCGAGGCGAAACAGGCCGCCGGCACAGTGATCAGGCGTGGTGACAACATCGGGGAACACCTCGAAGAAGCAAGTCCATTGAGAAAATATGGAGACGGAAAGTCATTGCTGGATACCCCTGCGGGTGTGCCGGTCGTCAGTGAAGTGGCGATGTGGAAGGTCGGTGACGGGATTCTGATCATCGAACACAGCTTCAGCGCGGGTATAATCATGGACATCAGCTACGTGATCATGAACGGGAAGGACAAGGAACGGACGACCATTCAAGTCAAGGAGTTCAACCCAACCACGGGCGATATGACCATCGTGGTGCCCTTCCATGAAAACAACCGTTGAAAGATCCGACCCAACGACAGCCAAATGAAAGCCGATCCCAAGCACCTGTTGCCCTTGCTCCTCAGTGTGGCATTCACCGGACACGTCGCGGCCGAGGGTGTGCCCGACGTCATTGAAGAAATCCGCGTCGTGACCCCGGCCGGCTGGGAAGTGGGGCGACCAGCGGGTGTTTCTAACATCACCGTCACCAGGAGAGCCGCCATTCCGCCGGGCGATCTGGCGTTCGAACCGATCCCCAGTAGTCCGGCGTTCGGCGAGGGCAGTGCGAGCCACGCCAAGCTGAACGGCATCCGGATATGGTTCACCCTCGAACCGGTCGGCGCTTGTTCCGCCGCTGAATACGAGCAGCGGAAAGCACGCAATGCCGGGATCCGGGCGCAGTTGGAACCGCTGCGCAAGAAGATCGAGCGGATTCCGGGCACGCCGGGTGTCAAACCAAGTTTTCTGTCGCGCACTCCTCGCAACGAGGAGGATAAATCCTGGCTTGCCGAATACGCGAACGTCAGCTCGAAGTTGCGGATATTGCCGACCCACCACGTTGACAGCAATGGGTTCCTTGTAACATTGGTGAAAAGCCACTATGGAGCGAGTATCACCGCCGCGACCGTTTCCGACGAGATTGATGCCGTTAGGAAAGCCATTGAAACAGTCCTGGTTCCATACCAATCACCAGCGCGACCGGGAGGAACATGAAATCAATCCCATATTGCCGCAAATGCTCGAACAGGGTCGCTGTATTGCTTGCTGCCCTGACTGCATTATTGTTAGCTTCGCGACAGGCTCGGGCTGACGGATGTTACGTCTGGAAGTGGAACAAGGATGCGGACATCCGCGAACCAGCCCAAAAGGCGATCATACTATACGACGGAGAACGGGAGGACTTGATTCTTCAGGTGAAGTTCGAGGGCAGCGTGACAGCTTTTGGGTGGCTCATACCCGTGCCCGGGCTACCGGAAATATCGCCAGCATCCATGGACTCCTTTTATGAACTCAGTCGCCTAACACAACATCAATCCGAACTCGGCTCTGGCAGGGCTGACAAGCAATCAGGACTTCAAGTCCTTGAGTACAAGACCGTGGGCGCATACCAGACAGCCACTTTGTCCGCGACAGACGGACACGAACTCAAAGCTTGGCTCAAAGCGAACGACTTCAACTGGCCAGATCAGGGGGACCGAATTCTCGATCACTACATCGGGAAGATGTGGTACTTCGTCGCCGTGCGAATCAACGCGGAGGGCGTCGCGGCGCCGGACATCAAAGACAAACTGCAAACCGGCGAGTTGCACCCGCTGCGAATCAGTTTCAATACCAAGGAATGCATCTACCCGCTCAAAATATCCTCGTTGAACCGTGGCGAATCCAAGATCCATATCTACATGATCTCCGGGGGGCAACCACGAATTTGCCCCGAGATGGATTTTCCTATTGCGCAACTCCCGGTGGATTTCAACCAGTATAGGGTCACCTTCGGCGCCAACTCGGCCATGCTCAAGGACCTGCCCCGCCTCGTGGGCCGGCAATGGTACCTGGTCAAGTATTCGCAGTCCTTCCAACCCGCAGCAATGACTGACCTCACTTTCGTTCACCCGGACAACGCGGTTTGGACCAATGCCTGCGAGCAACGTCTGGACAGGTGGTTGACGACCGATCCAGCGTTGCGTGCAAAGACGAACCATGCCTATTGCCCGGTTGCTGCCTACTATGCGCCGAGAGCATATGACAAGATCATGGCCGAACTATCCGCGAAACCAGATCTCAATCAACTCATGTGGGTGAAGAACGTGGACTGGGAGAAGGTTGTCGTGCCATCAGACGGAGTGGCCTGCTTGCTGGCTCGCGTATGGCTGAACTCACATGAAGAACGTCAACGTCTGCAATGCGGAGACCTGCTTATCCACATGAAGGGCAAAGCCACTGCCGGCATCAGGCTCTTGACCGTAGCGATGACAGACCGGAAACCTGATCAGAATTCGAATTTCCTTTTCGATGATACCTTTATGGCGGAATCCGTAGGCAGATTTCTCAGAGAATGTCCCGATGAAGAATCGCTCGGAAAGGTAATCCGACTCTATCGGGATGTGCGTAAAACGATCTTCAGGCAATCCCATGGTCACCTTGTCCACTTTCTCGCCGAGACCCATTCGCCCGCCGTAGCCGACATGATCGTTGAGTGCTTTGATGATGCGCCCGCTACCATGGCGCGAGCCCTCGTCACGATGGCCGACCAACGGGCCGCGGACGCCATCACCAAGGCGATACTGCATGAGGGCTGGTTGCTTGCCGGTGCCTTGTTTGACTCCCTCGTGGATTTGAACCGTGACGCCGCCTTCCAGTGCATGGTCAAGGCGATTGATGCCGAGAAACCGGGGGTCGTGGCCGGGCATGGTCTGGGCAGACTGTTTATGGCCGGTCTCACCGACGGACAGTACGAACTCTTGTTCCCGCATGTTTTCAAGTTAGGGAAACACCCGGACAATGACCCCGTTTTCCTGCGTTATATCGATTATCTCCATGCGCAGTCCCTTAAAGAGACGAAGCCAGGGAAACTCAAATTGATCATGGAAGACGCAGTGAAGGCTCGCGGGCTGCTATGGGCTGCGACGGACTCGCCGGATACTGTGATTGGAAAGATCGCAAGACGGGTTTACGAATCGAAGGCCGTCGAACCATCGGGTGGTGGCGACGGGAAAGCCGCGCCACCACCGTGACGTTCTGCAAGATGAAAAGGAAACCATAGATCCCACCATGAAACAATTGCTCACCATTCTTTCTATCACAGGCGTATCCTTGGGGGCATGTGACCTTCGCGCCGACATGGACACGGTCCGGGTGACCAAGGCCTCGCAGGAGCAGGCGCACATCGACCGATTCCTCGTGCGGATCGAGCGTGTTCCCGACAGCTTCGCCTGGGTGAGCGTTACCATCCCAAAGAGACACCGGGCCGGAATGGAACTGGCGAGGCTCAGTTTCGGCGAGGGTGATCGGGAAGACCTCTGGGTGAACATGTATCTGCCACCCGACATCATCCGTGACGTCGTGTCCGACAAGGACGCCGTGGTCGAATACAACGAAGAGGAGCCCGGCGAGACCGCCAACTACCAGCAGGCAGGCGGTCTTGGCACCTACTGCGCCGTGGTGGTGGCACGCACGGACAAGCCAGTGGCCTTCAAGCGGATAGTGACCACGAAGCCCTCTGATGCCGGTGCGGTCATGAGAACTTCCGATGATCCGGTTGCCTGTCGCGAGGTGGAGAGCAAGCCGGACCGCGATGCCGCCACCGTATTGTCTCGCATCCGCACGGTCATTGAAGCTGATCCCACCATTGCGAAACTATCTGATATTCTGGATACACCGGACATGGACATTGGCAGTGGCATCCACATCTTTGGCTATCGCTTGAGCGACGGGTCGGGGATTACGGTGGGAACTCCGGACCAGAACAAGGTGATGTATATCGAACATGCCGGCAAGCGGTTGTTCCCGGTCGTGTCGCCCGCTCCGCCCCAACCCGCGGCACCAACCCGGCCAGCCCGCGAATTGAACGATCCGGGACCGGCGGGCCGGGATCAGTCCATTGCTTGGAGTATGGCCGCGACGTTCATGGCTGCGCAATGCTTCGCTAACACTTACGCCAAAGCTGGGGGCTCGGTTTCCCCTGTCGCCGGCCATCCCGGTTCCTACGACGTGTCCTTCAATGCTCTTGATCCCGCCAAATCGAACGATGTGGCAATTGTCCGAGTTGACATCACAAGACCCGACAAGCCCGTTTCGATCTGGCTGGGTGAGCGACCGCACCGGGCCGCCGTTGGATTCCCGGCGGATGCCCAAACGGATCGCGCCATGCCGCTACCGAAGGCACCAACGGCCGGGGCGGATGCGTCTAACGGATTGAAGATGTTGCTGGCCTCAGCGGACTCGTTCACTCGCGCCGCAAGTGGCGTTGCCCGGTTTGAGGTCACCTGCACCATCACGAAATAGGAAGGCTATCCAATGAAGACAATAAGGATCGCGGCGGGCATCCTGACCCTAACTGCGCTCGCCACGCTCCCGGCCTCCTCCTCGGAGGAGGACTCCCTGGAATGGACTTCTGTCACCATACTCTCACCGCACCTGCGCGAGCCAAAGTCTGGAGTGCGATGGGAAGGGCGCAGCCCGCCACACCGCTGTGGCTAAACCGTTAGAGCTGCGGGGTTCTCATGAGGCGCAGTTCGTCTCGCGGGCGGTCACGCCGCTCCCGAGTAACTTGGCTCCGATGGTGCCGGTTAAGGAGCGACGACATTCCTGTCGTCGGGTGGAAGGATCGCCCGTGAGCAGAGCCTTCGGCACGCACTCACCGGCCGCGCTTCCTCAACCACCACAAGAATGTGGTGGCTCCTTATCGCGCCCACGCTACTCCCGGTTCTACACCCGCCCGCCGGGTTCTTTGCTGAGCACGGGAACGCCGGACCCTGGTGACGGATCGGACCATTGATCGGCCGCAGCGGGTGCCGGGACTTAGCCAAAGCGGTGTGGCGCTGCGCTTCCCACCGCAGTCCATACCTGCACCGGACAGGCGCAAGCGAAAGTTGAATGTTGAATGTTGAATTCAGCCTTTGATGAGTGATGATTGTTGAATTATGATTTCAGAAGTGACTGAAAGGCGAATTCTTCATCTTCCATTCAAACCTCAAAAATC
>JAPLUI010000072.1 GCA_026397725.1 Verrucomicrobiota bacterium | reverse complement strand
GTTGCCAAAAAGCCTCTCAAGCAAAACGAATCGCTAAAGGAAAGAGTGAAGGAAACGCTTGCGGCAATTAGGGCTATGCCTAAACTCATCAAGTCATTCTTCTGTGCTCCAAGTGTAGCCTATGCTAAGGACTAGTCAGTACAGCCGGTTGTTTCCCTTTCACCTGATGCTGTCCGCAGATGAAAGAGTTTGGTGAAATGATGATGCGGTAAGATCGCGGATGAGGACGAATTGTAGCGGCGCTCTACGACTGCTTTTCCCCTGCGGGAAAAGTCGCCGGCTTTGCTTGGTCATAGGAACGCACAAGCACCGCCATGAATTCATCAGCGACGGTCACAGAGCGCCGCTACAACGCCTCACTCGGCTTGCACGCGCTCGAAGAGCTTGCCGTTGAGCGGGTCGAGGGGGGTGGCATCGACCTGAACCGCCACGGTCTGGATCTCGGCAGACTCAGAGTCGGGTGGCTGCGATCCGCCGGGTCCATTGGCCACCCAATTCTGCAGATCCTTGGAGATGAGCACCGTGTAATTGAGCGCGGTCAGGTTCGGATTGCGCCGGGTGTAGCTGAACGTGCCGGCGGTGGCATCGAGCGGCACGGTGATCGGGTTGACCGACGAGCCCTTGGTGGGATCGAGGCCGAAGGCGAATTCCTGGAAGTTGCTCAGGCCGTCGTGGTCCGGATCGTGGGCGGGATCCGTGTCGGTGAACCCGGGGTAATGCGCGATCCATGCGGTGTAGTCGGCACTTGGGCCGCCCGCAACCAGCGACAAGGTGTGGGTTTCCGTCACCTGGAATTTGCTGAAGTCGGATTGCGCCACCCCATCCACGCGGATCTTGCCGGCGGTGACCAACACTTGATAGTCCGCCAAGACCTTGTCGCCAGCGGTGAAGGTGGCCGTGGATCCCGTGGCAAAGCTGATGGTGTTCATGTTCCCTGAGGTGGTGCCTGTGTTATTGAAAGAGAGAGTGGTTGCGTTGAAAGTGGCGGCCCCCGAAAAAAGCAGGTAACGGCACCCAGCCGCTTGACTGGCTTGCCCGAAAGCTAACGTTCCTATGGTCGCCGACGCCGTGTCGGCAAGGCTCCACGTCGCTACGGCAGTATTGTTAATGGAGTTGCCCAAAATCACCCCCGCTGTCCCGCTAAAGAGAGCAGCACCGCGGATGGATTTCGATGGGGTTGGATTCATGGTGTTGTTGTATTTGTTGGTGGTTTGATTTTATTTGCTAGACTGTGGAGCGGGAGAGTGAATGAGGCAAACCAGCGGTGGATTGCGCACATGCACGGGGCAATGTGAGGGAATTTCCGGGACCTGTCATGTCGTAAAAATATCGACAAGGACCGGGCATGGGGGCGCTTGGACCAGAGACCAGAGACCAGAGACCCGGTAGGAATTTCAGGCCGGAGCGTCATTCCCGCCTTGCCTTCAGAGGGTTCGCCGCCAGTTCCTCCGGATTCGCGAGGCCACCTCTGAAGGAGGTGGAGGCGGGGCAAGAGATCGTGCTGACCCGGCGCGGCAAGGGGGTGGGCAAATTGATTCCGCTGGTGGAGGGAGCGGAGATCCGTGAGGACGACCGGAACATGTGGCTTGAGGATCTGGCGGTGCTGCGGAAACTCAGGGGTGGTGACCCGCAAGGCGAGAACCTCGTCGTGTCGATGCGGCGGGAAGACAACGCATCCCGCCCATGATCCATGCGGACACCAGTTTCCGGGTGTTCGACGACAGAAGACCCTGTTTTGAGATTTTCATGACTTGACACTGACTTGACGCTTGCCTGCGTTGAGAGTAGTTTCTCCGCGAAGCCACAAAGCGGAACCAATGAATACTCCCACCTTGGATCGAGTGCTGACCGACGCCGGACAACTGGCCCCGGACGAACGGGAATTGCTAGAAAACCTCTTACGCCAGCGCCGCATCGAAGCGTGGCGCATGGAAACGGCCACCGATGCCAAGAATGCCGCCGCCGCATTTCGTTCCGGCAAGCTCAAAGCCCAGTCGGCGGCCAGCGTCATCGCCCGCTTGCGCACCGCCAAATGAGCCATGAGCGAACTCGTCCTAACACCATGCTTTGAACGGGCGTTCCGCCGCCTGGTTGGAAAAGACCCCGCGCTGCAAGCGCAAATTGAGACGGCTCTGAGACGCCTGGCTGAGGATACCAATGATCCCCGCTTGAAGACGCACCATTTGAGCGGCCATTTGAAAGGACTCCATGCCAGCCGGGTTGGCTATGACTGCCGGATTGTATTCGCCAAGCAGAAACATCCTAAAACCAAAGCGGAAACATTATTGCTCATCAATATCGGAACGCATGAGGAAGTATATTAAATGGCCTTCGGCTCCGCCGTGGCCGGAATATCCCCCATCCTGAGTGGTGGTGTGATGGCGGATCGAAAATCGTGGCGAATCTTCTTCTTTTCGCGATCCACTATCCCCGCCCGCCTACCGTCCCTGGAACCTGGCGATGGCCTGGGCGCGGGTATAGACGTGAAACTTGTCGTAAATGCGGCGAACGTAGGTGCCAACGGTGGTGATGGCGACGCCCATTTCGGCGGCGATTTCCTTGTGGGCGAAGCCCTGGGCCATCAATTCCAGCACCCGTTGTTCTTGCGGGGCGAGGTGATCCATGGCGGACACGACGGGTGCCCGGCGGCGGAACGACTGGGTGATCATACGGGCGATGCCGCCGCTCATCGGCGAGCCGCCGCCGGCGATCTCGGCAATGGCCGCCAGCAATTCGACGCGGGAGGACCGTTTCAAGAGGTAGCCGGTGGCACCGGCGCCCAGCGCATCGAAAATGAGCTCGGCGTCGCTGTAAACCGTCACCATCATGAACTGCGTCGCTTCCATCCGCGGTTTGAGCGTGCGTACGCACTCGATGCCATTGCTGCCCGGCAGGTTGATGTCCACCATCATCACGTCCACGGCGCGGTTAGGCAGGTCTCGCATCGCGCTCTCCGCATCGGCAAACTCGCCAACCAATTCCAGGTGCGCCGTGGCCTCGATCCAGCCCTAAGGCCAGGAACAGGTCATGCCGGAGCGCCGAGGGCAGGAACCAGGCGGGCGTTTGCAGGGGCAGGTCCAGGCGCAACCTCAAGCCAGCCGACATCAGGAACTCCCCGGCATAGTCCACCAGGTAACGCACCATGCTTTCCAGCTTGTCGTGGCGCGGGTTGATCGCCCACACCGTTTCATCCATGGTGCGGGTCATCTCATGCGCCACTGCCCGGATGGCCGCGAGCCGGTCCCGCAAGCCTGCCAGGTCCTCCTGCCGGGTGCTTCCGTCGTCGGCCATCACCGAAACCCGCGTCAAACTCGTGCCCAGATCATCATGGATGTCACGGGCAATGCGGGCGCGTTCCAGTTCCAGCGCGTGCTCGCGTTGCAGCCGCTGCCCGACCAAGTAGCGCGACGCCGCAAACAGCAGACTGGCCACCACCAACCCGATCAGAACCCAGAACCAGACTTGGCGCATCACCGGCAGCACGACCGTCAGATCCAACCGCTGCGGCACGCCGCGCTGGCGCTCTGCCAGACTGATCCGCCACACGTTCTCGCCGGCCTGGGTCACCCCGGTGACCGCGCAGCCAATGGCGGATTTCAACAACAGCGGCAGGCGGCTATACACGAACAAATCGCCGTCGCGCGCCCCCGCGTCGGTGAGTTCGATCGCCATGGAGCCCCGCCCACTGGTGACGCGTTGGATCTCGGCCGCCCCGCAGTAAATGTGCAGGTTGGAACCGACCAGCACCGGTTTGTTAGGAGTGTGATCCAAATCGGTGAAGCATAACTGCTGGGAAGCCAGGGGCTCCAGGGTCTGCGTCGCCCAGGCGCCCTGCGCCACCCCCAGGAACCGGTTATCCCAAAACGACCAGACCGCATAGCAGTGCTGGGGGTTGAGGCCGGCCTGGGTGAAATCCAACGTGATCGCCTGCTCGGTCACGCCGGGATTCCACAGCAACGCGACGGATGAGTCGCCCCAGGCGCGTTGCACGCTCCCTAACAACCGCGGCCATTCCCGACTGGTGCCCAGGTCCAGCACCTCGGTATGTTCGTTGGCCGGTGGCGTCATCACTTCCATATTGCGCCAGTATGGCTTGAAACTCTCCCAATACAGCGGGTCCGAGGTGATGGCGGTGCCGCAGGACAGCCCGACCATGCTCATCCAGGTCCGGACCAGCGGCCACTTGCCGGCGATCTCGCTCACGTTCTGGCGGTCCGTGCCCATGTAATACGTGTCGTTGTCCACCGCAAACCAGCGGCCGTGGAGGTGATAGGATCGCAGCACATCGAGCATCGCAAACCGCAGATCCGCCTGGCTCGTGCCGGCCACGGAGCGTGCTTTGCGGTTGGCCTCGGCACCGATGCGGCTCGCATCCACCAGGCCGACCGTTAGTCTGTTAGGACTGGAATCGCAGTATGCCAGGTAGGCGTCCTCACCGGCGGCCTTGCGGATGGCGGCATAATTGTCACGGTAGATTTCGAATGCGGTCCGTTTTCCCTCCGTCAGCTCGCCGAGGTTCAGATGGTTGATCTTCAGATAGGTGAAGCGGTGCGAACTGCCTGTTGGATGCTTTGGACCAACCCGTTCCAATCCGGGGAATCGAGCCGGCGCGGCGTGCCGATCGTGCCGAAGGACTCCAGATAGAGTCCCGGCCGCGTGCCGGTGGCCGCGATGTGCTGTGCGTAAAATGCCAGTCCTTCGGGAAACTTGTCGTTGGTTTCCTTGCGCGCGGTGATGTCCTGATAGCCGTCATCAATCTGAATGACGCCGGGCCGCAGCCGCGCCGGCGAGCGCACCATTTCATCGACCACCGCCAGGACATCCTTGCCGGTGAAGCCCTCACCCAGGAAATTCCAACTGTTCCAACCGGACCAGGCCCCCTTGGCGGGGCGTGCCCGGTGGGTCTTGGCCACCCACTCCGCCCAACGCGGCAGCGCGGTGCGCGGCGGATCTAACAAAATCCGACCGCCTGCGGCGGGGCTTGTAGCGGCGCTCTGTGAGCGTCGATGCCCATGATGGGAGAAAGGTTTGAGCTGATCGCGCTTTTCTTTCTCCACACATGGGCAGGCGAGTCTGGAGACTCGCGCTCCGGACCAAGGGATCAAGATTCAAAGGGAAAAATCAGCGTTTCCGGCGGATCAGCAGCATCCCGCTCGTGACCATCGCCAGGACGACCGACGTTGGTTCAGGGACACTGGCGACACGAAACCCGAAGCCGTCGTACTCGTTGGATGGGTTGCGGCCGTAGCGGTACGACGACTGCAGGGTGTAGTCGAGGCTGCCCCAAGAGCCCCCGCGCAGCCCGCGGGAAGAGCCTGAAATGATGGCGTCGTTCCATTCCCAAACGTTGCCGCCCTGGTCGTTGGTTCCATACGCGCTGTCCGAATTCACGCCGTAAGCTCCAACATCCGTGATTACCCACGTCCCAGCACCAGACCCGGTATAAACGGCGTAGCCATTGGCATCATAGCAATTCGCCGCACCCGCCACGCCGATGTCGTTGGTGGTCATCGTGTTGCTCTGAGTCGGATAGCTCCAGTAGCCGCCGACACCCGCGCCGCCCTTGTTCGGATCGTAATATGCCGCCTTATACCACTCGCTTTCACTGGGGATCCACGCCTTGGCATCCGGTTGAACGGAAAACCCCGTGCCGCTCACCGCACCCAACAGACTGTATGCGCCATCCTCGGTGGTGCCGCTCGTCTGGAGTCCTCTTGGCTGGCCGTTGTGCAGCCAGTTGCAGAACCGCGCCGCATCAAACCAGCTCACATACGTGATCGGCTTGTTGCCGCTGCCCGCCGTCACCGTGTAACTGTAAGCGCCGGAAACCCCGCTCCGCGAAATGCCATTGATATAGCTGGTGGTCATGCTTGTGTTGTAGAGTCCGTAGGTGTCGGTCTTGGCCACCGCAGTGAGGAACTCTGCGTATTGGCTGATGGTCGTCTCGTTCTTCGCAATCTGATAGGCATAGCTCACCGCGCCGTATAGACTGCCGGTGGCAGGATCCGCCCAATTGTTGGCGTTGCCGATGGGCACATCGGCGATGCTCACGGCCAAGGCCGGAGTGACGAGCGAAAAGCCGGCCAGAACGGCCAGCCCGAAGGATGTGAAGATGCATTGTTTCATGGTGATTTGCAATGCTTGCAGAGCCTCTGTGTCCACCCACCCTCTCCGGGTCAAGGACATTTTCCGCCATTTCCCTACTGTTTTCCAACGGTTCAGGGGCCTTGGTGAAGCCGTTTTGCTGTGGCAAACCCGAGCCGGAGGGTTTCCACAGCATGTCAACCGGCTAGATCGTGAGCCTCATTTCACGCCAAAAACCGTGACACGCTTAAGTAACAGTTCGCGGGGGGAATCGTTGTTAGTTTCCATGCGGATAAAGCGCGCGCGGCCTCCGGGGACCTTGGCCCCCGCATCCAGATGGGCCACGGGCACCAGCAAGCTGGGTTCAAAGGATTTGAAATAGTTGTCGTACACCGGGTCATCCGTGCGCGGTGTCTGGATGCCATTGATATCCCACGGGCGGTTGGCCTTGCGGCCCCAGCCGATCTTCACCTTCCCGATCGAACACGGCCCCCAGTGGATGAACATCCCGAACTTCGCATCGCGGAACCACTGCATGCGCTCGTCACGCTGCTCCTTGGTCTCATTCATTTGCGGCACCTTCGACAGATCCGCCGCCTGCGCCCACCCTGCTGCCAGCAAAGCCGATATGACTGACATTATTTTTGTTTTCATATTTTAGTTATTTTGCGGCATCAAGGATGGCTGTCGCTTGTTTCCTGATGCTTTCAGTCTGGGTTGTCTCTGCCAGGGATTTGAGCACAGCCATCGCCTTGTCACGTTCCGGACCAGGGCTTCTGAACTGCTGGACAATCTTGACACAGGCCAGCTCAGCTTCCGTCCCGAGTTCAGCATCCGGCATGCACTTCTGTGCCGCATCCAGCGCGGCAAGACTGGCGATGCCGGAAAGCGCGCCTAACACAAGCCTCTTCTCGTCCGTCCGTGGCGCCATACTCATTGCCTCCACCAGCGAAGCCACCGCATTCCCTGCATGGTTCTTCACGCTTTCTGGAAGCGATACAATCCTTACCAGTCCGCGAAACGCAATGATCTTGAGATTTTCCTTCTGCGCGTTTTTTGCGAGTTCACGAAGATCCGCAACCGCTCCTTCATCCTTCCAGTCCGCCATGACGCGGATTGCCGTCTCCTGCACATTTTCATTCCTGTCCCTGATGCTGCCGCGCACCATGCCCAGCGCCTTGTCACCGCCCAGGCTTCCAAGACAATGCAGCAGGCTCACACGCTCTTCGGGTTTCGCGTCCTTCATGGCGGCGACAAGCGGCGCTGTTTTCCTGTCCTCTCCTTCAACCTTGGCGCTCGCCACAGATACGGCCCGCTCAGCCGCCAAGCGTACCCGGTCAGGCTTGGCTCTGAGCATCAGGCCTATCAGTGAAGGGATTTCCTTCTCCTGGGCCAGGGAACCCAGCGCCTTGAACGTTTCCACCCTGACATTCTCATCGGAATCGTCAGCATAGCTTATGAGATCTGCAACAACCTCATGGCTTTTCCGCTCCGCCAGGCAGCCTATCAGCAATGCCCTGGAAGCAGGGTCAACACGGGGCAAGACTTTCATGAGTGCTTCGCTTGCACCATTTCCGCTGCGGCGGCTCAGGCTCTCAACCACCACCCTGCCTACCTCGCCACCTTCCTTTGCCAGACCTGCCAGCAGTTCGATATCGGAGACATCGCTCAGCGCGGCCAGCGCCTGAACGGCGGCAACTCTCACCGCCTGTTCCGGACTGCCTGTTAATTTCGCAATGTCAGGCGTTATGGATTTTGTCCCATTCACAGCCAGGACATGAATCGCAATAACCTGCGCATCAGCGGAAAGGCTGCCCAGCACATCAGCCATGGCTTTTGATAGATGTTCTCCCTTGATTTCCATCAGGGCCGCACCTGCAGCACGTTGCGAGTGGCTGTCCTGACTCTTCAACATTTCAAAGATCGTCGGTAGGGCATCATCCTTCACGGCTCTGGCAAGACCTATCATGGCAGCAGCCCGGACTCCCCCGGGATTTCCTGCGCCAAGCTCCCCCCGGTAAACAGCCGCCGCCTGATCCACTTTCCCCTTCGCCAAGAGCGCATCTGCACACATCAACTGCGATTCCAGGACCGCCGTCTTGAGTTCATCCGCAACCTTGGCTTGCGTCAGGGCTTCCAGGGCATCCGGACTGGCAATGCGCCCCAACGCGGAAACCGACTCACGGGCGACGACCAAGTCCGCATCCGTCATCAGTGGCTTGAGCAGGGAAACGGTTTTCGCATCTTTTCTAACGCCGAGCGAAGAGATGACTCCCGCTTTCTGCATCCCCGTGGTCTTACCCAGCGCATTTCGCAACGCATCATCAACACTGGGAAAAGGCAAGCCTTGAAGCGCATAGCGACTCATGTGTCCCATCTTCTCATCTGCTAGAAACCCAGCCAGAACGGGAACACATTTTTCCGAACCCACCAGTCTCAGCATTCTGCAGGCAAATTCCTTCGCCTCGCAGGTTGCATTCTGCGTATTGAGCAACACCAGGAGCTTGTCCTCATACTGCTCAAACTGCCCCGCTGGCGCACCCCTGATCTCTGTTTCCAGTGCGCAGAGATTGGGTGAGTACTTTCCGAATTCGTATTTGGCGAGGCTGTCCCAGCCTGCTTGATCAGCAGCCACGGCACACCTCCCCACCATCATCAATAGCATGACCATTCTAAAGTTTCTTTGCTTCGTATGCATCAGTTATTCCTTTCTATCGTCTCAACAGGGGACGGCCCGGGCTACACCTGCCACGGCACACGCATGGTTCTGGATAAGAGCCGGTTCGCTGCATCATCACCCGGAAACGTTTCGGTAACTGGATCCCATTTGACTTTTCGTCCCAGTCGCATGGCGATGTCGCAGAGCAGGCTGATGGTCGTTGACCGCTGGGCGACCTCCACCGGGCTGATGGTCTGGCGTCGGGTACGGACACAATCCAGGAAATTATCGGCGTGGTTGTGTGATTCATACAGATGAATTTCCTGCGGCAGGATCTCGGAGGTCTTGAGTGAAACCGGCGTGGTCTCCAGCACATTGCCGCGGCGGACGTACACGGATCCTTCCGTGCCTTCAAACAACACCCCCTCCGAGGAACCCCGCAAAGGAGCCGGCGCATTCCCCGCGCTGTGATGGATCAGTTTCACGCCATCCGCAAACGTGCATTCCGCCCGCCACTCATTGGCAATATTGCAGAATTCAGCATTCATGTAATCGCCTTTCCCCTCGATTTCCACCGGCCCGCTCAACTCGGTGTCATGTCCCCACTGGGCAATGTCGGCATGGTGAACTCCCCAGGTGCTCAGGAAACCCACCGCATAGTCCGGCATGCCGGCCCAGCGGTCGTCCAACGCCTGCCCCACATAGGGAATCACCGGGGCCGGGCCAAGCCACATGTCAAAATCCAGTTCCTTGGGTGGCAGTGACGGCGCTAACAAGGGGCGCGTTCCACCACCGGGCACAGTGATCATGATCGTGTGCAATTTGCCGATTCGTCCGTTGCGTACCAGTTCACAGGCCCGGCGGAAATTCTGCTCCGACCGTTGCTGTGTGCCGAATTGAAAGACCCGGCCGTATCGCTTGATGGTGTCGCAAAGGATGCGGCCCTCGGCCACGGTGGTACCGAGCGATTTCTCGCAATAGATATCCTTGCCGGCTTTGGCCGCCGCGATCGCAATCGGCACGTGCCAGTGTTCCGGCGTGGCGATCACCACGGCATCAATGTCGGCACGTGCCAATAGTTCCCGGAAATCCGTATAGGCATGCGCTGCGCCGAGTTGTTGCTTTGCCGCGTCAGCCCGGTTGGACCAGACATCGCACACGGCAATGGCTTGTGAGCCAGCTCCGAGAAAGCCGGGTGCAATTCCTTGCCCCCGTCCCCCCTGCCCGATAAACCCCAACCCGATCCTGTTGCTCGGCGCAACGCCACCGTCAAGTCCCAGCACCGACGAAGGCACGATACTCGGCCCCACAGCCGCCGCGCCCGCCCATCGCGAGGTCCGGCCGAGGAATGTTCTTCGTGAGATGATATTATTCATTTGGATTCTCCTTGTTGGCGATCCAGCGGATCGCATTCATGATCAACCGGCGGAAATCATCGTTCTGAAATGAATCGTGAAAGTGCGGTCCGCTGCAGCTGAAAGTGCGACCGCCACCCGTCCGTTCGAATGCCCAGGCAACCACTTGATCCGCCGGTTTGCCCACCGGGGAACTCGCCGTCAAAATCGGCGTGACCTTGCCGGCCGATTCGTCGAACAGGATTCGCCGATAAAACTCTTCGCGCGCAAACCGCATCGGCTTGACGCCCCGGCAAATCGAATGTTCCGGCGTGACAATGGACAATCCAAGATCGTTCTCCATCGGGTGGCTGGAATAGCCGAGCTTCTTGTTGCCACCGCTCCATTTCAGAAATTCCTTCTCCGCATCATCCTCAACAGCCGTGGCTGCATGGAGGCACATGAGACCAACGCCACGCTGCATCAGTTGGCCGAACTTGTTCATCACGGCGACGTTCTTTGCTTGAAACAGATGTTGATCCCAGCCTTCCCACATGAGGACGATGGCGGCGGCATCATCAAGTTCCGTCAGGTCTTCCGGCAGCCGATCCAGATACAACGCCGTTGCAATACCCTTAAAATCTTCCGATGTGTCAACCAACTGCTTGAGCAGCGTTGCACCGGCCTTGTGCGCGTGAGCGCCCGGCCCATGGGTGTCGGCTCCACCGATGAACACAATTTTCCGGGTGGATGATTTGTTGACCGCCGGCCTCGCGCTCGATTTGCCGGCGCTTGGAAAGTCCGCTGGAATGTCGGTTAGAGTGACTTTCCCGGTCGCCGCCCATTCTGTCCCACGCAGGAAGACCGTCTGGAATCCGACACAGGACATGGCTCCGGCACTGTGACCCAGCATGAGGTGAAAGATGCGTCCCTTGCCGAATCGGTTGACGACCATGACCGGCTCATGGTTGCCGGTGCCGCCGGTCTCCTTGGCGCTGAACGCCGTGGCCAGCACCTTCAGATCCTTGACGGACTCAGGCGTGCCGCGAAATCCGTGGTACAGTTCGTCCGCCGTGTGCAGCCATGTCTGGGGCAGACCGGCCATGATCGGGTGCTCCGACTCTCGGATCTTGACGACCCACTCGTGCTGGCTGCCATGCCCGTTTTGCTTGACTCCTTCACCGGACGGAATCTGAACCACCAAGTGCGTACTCTCATCAAACTTGAACCCGACTCCATCCTGCTGCCCCCCCGGCCCGATGCCGATCATGGCCCGATACGCGCTCCATGTCGCGAACTGCCCCACCGCATTGTGAACCACCACCAAGCCACCGCCGCCGTTCACATATCTCTCAAATTGCTCCTGAGTCGCTGCGGACCAGTCCCGGCCATGCGCATTCATCACAACAACGTTGCATTTCCCAAAATCGGGAGCAAAAGCTTGTGCCTCTTGCGCTGAGGACAATGTTGCAATCTCGACATCAAACTTCCCGTTGTGCTGGAGCACACCTTCCAAAATCGGCGTTGTCTCCTCCCACTTGTGCCCGTGCGGATCGTAACCGGTCACTAGCAACGCCTTCAGCTCCGCGCCACTCGCCATTGGCCCAATCAAAAGGCAGCACCAGAGAAGGCACCTGAGAAAGCCTATCCGTTGACGTTTCGCAACGATGGTTCCTTGCCTCTCGGTAACACGCATTATTATAGAATACAGCGCAACCAGCGGTGCCAGCAGGCGGGCGATGAGGGTTGTTGGTTTGTTCATGATGATGGTATTTTTCATGGGTGATTAGTTCTGATAAAGGGTTTGACTGTCTGTTTCTCGAGCCACGGCGCGACCTTGTCGGCCCAGCATTTGCCATGTTCGCGCAGGCCCTTGCCGCTGAAATGCACGCCGTCTCGCAGGTCTCCCTTGAGCGCGTCGCTATCAGGTCCTTCCAGGGCGATGTTATCAGTCCACAGGGATTTCTGGGCGTCGCGCATCTCTGGCACGCCGTCACCGCCATGGGAACTGACCAGCGCGACGAACCATGGCGCGTCCCAGCCGATTGCCTTGCGCGACTCTTTGATGAGCTGCTCGAGATAGACCCGATAGGGTTTGCCGATGAGCGTGCGTTTGGGATCCGGTTGTCCGGCGTCGGACTCGCCCTGGTGCCACAGCACGGCGCGGAAACCCTTGGGTCCTAACTGTTTCATGCGGCCTGTTAGCATGTCAAAAGCCTCGCCCTTGCTCTCCCACTCACCGCTTGGGAGTTGGCGCACCCGGCCCTCGAGCGTCGGCGGATTGGGAAACGTCGTGCCCTTGGGCAGCCACTCGCGCACACTGGTGGCCCCGATGCCGCAGGCAATGATGCCCACGGGCACCTTGAACTTCGTGGCCATGGCATCGCCAAAGGGTGGCTGGAAACTGCCTTGCCCGCCGCTGGCGCCGGGCTGCGGGTCGTTGGCCAACTGCCATTTTTTTCCATCAGACGCGGCCACAAGTCCGGTCGTGGTCTTTTGGGGCTCGGCGCCGTGATTCGATGCGTTCGACTGTCCAGCGACCACAAAGATGTCGCCCACCCCGATGTGCTCCACCGCGGCTTCACCCAGCACCGCCGGATCGGCGGCGGATTTGCGGAAGCGCACTTTGAGCGCATACCACCCACCTGCTAGAAGTTTGAGGCTGCCGCTGAACCTGCCGTCCTTGACCTGCGCGCCTTGGGCCACTGCGGTCCAATCGCGTGCCTTGCCGCGCAGCCCGGCACCGGGTTCGGCTTTGATTTGGACAAGGGTTGCACCCGCCGGAGCGGTGCCCGCCACCTTGACCTCGGCCCAGTCCTGGGCGTTGCGCTGGATGACCTGCCAGTCAAGCGGCAGATCCAGCACGATTTGGGTTTGGGCAAACGCCGGCAGCGTCAGCAGCATTGCGGCGATCCCGCACAATCTTATGTATCGATGGTTCATTGATGGATTGGCAATGGTTTGTGCTTTCATGTTGTGTTCGACTGTCCTCAGCGTCTTTCCGGCCAAGTCGCTTGGTTGAGCCATATCTCGTAGCGAATCGTCCCCTTTGCACCGTTGGGGAAGGGCGAGAAGTACGCGCCCTTGATGACAGTGGCGGCGCTCCCGCCAGGGGCAATCCAGCCGACGGCCAGGTTCGCCCCGCCCGTATTCTGCTTGTGCACCGCCTCAAGGTAATACTTCTTCCCCTGCTCCAGACGCACAGGCTTGGATTTCTGACTCGGATTCCACTGGCCGCCTGTGGCCATCCCGGGGGACACGGCGAACCACAGGCTGGCGCACAGCGCGACGGTCAGCGGCGTGCCGTGGCCCATGCGTTTGCGGCTGCGCGTGGCATGTGGCTCTGCGTTGGTTTCCTTCCAACTTCGCAAATTGATGCCTGCGAATAGATGGCGCGTGCGTGATGGCGGGCTGATCCCGGCCCGGCGGTCGGCGTCACAATTGGAATTCATGGTTTGGAGGATTTGGGTTTCAGTTCGAGCGACTTCATGGAAAGCCCGCGCTGTGGGGGCGCGCACAGCCAGAGCATCTGGGGACCCTCGACCAGATACATGTCCAAGGGTTTGGTGGTATTCCAACAACCGGACCTATCGGGGGCCCATTCCGCGTTGAGCCAACCGGTGCCATCAAACACCTTGCCCACACTGATGTCCCAGATGGTCGGGCCACCCTGCGGTCCCTTGCCATCCAACAGACTGAGCCGCACATGCTGCGTGGTCACCGGCGGGAATTCCTTTTTGCATTCCCCGAGGTCCCCGCCTTCGAAGAGGGTCTTCCACTCGTCGCCAGCCTTGTATTCCACCCGGTATCGTGACACGCGTTCCCAGATACGCTCGTCGATGATCATCCTGCTGATCTCCCTGGGCTGGCCCAGATCGAGTTCGATCCACCCTTGCTCTTTGCCCAGATTCATGGCCCAGCGCGTCCCCAGATCCTGATCGATGGCCATCTGCGGTCCCAGCGCGTCCTGCTGCCGATAGACATCGGATGCCGTGGCCGTCTTGACCGGATACATCGCGCCGAACGATCTGGCATAAAGGCGTTGGCCCCAGTTCATGGCGGCCAAGGTGACGGTCAATTCATAGACGCCGGTCTTGGGGACCTTGATTTTATAGCCGACCCAGCCGGCCTGTGACATCGCGGCGAAGTAAACTTGCTTGCCACCGGTGAAACTATCAAGGGCCGCCACGCCGGGGCCGTAGCCGCTGATGCCGCCGATACTAACAAACTCCCCGGCCTCAATATGCATGACCCCGGGCGCCGCCTTGAGCGGCGGGCCCGGCTTGACCACCGGCTTCTCCGTCGCCGCGGGGGTGGCTTGGAACGGGGCAATCGTGTCTTTGCTCGCATCGGCAATCGCCGGAACAATGGCATTGACCGCATCGATCCGCGCCTTCTCAGTTAGATAGGACGCCAGCCAGCGCAGGTGTTCCACGTTGGCAAAGGCGGTAGTCTTGCGTTCCTTGACCCGCTCCAGAAACTCACCGCCCGACATCATGGCGCGGTCGGCGAGTTTCGACACGTTCCAACCTTTTCCCAAGGCGATCTGCCAGTTGCCATCCTTGTCCCGGTAGGCGACCGCGGCATGCGCCGGCTGGGCCACGCCGATGGCGGGAATGCCGAACGCCTGGTTGATGAACACGCCAAAGGAGGATCTGGGGCCGCATTTTCCGCCTCCCGCGAACACGCAAGCCATGTTGTAATAGGGAATTTGCGACCCTTGATATTGCATCTGGCTCGCCATCCCAATGATGTTCTCGTTCTTTCTGAAATCAGGGTTCCAGGTGTTGAGCGCTTCCCGGGCCCAGACCAGATCCTGGTCGGACGCGCCCGACGACACCACATGCGTCAACTCCCAGGCGGTGAGCGTGTCGAAGCTTGGCAGCAGCTCATGGTTCTTGTGCGCCTTGAGGTAATTGCCGAAGCGGGCCAGCGGCGTGCTTTGCTCCTTGGCCATGCCAACGCCGGCGTTGCCGGTACCAGGCGGGCGCAGCGCCGTGGCAATGGCGAGCCGCAGGTACAGGCCTTCCCGTGACTCCGGAAAGGCATAGCAGATTTGCTTCCAGTATTCCAGGACGCCTGCGTTGATCGACCAGCTATTGTCATATCTGCCGGCCATTTCGGTGGGAGTGCGGGTGAGCAGCACCTCATCCATGATCTTTCCGTTGGACATCACCCAGGTCAGGAACGCCTTGTTCTTGGGATCCGCCTTGGCATAGCCGCCCAAGTCCGGTTGATCCCACACTTTGCCAATAAACTGCCGCTCGGCCAAGGCGGCGATAAAGACCGGATCCCTGAGCAGGACCATCAACTTTTCCTTGGTGATCCGGGCCGGATCGGCAGGCACCTGCTGATTCAGCCATGCCGCAAGCTGGCCGCTATACGCGGTGAAATCCCCCGCCTTGATCGCCGCCGCCCGATCCTTGGCGTTGGGCACCCATGCGTGAGCCGCCACGGATAGCGATAGCAGCGCCATACCACAAACCAGCCACGGCGGCGGATTTCCTCGCTTCACCGGCTTAACATCGGCTTTCATGTCTGTTGCTAGTTCGAGCATCTTGCTCATTCGCGTCTTGTGTTAGGATTCCAAAGCCACTGCTTCCGCCGGCGTCAATTCTTTCAGTATTTCAGTTTTGAAGGTGCCTTCTGTTATCAAAATCTGCGGTTCTGTAGTGATTCTCATTGAACGCTACCGATGATACTTGTCCATTCTTTCGTTTGTTGATCTGTTGGCTCACCAGTCATCGGTGCGGAAGGGCGAGGCTGGCAGGCCCTCATTGTTGTAAAGATTGCAGTCATCGCCGGACATCGTATAGGCATAACGGACGGCGACCGGCTTGGGCACCTCGGGGCTGGAGACGAGCACGGTTTTGCCGTCGATGACGGCATCGGCCCAAGCCCACTTCTTGTCATCGCCGGCGATGGCGAAGCGCTTCAGTTTGCCCTGCGGCTCCTTGACCACGGGAGCGAAGCCTTTCTTGGTGGCCACGGTCAGCCCGGAGCCAACGCTGTCGAAACCGAGACGGATTTTGTTGCCTTCAATCCTCATCTGCTTGTCGCTGCAAATCCAGACATCGCCCAACACCACATCGCTGAGGGTCAGCTTGTTCTTGCCACTCACCGTCATGACTGCCGGGGTCGTGCTGGCTTTCATCGCGGCGAGCTTGACGCACCAGGCACCCTCTTTGTCGGTGCTCGCCGACTGGGTTTGGCCAGCGAAGACGACCGTTACTTTCTCGCCGGGTTCCGCCTTGCCATAGACCGAAACCGGAATGTCCCTTTGGAGAACCATGTGCTCGTCAAAGATTGCGTTGAGAGTTACGTCCGCCCGAGCGGACACTGCAGCAACCAAGAGTGCTGCCAAACCTGATAATTTCTTCATTGTGTTTGTCATTTTCTTGTTGTGATATTACCTGTTCACTGTGGCTTCAGTAGATCCTTTTATTATTTGTTGGAAGTGCGTTGTCTTTGGTTTCTCCTGGGATCGGGTTGGCCTTAACATCGGCAACAGGCTCCACAGAGAGTTTGCGGAGGCTGACCGTGGGGCTCTTGTGCCGCGAGCCGTCAGGATAAGCCACGGCCTTCAACAGGTACTTGCCGTTCAAGTAGCCCACACTCTTGGCGTTGTCGAACCGGTACTCCCGCATGCCGAAGCGGGTCCGGACGCTGTCGCCGCCCGTCCCGCTCTCCACCGAATAGAGGAAGGGATCCTCCGGCGACCAAAGCCGAGCCTCGGGAATCCTAATGGTCTGAGTAAAGGTCTGTTCCTCGCCGGCGCCGATGCTCTCACGCTGCGGCTGGGTCCGCGCAACCTCTTTGCCAGTTTTCCAAGTGCTGATCTTGTGAGCGAGCTCGAAACTCCGGGCCGGACCATGGATTTTAACTTTGGTCTGAACCACGACCTCGGAGCTATCGATGCGCGGCGCCACCTGAATGGTCTCGATCACCGGATTGTCGCAAAGGATCAGGCTGACGTCGTCATAGATGCCGGGAGTCCATTTGTGTTTCGAGGAATACATGCCGGCCCCCGGCAGGCTCTCCGGCAAAACCGCCGGATGGGCGCCGATGCGCACCAGCAGATTGTTCTCGCCGGAGTCGTTCAGGAAGTCGGTTAGATCAAAAGTGCCGGACGTCCAACAACCGGGGTGTTCGCCGACCGTCTTCCCATTGAGCCACACCTTGGTGCCGAACTGCGACTTATTGATCTTGAGGAGGACGACCTGGCGATTTTCCGGTGCCGTAAAGGTTTTGCGATACCAGAAGTAATTCCGCTTCTGCATCGAAATGCCGATGACCGGCAACGGCGCATCCTTGGCCAGGATTTCCGGGCCGCCCCACGGATAGCGCTTTCCCCAGCGTATCAGGTATTCATGGCTGGCAACCAGATCCACGGCCGGGAAGGCGGGCTTGGCAAGGTTGATTATTCCCGGCACCACCACCGTGTGATCGAACACCGTGGGAATCCCGTCAGGCGAAACGCTCTCGGCGATGTGCCAGGTGCCGTTGAGCGAAATAGTTGTTCGACCGTCAGACTGCGGGCTCGTCTGTTGCGGCACCACAGGCGCCGCGGCTAACAATGTGAATGACATGGTGCCTGCCAGCAGAGTCAGCACGCTGATTCGGAGCATCGTGTGTTTGATGGATTCTATTGATGGATATGTTTGCATCGCGGCTATCTGTTAGGTGGTCAACGGGCATTGATCCCGATCGGCACCTCGCAGAAGGTCAACGCGGCGAGGCCGTTCTTGCCGTAGAGCAGGGTCTTGGGGTCCCACCTCTTGTCGGTGAGATAGGTGATGGATTTCGCGGTGGCGGGTGCTGTCAGCTTGAGCTTGAGCAGGTTGCCCGATACGCTGCCCGAGGTGACCTTGCCCGGCTCGCCGTCCAGATAGAACTGGCTGGAGAGCGCGTCGAGCCAGGCCACCGGTTGGTCGAACTCAAGGGTGATCCCGTCATTATTGGCGGTGGTATAGCTCGCCTTTATCAGGTCGGCGGCGGAGATTGCCTGCGGGAAAGCCTTGCCATGAATGTCGCGTTCCAGCAGCGGAGCCATGGCCAGGCCCATTTTCTCGTAGTCATCGGTTTTGAAATGGCAGTTGGCGCCGCTGGGGATGTCCAGAGTGGGCACGACGCTGAGGCTGGAATAGAGGCGCGACAGGCGGCGCTGGACATCGCGCAATTTGTCGCTGTTTCTGGTGCCGCCCTGGGAACAGGCGTTGGGCCAGATTTGGAAAAGGTAGTAATGCCGGATGTTAGGATAATCCTGCTTCCAGGCGGCAGTCAGCTCCAGCCAGTAGTTTTCGTACATCTCGCAACCATAACAGTTATCAGGACCGTCGCTCCCCTGATCGGCTTCACCCTGGTGCCACAACACGCCACGGATGCCATGGGTGAGTTTGGCAGCGATCACACGCTGCTTGAGGTTGCTGTAGATCGGGCGTTGCTTGTTGGCGGTTTTGACATCATCGGGCATGTGTTCGTCGATGCGGGTTCCGCCGACGGCGCCGTTGAGGATGCAGATGGGGATCTTGGTGTCTTCGACGAGTTTCTTGGCCAGCGCCATGCCCCACACGCTGATGAAATGGACGCGGTCGGGTGAGGTGGGAGTCAAGCGTTCCACCACGGCATTGCCCCAGCCGCCGGTGAGTGGATCGGCAGCCTCGCCGTTGCCGCCAAAGCTGCGGATCCACGGGCTGTTAGTTCGCGTTAGGTCCTGGCGTTTGTCGGTGTTCTCGTAGTTGTAGCCCACGGCATTGGACTGGCCATCGATGATATAGGCGTCGCCGCACACCAGGTTGGAAACCGTCTGTTGGATCTTTTCGGCACTGCCGGTCTTGGTTCCGAACTCGACCTTGTAGATGACCAGTGCCGCCTTGAGCTTGATGGCGAACGCATAACTCTTGTCCGCCTTGGGTTTCTGGCTATCGGATTTGACCAGCTTGTCACCGGCATAGAGTTTCAAAAACACGCTGTCTGCGGAATCCGTCAGGGTGCCGCTATAATAAAGCGTGCCCTCGTTGTTATCATCACGGGCATAGAACTGGTTGTCCACGGGCTTTTCATCCTTGTCCGGCGTGCGTTGCACCCATGCCTCCTTCTCGGGTTCCTTGACCATGATCTGGATGGTTTGGATGACCGGCTTGCCGCCGTTAGCGGCGGTTGCCGTGACGGTCAGTTTGCCGCTGTTTTGCGAGCGCTTGAGGATGAGCTTTCCGGGTGCCTCTTCCTTGATCACGGCTAGGCCGGAAACGCTCCACTGGGTTTTCACAGTGGCGGCGCCCTTGGCTTGTAACGCAGGCAGATTGGTGATCTGAGGGACCACCTCGATCGGGTCGCGGCCATTCCATGTGGCCGGCGCTTGCAAGGTATACACCGGATCGGCAATGTCTTCCTTGATAGAAACAGGGATCTCCAGGGTCTTCACCTGAGTGGCCAAGACCGCCTTGAGTTGGAGCGTGAACGAGTCATCGCCCGTCACCCGCCCGGCATCCAACGTGAAGGAAAACCGGTCGGCCGCGGCCACGGCTTCCTGGGTGCCGCGTTTGATGATCCAATAGAGCTTCTGCGCGCCGCCGGCCTTGGCCGTGACGGTGATGCTTTTGCCTTCTAGCAAGCTAATTGTTTTCGCCGAGAGGGCAAAGTCGGAACCCGGCCGCACCAGCGGGCCGACCACGGTTTGCAGGGGTTTCTGGTTTTCATACTGGAGTTTCACCCAATCGGCCGAGCGGGTGACTTTGGAAAGTCGGGCCTCGTCGATCTCGCCGACAAACTTATAGTTATCATACCAGCCGCCGATATACATCCGCGCCGGACTCTTGATCGCCAGCGGGGATGCCGTGGACGTCGAGGTGCCGTCAAGGGTGCCATTGACATAGATCCTGGAATCACCGTTTTGATAGGTATGAACCACATGAATCCAATGGGACAAAGGAAGTTTGCCCTGCCCTTGGACGTCCGCCCCGGAAAACCAGCACTCCACCTTGATGTGCGGAGGGCTGGCAATCTGGAGGATCAATTTCCCCTGGGGGGCATCATTGCCCCATGCCATGATGGGCGCGTTCGTCTGTTGGGCCCTGAACCATGCTTCCGTACTATGCGGGCTGGAGCCGGTCGGATAGGCGGCGATATTCGCGCCGCAATTGATCCCCTTGCCTTGCTCGAAGTGCCGGCTCATGCCAATCATTCCGGCGGCGGCCGCGGTGCCCGTATCCTTGGCCACGGTCGTGCCCACATCGTCCGTCACCGGTTCGCCCATGTGCCAGACGCTGAGGTATCCGTTAGACTCGTTGAACACCGCCTTGCCGCTCGATTCGCCCTTTGCATCGGCCTTGCCCCAGAACATTTTCAATTCCTGGCGCGCGTTGCCCTTGATGGTGGGGATGCGCACCCAGATGGCGGCCGTGCCGGCCGCCGCGTCCCACTGATCAATCTGATAGGCCAGCGGCTTGCCCGCTGCGGCAAACCGCAGGTCCGCGCCGGTGGCCTGCGCCTGTTTGAAATCGAAGGAATCCTTGTCCAGGCGCACCAGCAGCGGGAAACCCTCCGCGGTGGCCGTGGCCGGCAGGTTCGCGCCCTCCGGGGTGGTGAGAATAAAAAACGATGCGTCATGCTGCCAACCCGGGTATTGGGCGGAGGCGGTTGTGGGGATTGCCAATAGGATCGCCGCGATGAGCGTTTGGATAGGAAATTTCATGATATTATTGCAGTTATCAACCGTTGCTTTCATTTGGCAGGCACAGGGGCTTGGTCAGGTTTTACCGGAGCTGGTTTGGGCGGGGCTGGTTTGGGCGGGACATACGCCGGTGGAAGCGTGGCATTCCATTCGTCCCACGCCTTGTTCAGCGAGCCTAACATCTCCGGCTGCTCCCCGGCGACATTCGTCTGTTCCCCGGGATCCTTGCCCAGTTCATACAACTCCGGTTTGTTAGGTTTCCCCTTGAAGCGCACCGCTTTCCATTGATCGCGGACGATGGCGTATTGGTCGTTGAGTTTCCAGAACAGGTCGCCATGCGGGGCGCCGTGTCTTTCGCCGCGGAGGAACGGCAGCAGATTCAGTCCGTCGATCTCTTGCGGCGGCGAGGTGCCGGCCATGGCCGCAAAGGTCGGCATGAAATCCAGCGTGCTGACCGGCGCGGCGAATTCCTTGCCGGCAGGCAGCACGCCGGGCCAGCGCCAGATGAGGGGCACCCGTTGTCCGCCCTCGTAGATCCCCCATTTGCCACCGCGCAATGGCCCGTTGTTACCGCCCAATCCGATCCAGCCGCCATTATCAGACATATAGATGACCAGCGTCTTTTCATCCAATCCTTTGGCGTTAAGCTTGCCCATGATGCGGCCGATTTCCTCGTCGAGTTCGGTGACCAGGGCGCAGAAGTTGCGGCGTTTGGCATCATTGACGGGCGAGTCGGGGAAATTGGGATCGGTGATCTCCGCAAATTTGGCGGCGACAATATCCTTGCGTGCACCTTCCAACGGGGTATGTGCGGCACTGAAGGCGACTTCCAGAAAGAAGGGTTGATCGCCGTGTCGGTCAATGAAGGCGCAGGCTTCCTCGGCAAAGGCCACGGTGCTGCGCCGCGTTTCCCTAACGGTTTCCTCGCCCCGAATCAGGCTGGCGGGTTTATAACTTGTTTCATAACCGTAGAACCCGAAGAACTCCTGGAATCCGCGCCGCAGCGGCGTGTATTCCTTGTTTTCGCCCACGCCTTGATGCCATTTGCCCACCAGGCCGGTGGCGTAGCCCGCGCCGCAAAGCACATCGGCCAATGTTTTGAGGCTCAGATCAAGGCCCGCGTCTTTCGATTCGGCCATGCGGTTGTTTTCCAGGCTGTTGCGCTGCTGGTACCTGCCGGTCAAGAGCGCCGCCCGCGAGGGGCTGCACAGGGCCGCAGTCACATAGCCGCTGGTGAAACGCATGCCTTCCTTCGCCAACCGATCGATGTTAGGTGTCTTGATTTGGGTGGAACCGAAGCATCCGATGTCGCCCCAGCCGATGTCGTCGCCCACCATGAGCAGAATGTTCGGTTTTACGGAGGTCGCAGCTTCTTTGGTGGCCGGTGCCGCCGCACTGCTCACGCACACAAGCCCGGTCATCGCAGCCATTCCGGCCGCCGCACAATTCAAGTAGTCACGTCTGTTCATCATTTATCCTTTCACTTTGCTATATATGTGTTGTCTCCATCTCTTGATGGACGGCGTTGTAACTGCGCCAATTGCAGCCCTCGCGAGAGAATGATACTCTACCGTGGTTTGGGCGTTGCGTCCGCCGCCAAGTCGCCGCAAGCGAATTGAATGCCGGCCAGATAGTGTCGCAGGATCGTGGGCTCCCGGAAAATCTCCTTGTCGTGGCCAAAGGCACTGTAGAACGCGCGGCCCTTGCCGAAGCGTTGGATCCAGACGAGGCCGAAGTCACCATCGGTGCGGGTGATGCCGGGCTTGGTCATGTCGCTGCGGCGGGTGTCGAGGCTGGCCAGCACGCGCAGCCGCTGGCGCGAATACAGTTGATCGAACTGATAGATTTCGTCTGTAACCACGAAAGACTTCCCTTTGAAACACGTCATGAGCGGATGTTCCGGTTCCTCGATGACAGCCGTTATCTTCTCATGCCAGGGGTGGTCGACGGAGCAAGCCCCCTGAAGCTGCCCGAACTCCGGCCAGTCCAGGAAGGTGTGCGCCGAACAGTGAATGCCGACATAGCCTTTGCCGCTTTTCACGAAATCCATCAGGTTTTGCTTCAAGGCCGCATCGGTGAAAGGCGTGAAGCAGGTATTCAGAAAGCAGACCACGTCGTAGTTTGTCAAGGACTCCCTCTCGAATACCTTCGGATCATCGCTGGCGGTTGCAGTATAGGCTCCGGTTTTCTCGCCCATCATGCGCAACGCGGCTACGCCCCAGGGCGTCGCTTCGTGCTCGTAGCCTTTGGCCAGGGTAAAAACGAGAAGTCTGCGGGGCCGAGCAACCTTGACGGGTGCTTCGCCCGGAGCGGCCTGCTGGATTTTCGCGAGATCGTCGGCCGGAACCTCAATAGCCTTGAGCGTCCGAGGATGCGGAAATGCCATCAACAAACAAACCAATAGGTGTGATTTCATGTGTCTTAAATCTGCCACGGTGGACGCATGGCGCGGGTTAGCATTCTGTTTGCCTCGTCATCATTGGTGAACGTTTCCTTGGCAGGATCCCAGCGAAGTTTCCGCCCAAGACGCGTGGCGATGTCGCTCAAGTTGCAGATCACATTGGCATGGTGGCCCGCTTCGATCGTGCAGGCCGGATCACGGCGGGTCTTCACGCAATCGAGGAAGTTCCCGTGATGGTTTCGGCTGTCGTAAAGCCGAAGGTCACCGGACTTGAACTGTACTTTGACCAGCGACTCGGGTATTGACCGGATGCCCCCGCGGTTGACGAACACCTCGCCCTCGGTGCCTTCAAAGCGAATGCCATACGGGTTCTCATTGTCGCTGGTGAAGATCAACCGCACGCCGTTGGCGTAAAGGTATTCGGTGTGCCAGGTCATGGCCGTGTCGTTGATGCCATCCGTCGGGAATACGGCCCGTCCCTCAACCTCAATCGGTCCCGTGTGGTCCGTGCCATTTCCCCACTGGGCGATGTCGATGTCGTGCTGGCCCCACCCGGATTGAAACCCCACGGTGTAATCATAGGTCAGCATCCAGCCTTTCAGGTTCACGAGGCGCTCCGGGAAGTAGGGTTTCCAAGGTGCCGGCCCCAGCCACAAATCATAGTCCAGCCCATCCGGCACCGGCTCGTCGCGCACTTTCGGCCCGGGATAACCTTGCGGATCGCCAACCTTGATCGTCTGCAGCTTGCCGATGTATCCGTTGCGGACCAGTTCACACGCCAGACGAAAGTTACCGGCGGAGCGCTGCATGGTGCCGACCTGCACGACACGGCAATAGCGCCGGGCGGATTGGACCAGGGCCTGACCTTCGGCAATCGTCCTCGTCAACGCTTTCTCGATGTAAAGGTCCATCCCCGCGCCAAGGGCGGCAGTGCCATGCAAAGCATGCCAGTGCTCAGGAGATGCCACAAACACGGCATCGATGTCCGAGCGCTGCAGCATCTCGCGAAAGTCGCTGTAGGCTGCGCAACCCCGGAAGGTGCGGCCCCTCACCCCGGTGTAGGTGTCATCCACTCTCCGCTTGGCAGCTTCACGCTTGGCGCGCACCGGATCGCACACCGCCACAATCTGGGCATCGGACATGCCCAGCAGGATTCCGATGTGATGATTCCCCTGGTCGCCGACGCCAATCATGCCAATGGTAATCCGCTCACTGGGTGGATTACCACCATCTCGAACTAACACCGAACCCGGCAACACAAGCGGCGCAAGGGCACCAGCTCCGAAGGACTGAAGGAACCGCCGGCGCGATGATTGAGTTTTGTTATTCATTGGACATCTCCGATATGATTTTCGAATCAACTATTTCTGTCGCCACTTTTCATAGTCAGTGAATCGCCTGCCTTCATGGGTATATTGGCAATGGGTTATGCTCTCATTTCCCCAGCATGTTGACCACGTCCTTGGCGTGCGTGGCGGGCGTGACGATGAGTTTCTCCAACTTGCCCGCCTTGACCACTCCCTCCACTGTGGTGTTAGACGGCGCGTGTAACTTGAACGAGACGTTCCAGTTCCTGGGCCAGGCCGGCAGGACATAGATCTTGTTGCCGTCGGACTGGAGTAGCATGTTGTGCAAAGTGGTGAGGATGTTGACGCCATGGTCCTGGTCGGGGATCGAGTCGAAGCCGGTCCACATCGCCGGGAAGCGGTGGCTGCCATTGATGCGCTTGGCGCGCTCGGCGACCTGTTTGGCGGCCTCCTCGCCAAGGCCGAGGCAGGCAGCCTGGATGCTGTCCTGGCACCAGCCGAAGTTGTTACGGGAGAAGCGCTTGTCATAGGTCGTGCGGGCCAGGTCGAGATCCGGCTTGCCCACCCCGAAGAGCCGATAGGGAAACACCGCATACAATTCAGGATTTTCTGACGCCTCGACTCCCGATTGGGCCGAGGGGCGCAGGAGTTTCACGCCCTTGACCTCGGCGAGCGGCAGCGGGGGCATCTCCTTGAGCATGCGCGCCCAGCGGGTGCGCTGGGCCTCGGTGGTGAGGGTCTGCGGCAGGGCTAACAGGCGCGGCAGGATGAAGCGCAGGCCGGCGACCTCGGGCATGGGATTGATCGTCCACGGCATGGCTTCGAGCGACTGGGCGGGATCAAAAATGATTTTTCCGTTAGGGTCGCGTTTCTGCCAGTATTGGTCATAGAACGCGATGATGGGATCGGCCAGCGGGACGAGCGTGTCCTTGGCGAATTTCGGGTCCTGTTTGAAATCGTAGAGGTCGAGCATGAAGGCGGTGAGTTCCATGCCGCCGCTCCAATAGCGGTGGATGCAGACATTGCCCGGTTCGGGGCCGCCGTGGGTCCAGCCGTAGTCCCGGTTGTTAGGCATGCCCCAGAAGTTCATGGTTTCCTGAAACGACGCGGCATCGGTGAATTTGTAGATCTCCTGCATGCGCGCCTTGCTCAGTGGCAGGGCGTCGCGATACATGCGGAACCACGGGTCCATCATGTCGAAATCGCCGCTGGCGAGCATCGGCCAGTAGGACAGGCGGGTGTTTTGGAACCAATAAGAGCCGCCCCAGTTGCGCCAGTCGGGATCGCCGTCGGCAGTGGTGGGCGAGGCGCCCGGCACCTTCTCCACACAGAAGATCGAGCCGTTGAATTTGATCGGCGAGCCGCCGCGGCCGGAGCCCGCGTTCATGAAACGCTGCAACACATAACCCTGCGTCACCAGTGAGGGGGCGGCTGGGGTGGCACCGGCTTTCGCCGCATCGGCATTCTCTTCCACAAACACCCAGCTCCGGTTCCAGAACGCCTGCCACCAGGCCGCGGTTGTTAGGCGCGCCTGGTCAAAACCCGGCTGTAATGCCGCCTTTTCAACCTTTTCCAGATTCTTGAGCCAGGCCTCGGGCGTTGCCGTGCGCTCCGCCAACACGGTCACCGCCAATTGCTGGCGCTTGGACGGCTTGGAGGATTTGATGGATTTCTCCCCATCCTTGACCATGTCCACGCCGCGCAGGCCCGCCCCGAATGTTAGATTCAACAACGGGTCGGTGAACTTGCCTTTCAGGGCCTCCAAGTGCTGCACCTGCAGGCACACCGGATAGAGCGAGCGGGTGTTGCGGTGGTACCAGACGACCTGCGGCGCGGAGGTGGCGGCCACCACATCCGGCAACACCGTGAGTTTGCTGGCCACCGCAATCGGGTTCTTGTCGTCACCGTATCCGTAATCCTCCTGGGGATCCAACGGCCGCTCGCGCAAACGCCACAACTCCACTTCCGCGCGGCATCTGACAGGCACCGCCGCCTCCGCGTCCACGCACACCACCGGCTGGTCGGCGTCCACCCAGAGGGAAATTTTGGCTGGTTGATTCTGGATTCTGGAGGTGATTTCGATGACGCCGTCGCGCAGTTTGAGTTCCTGGCGAAAGCCGTCCTTGGGCGTGAGTGGCGGGTCGAACTTCACGCGTACCCGGCCGATTTTGCACAGGCGCGCGTTTTCATCCCAGGCATCGGTCTTGCTCACATAAAACACCAAATCGCCGGTCTCCTCGATCCACGCGTTGATGCCGACATCGCCATTGCCCAGCGGCATCGAACCGTGCGCATCCTTGCTCGGGCTGTCCCACACGACGTTGTATGGGGCGAGTGCCGCCTCCACGGCCGGGTTCGCCTTGGCGTTGGCCGCAGCCGCGCTGGCCGCAGGCAAGGCGGTTGCGGTTAGCAGAACACATGATAGTGTCAGCACCCTTAGGGTGGTTTTAGTAGTCATGATGTGTATCTTTTTCATAATGCATATTCATTTCACCTCAACAATCTCGACTTGATGGGCCTGCATGACCAGCACCTTCTGAATGGCTGCGAACAGCTCAGGCATCTTTTTCATGCGCTCGTTGAAGACCTCCATGCGCTTGGCCTCGACCTGCTCGCGCTTCATTTCCATGAACGCGGGAACATGCCCGCCGCGCAGCACCTCACAGAAAATCCGGTCATGGAAATAACTGTTCTTGGCGCTGATGGCGGCGGCCACCGCCTTGACCTGGTCGGCCACCGGGCCGGCGGTTAGAGCGGGTGCCGCCAGATTGACCCCCGCACCTAACTGGGCGGCGGAATACTCCGCCACCTTCACCCCGCCAAGCCGAACTTCATACTGGCCCGGCTTGAGGCCTGACACTTTCAGGTGGTAGGCGTTCATTTGCTCGAGGAGCGGCACCCATTGCAGAATATTCTTGGCATCCCCATCGGGAAAATACGGCAGCGCGTTGTCCTGCTGTTGGAACTCGATCCTGCCGGCGGCAACCTTCAGTCCTTCGATCTGGCAGTTCTTGTTCTGAACGACCTTGCGGGATGCGGCGTTGATTTCCACAGCGGCGACCAGTGTGGGGAAGCTCATGCCTTTGAGAATCTCGGCGGCCATGAGCGTCTGGCCGGGTTGCCCCGGATGAACCACATCGCCGCCTCCGATCCGGGTTTTAGGATCGGCCGCACGCGCCTTGTCAATCGCCGCCACGAACGGGTGGAACTGGTCGATGAACAAGGCGTTGCCGTTAGTCGCGGCGATCTCCCTGACCGCTCCCGAAAACTTTTCGAGATTCAGGATATAGGGCAGGACCGAGGGGCCTTCATCCATCACCTCGGCGGGCGTGGTGGTGCACCAGGCGACGCGGATGTTGGCGGCCTTCGCCTGCTCGGCAATCTTCTGCATCGAGGTCATGAATTCCTTGATTTTGTTGACCCCCGAGTATCTGGGATCATCAAAATTGCTGCCCGGACCGCCGCAATCGTTCATCCCGAAATTCACGGTCATGGCGGTGGCCCCACAGCCCACCACATCGCGCTTGAAGCGCTCGGCGCCCCAGGTCGCGTTGTCGCCGCCAATACCCACATTGAAAAACTCCAGGTCCCAGGCGGGGAAGCGCGTGAGCGCCCAGGCCTCCACATAGGTGCTATAGAGGTGTTGCTCGGTGATGCTGTCGCCCATCATCACGACCTTGTCGCCGTTCTTCAGGAAAAATTCGGCGGCGGTGCAAGGCAACGCGGCTAACAACAGGCTGATGGCGGCTGTGGTGGTGTATTTCATGGGATTGGCCGTACTGATGTGCGGTTGAAACATGCGGGTGATTTTCATCTTTTCGATCTTAGTGAACTATTTCCACCTTATGGAGTCAGGTAACGCAGCCTTTCGCGTTTGGACTCCACGTTCTTTGTGAATCGCCTCAAGACATCATCGAGTAATCCCGACGGCATACGGCATGGGCCGCAGTTGTCTTCCCAGCCGTTAGACACGCCCTGGGGCAAGCCGTATTTCTCGGCGGCAATCTCGTTTTGCTTTGCATTCCTCAAAGGATACCAATTGCAACTCCACAGACAGTTCCGGTAATTGGCGAACATGCTGGGCCCCCAATCCTCTTCTCGCATGGCGCTATCCTGATACGTGCCGTTGGCCACCAATGCATAGCTGGTCCGGCCCAGATCGGAGGCGAGGAACACGAGATCTGGATTGCGGTCATGGTAGGACTGCACCATTTGCGTCAGTTCGGACACCAGGCTCATCATGGCGCGGTCAGCGAAGGCAGGCCCGGGCTGTGGGTAGGAAATGAAATTCGGTTCGATATAGAATGTTTCATCCCACACAAATCCGTCCACATCCTTCGCATACTCATCGAGCAACGCCTTAAGGTAGCCGCGATACCACTCCCGCAGTTCCGGCACGCTCGGATCCATCATCCACGGTTGCCCTATCGAGTCCGGCCCCTTCCAACCGGGGAATGTCTTGCCGGTTTTGTCTTTCAACACATAGTCCTTGCGAAAATTCGGCGAACCACCGTCGCTGTTTGTGCCGTCGGCGAAATAGAGCAGCACTCGGAAATCGAGATCCTTCGCAAACTTCAAACGCCGGTGCATCTCCGCCAAACTCATCGGCACCTTGAACGTGCCGGGAAACGCCGTCCACTCCTTGAACAGATTGCCGGTCTTGTGGTCGTAAGCGTATTGCTGGAAATAGTCATACCAACCGTGCAGGCAGACGGCTACATGGCCCCGGTTCTCTGCCGGTATCCGATCCGCGAGAACCTTGAGATCCTTGAACCACCCTGCGCCCTTTTCCGACAGATAGTCATAGTAAACCAGATGGATGCCTTGTGTCCAAGGTGCTCCCGGTTCAATCTCCGGTATCGTCCTGTAGAAGTTTCGCAAGGTGCCGTCGGTGCCATTGCGGTGAAACTCCAGCGCCAGTGTGCGACGTTCGGATCGGACTGGCACCACCGACCCCATGTAGGTGGTGCGAACGGTAACGCGCGTGCCTGATGTTGTCGCCTCCGCCTGAAAGAAACTTCCACAATACGGATCGGCGGCTATCGCCAATTGCGGGTCATTGTCACCAAAACTCAATCCCATCACCGGCATGCCCAGTGTTGAGCATTGGACAGGACGTTTCGCGGCATTGCCTAAATCGAACCGTCCGGCGCCGCCGGCATCCGTCAGGATCGGGTACATCTTGAAATAGCCGTTTCGTTCAGGCAGGCCCATCTGGCGGGCCGGTTCGCCTTGGACATCGAAGCCACAAACCGTTTCAACATCGGCTGTCACGGCTTCATCAAAGGTATACGCCGTATGAACAAGCAAAACATCCTCTGGTGATTTCGCCGACTGCGATACCTTGAGCGTCCCGCTACCGGTGACCGTGTGACCTCCCTGGTTTAGACTCAGTTCGTACTCCAGAACGGCTTCACCGTTCTGGAACGAATGCTTCCGCAGTTTGACTTTGAACGGCAACCTGGTGTTGTCGCCGGGAATGATCAGCGTCAGTTGCGGTGCCTTGATACTCACCGCGCGCCCTGCGCTGGCTCGCCAGGACAGCGTGGAATCATTCTCAAGAATAAGTCGCCCCTCGTTAGAAGACGTCGACGTTGGCTGGGGATTATTCTTGGGCGCGTCCGCGGCGAAACAGTTCGGCAGCCCGAACGGCAAACTGAGAATAGCGACAAGTGTGATTTTCATAGTATTTTCATTCGTTTTTTTTGGACAGCAGAAAAGCGGAGGCGCATTTCTTGCCATCGCCCAGTTTGACCGGCAAACCTTGTGTTTTGAGTTGAGCCCCGGTGAACGCGCCACGATAGACCGGCGTGCCGTCCCCGTCGTTGAAGGACGCCACTTCGTTGACCAAGTAAATCTTCGAGTCGTCGAGCGTGCGCAAGCGCGGTGAGAAATCCGCCGGAACCATGCCAAAGCCCACGCAGACTAACAGCGTCTCGTTCTTCGCAGGGTGGGTGTAGCTCCACGCGTAGGGTCCTGTGTTGTCCTCGCCGATCACGAGCGGATGGGCCACCTCGCGCAGCAAGGCGCTGATGCGCGGACTCTTGCGCCAGTCGTTGAAACGTCGGAGAAACGTACGCTGCTCGGGTGTCCAGCGTCGGACATCGCTGTAGTAGGTACTGCACCCGCACAGGAGCGAGGCGTAAACGGCCTGCGTCGTGAACATGTCGGGCTGCGGATCACCCCTGTCTTCACCATGGACTTGGACGGCGGCTTCGAGCGGCATCAAGCCGATGTAGTTCATGGCGTCGCGCAGATTTGCATGAACACCCGCAAACCCACGAGCGCCGTCGGTGCGCTTGTACGCACCGGCCTGGCCATTCTCACCGATGAGCATCAGGCTGACGCACTGGTCGGTCGTTCCGATAGGATTCTCAGTTTCACAAGTGGTGAGCATCTGATGATCCGGATATTTGCGTGCCATGTCTGTCATGTAATTCCGCAGGTTCACAAATTTGCGGTAGACGTTGTCGGATGGATGGCTGTAGGCGGTCGGCGTGTCGTTCAGCCACAACTCGCCGAGGTCAATCATCTGCCAGGTGCAATGGTATTTCGAGATC
>JAPLUI010000035.1 GCA_026397725.1 Verrucomicrobiota bacterium | reverse complement strand
TTCGTCCGCCACCCACCAGGACGACAGCCGGTTCTCGGGCTCTGGCACCGTGACGGTCACCACCGGCACCGGCGGCTACGTTTCCTGGGCGCACGATTACGCCGGGGAGGGCGCGCCTAACGAAGATTACAACAACGACGGTGTTGCCAACGGGGTTGCCTACTTCATGGGCATGGATGGCCTGGCCACCAATCCGGGCGTTGAGCACGGCAAGGTCACCTGGCCGCATGTCAATGCGGTCACCTCCTACGCAGTGCAGGTGTCCGACAACCTCACCGACTGGTCGCCTGCCGCCGCGGGCGACGTCGACACGACGACCGATCCGACCAAGGTGGTTTTCACCCTGCCAACCGGCCCCGGCATCACGACGAAATTCTGCCGCCTGCTCGTCGTGCCGTAAGATCGGGGATCGGGGATAGAGGATCGGGGATAGAGGATAGAGGATCGGGGATAGAGGATCGAGGATCGAGGATCGGGGATAGAGGATAGAGAGATCCACGATCCACCATCCACTCTTCCTCTTGCAGTCTTGGGTCTTTGTTCCTGTCCGGAGTTATTGGTTATTCTCCGGGATCCGGCGGGGCTGCCGGTGCGCAGCGGCGGCCCCGCATCTTCTGAAAAGCTGAAATACTGAAACGCTGAAATGTTGAAAAGACTTCGAAAAAGAAACACCATGAGAAACATCGAACAATGTATGAAGAGCATGAAGAGTATGAGGTGGATGATGATCGCGGGAGTTGCCGGTCTGCTGGCCGGAACCGTTAGTCAGGCGGCAGCCAAGCCGCTTAAAGTCTATATCCTGGCCGGGCAGTCGAACATGCAGGGGAACGTGAACCTATCGACGTTCGATTCGATGGCCGGTGATCCCAGGACGGCACCCATCCTCAAGGACATGCGCGGCGCCGACGGTAAACCCGTCGTATGCCAGAAGGTCTGGATCTCATCCATCGGCTGCGCCGGCGACGATACGACCGAGCAGACGGGCAAAGTGACGGTAGGCTTTGGTGCCTCGAAAGAGCAGTTTGGCCCGGAATTCACATTTGGAATTTACATGGAGAAGGCGCTTAACGAACCGATGCTGATCATCAAAACCGCCTGGGGCGGCAAGAGTCTGATCACCCATTTTCGCCCGCCTAGCGCCGGAAAACGGGTGTTCAATGACTTCATCAAGGAGCAGTGGAAGAATCGCTTCAAACTAGATGTCGAAGAAGAAGCAGCCAAGAACAATGAGCTGTGTTTCGTGACCTACCGCCTCATGATAGAGCATGTCCGGAAGGTGCTGGCGGACGTCGGCCGGGTAGTGCCGGAGTATGATCCGAAGCAAGGCTACGAACTGGCCGGTTTCGTTTGGTTCCAAGGGTTTAACGACATGGTTGACGACTGGTCGTATCGCGACAGGGATCAGCCCGGCGGGTATGCCGAGTACGGCCAACTGCTGGCGATGTTCGTCCGCGATGTGCGCAAGGATCTGAATGCGCCGAAACTGCCCTTCGTGATTGGTGTCATGGGGATTGATGGCATGAAGGATGTGAAGCCGTACATGGCGAACTTCCGCCAGGCCATGGCCGCGCCGGCGTTGCTTCCCGAGTTCAAGGGCAACGTGGTGGCGGTGCAGACGGCGTTATTCTGGGACGACGATCTGGGCGCACTGCAAGCGCGGGCGGAAAAGGGTGAGAAACTCACGGCAGAGGAGGAGAAGCGTCTGAAGGCCGGAGTCTCCAACCAAGCCTACCATTATCTTGGCGCCGCCAAAATCATGGCGCCCATCGGCAAGGCCTTTGCCGAGGCGATGGCGAAGTTGCAGAAGACCCAGTGACAGAAGGAACTCAGCAGAAGGGTAAGCCATGAAAATGCCCGCCCTAAGAGGTGTCGTCCTGTTGATGACGGTCATTGCGTCCGTCGGCACCCGTGCGGAACAACCTGCCTCCGCGTCGACGGGCACCCCCGATCCTTCGCCCGCGTCGGCGCCCCCAACAGATTCGGGCTGGGTCAGCCGCACGTGGCAGACCGACGATGGATTGCCGGGCAACGTGGTGGTGGGCGTTGCCCAGACGCCCGACGGTTTTCTGTGGGTGGCCACGGAAAACGGCTTGGCGCGCTTTGACGGGGTGCGGTTCCAGGAAGCTGCCTCGGGTGCCATCGCCCCCTCGGGCAGCAAAACACAGACCCTTCTGGCCGATAGCGGTGGTCGTCTGTGGCTGGGCAAGCAGACCAGCACGATCGGCGGGGCGGCGGTCTGCGTGGAGGCGGGCCGGACCCGGGTGTTCACCCAGGATGACGGACAGGTTGACTGTGCGGTGGACGGGATGGTGGAAGACGGCGAGGGCGCGGTATGGATCACCTCCAACGGCTTAGTCCGCCGCATCCACCAAGGGTGTCTCCACCCCTTGGTCGGAGAGGAGGGGGTGCCAGGCTCCGGGCGTGTTCGCCTGGCCAGGGACGGCCGCGGCCGCTTATGGTTCGCCCAGGGGTGCCAGGTGGGCGTGTATCGCGAAGGCATGTTTCGTCCGCTCCTGACCTTGAGCGAGCCGCTCACGGTCCTGAGCGGCGCCAAATCCGGCGGCGTCTGGATTGGCGTGGGCACACGGGTGTTGAAATACACCGGGGAGGGCGAGCCACAGGACCTCGGCGAGCTGGCGGCCAAGCGGCCCGAGGTGAAGCCCACCGTCCTTTTCGAAGACCGGCGGGGCCGGCTGTGGGCGGGAACGGAGAAGGCCGGGTTGTTCCTCTACAATGGCTCGGGTTTCGACGAGGCGGCCCGGTCGTCTCGCGAGATTCTTTGTCTGGCGGATGACCGGGAGGGCAATCTGTGGTTAGGCACCCAGGGCGGCGGGTTGGTCCGGGTGAGACCCCGCGCCTTCGAATTGGAGGCGCTGGGTTCCGGCCCCTCGTCGGAGGGGATGCGGTCGGTGTGTCAGGACGCCAGCGGGACGCTCTGGGCCGTTACCCTCAGCGGACGGCTGGCGCGGAAAGAAGGCCCGCTTTGGCGGGTTCTGTCCACCGTGGACGGCTGGTCCGGTGTGGAAGCCACTTGCGTGACAGCGGCGCCGGAGGGGGGCGTCATGGTGGGCACCAGACATGACGGTTTGCACGGTTGGCACGCGGGGCTTGAGCGCTCGATCACTCCTACGAACGGCCTGGCGAGCGGAAATGTGAACGCCCTGCTGACCACCCCCTCGGGTGATGTCTGGATCGGGACAGTTGACCCGAACGCGGTGCAACGGCTGCGGGCCGACCAGTTCCAGACCTTCACGCTGCCACAGATTCTTGGCCCTTACAGCAGCTTGGCGGTGGATGCCGCAGGCCGTGTCTGGGCCGCCACCCAGGGTGGTGTGTTGGCGCGGGTGGACCAGGAGGCGCTGGTGGACGAAACCCCCATGACTTTAGGGGTCATTCACCCCATCGGCTCGCTCTGTGCCACACCCGACGGCAGCCTGTGGATCGGCTACTACGGTCTGGGAGTGGGGCGGCTCAAGCAGGGGCGCTTCACCCGGTTCGACCATCAGCAAGGGCTGCCAGACGACTTTGTCAATTATGTTCTGGAGGACGGACATGGCCGGCTCTGGTTTGCGGCGAACCGCGGGCTTTTCTCCGTGGCGGAGAAGGAATTCGAGTCGGTGGCGGAGGGGCGGCAAGGGCGGATGCACCCGGCGGTCTATGGGCGGGAAGAAGGGATGCCGACCTTGCTGGGCTCCACCTTTTATTGGCCGGCCATGTTGCGGGGCACTGATGGGCGCTTGTGGATGCCCGCGGCGAGCGGCTTGGCGATGGTGGACCCGGACCCGTTGACGGAGAATCGGCAGCCGCCACCCGTGGTGATTGAGCGGGTGGTGGTGGATGGCCGGACGGTGGCCGCTTATGAACCCGACAAGGGGTCGGAGGGAACGAACTCCACCGCGCCGCTCGAGTTGCACCAGTCTGAGGCGCGCCTGCGCTTGCCGCCCGGTGCCGACCAGATCGAGTTGGAATACACGGGTTTGAGTTTCGTGGCGTCGCGCAACTTGGCCTTCAAGTACCGGCTGGAAGGTTTGGACCAGAAGTGGGTGGAGGCCGGCTCCCGGCGGGTCGCTTATTACAGCCACCTGCCGCCGGGGGACTACCGCTTCAAGGTGATGGCTTGCAGCAATGATGGGGTCTGGAACGAGGAAGGGGCGTCGCTGGCGATCACGGTACTGCCGCATGTCTGGCAAACCACGTGGTTCAGGCTGCTCGGGATCGCCACCGGAATGGCCGGCCTGATAGGGACAGGGTGGGGCATCGCCCGCCGCCGGGCACGCCGCCGCATCGCGCGGCTGAAGCGCCTCCACGCGCTCGATCGGGAGCGCTCGCGCATCGCTCGGGACATCCACGACGATCTGGGTTCAAATCTCACCCGCATCGCTTGGCTGAGCGAACTGGCCCGCGCTGACAAGGATCTGCCTGACAAGGTCGATGGTCATTCCCGCAAGATCGGCGATTATGCCCGCCAGATGGTTACGTCGCTGGATGAGATCGTCTGGGCGGTCAACCCGCGCAATGATACGCTCCAAAGCCTGGCGCAGTACCTCACCCACATGGCGCACGAATACCTCGGCCCCACCTCCGTCAGTTGCCGGCTGGAGATTCCATCGGACTTGCCCGCCGCCGTGCTGCCCGCCGAAATTCGGCACGACTTGTTCCTTGCCTCCAAAGAGGCCCTCCACAACATCCTCAAACACGCCGCCGCCAGCGAGGCGCGCATCCGTCTGGCGCTTGCCGACGGGGTGCTGACCCTCGTGGTCGAGGACGACGGCCGGGGCTTTGACCTCGCGGCCCCATCCTCGGGCCGCCCCGGCCACGGGCTGCGGAACTTGCGGCAGCGAATCGAGAACCTCGGCGGGCGGTTCCAGTGCGAGAGCGCCGCGGGTTGCGGGACGCGGCTGACCTTCACCCTGAAACTGCCTGACGGGGCCTGAAGCGGGAGCACACATTCATGCGCTTGCCGAAATCCAAACCCGCAGGGTATCCTCTCCGTCGCATGAGTGCCCGGCAAGCTACCACCCCGATCAGGATTGCCCTCGTCGAGGATGATCAGGAGTTGCGCTCCGAATTGGCCGGTTACCTCCAGCGCTTCCCGGACTGCCAGGTGGTGGCCCAACTCGCCGACGGCGAAACCGCCCTGGCGAAGTTGCCACGGCTCAAGCCGGAGGTGGTGGTCATGGACATCAACCTCCCTGGCGCTGACGGCATTGAGTGCGTGCGGCGCCTGAAGGATTCCGTGCCCGGCGCGCTGTTCATGATGTTGACGGTCTATGAGGACAACGACCGCTTATTCCGCTCGTTGCTGGTCGGCGCCAGCGGCTACCTCCTCAAACGCGCCACTCCCGCCGAAATCCTCGAGGCCATCCGCGACCTGCGTGCCGGGGGCTCGCCCATGACCCCGCAGATCGCCCGCCGCATCGTCCAGCACTTCCAGCAGAGCCGGCCTGCGGTCGCGCCCGACGAGGATCTCGGCGACCTGAGTCCGCACCAACTGGCCTTTCTGGACCAACTGGCCAAAGGCTACCTCTACAAGGAGATCGCCGGCAACCTCGGCATCAGCATGGATGGGGTGCGCAGCTATGTCCGCCGCATCTACGAGAAGCTGCACGTGCATTCCCGAACCGAAGCCGTCGTGAAGTACCTCGGTCGCTAGAATCCTCAGGGCAGCGCACAAACATGCGCTTCCCTGAGGGGGCCTTGTTATGAGAATGTGAAACCGCAACAGCACAACAGCAGCAATCCTCAACGACAGATCATATCTCTACCGCGCCGCCAATTCGTTCGGCGACTCGGTCGACTATTAGGTCCGTCTCCAGAACTAACAAACCAAAAGAACATGAATCAGCAATCAGCAATCAGCAATCCGTTAGGAAAACGAATCATCGCACCCTTTGCACGCGGTGCCGCGGTGGCGGCAATGGTCCTGCTGGCCGCCGGCCCTGTGCAGGCCGGCACGCTCTGGTGGGACGGCGGGACGGCGGACATCGGTGCCAACGGCGACGGCCTCAGCGCGGGCGGCGGCGGCACCTGGATCGCCACGCTCATGACCTGGGACCAGGGTGCCGCAATGCCCCATGTGGCCTGGAACAACGCCACCAACGACACGGCGGTCTTCGGCGGCAGCGGCGGAACGGTCGCGCTGGAAACGGACATCACCCTCGGCGGGCTGCAGTTTGAGGGTGCCAGTTCGACAACGATCGCGGGCGGCACGCTGAATTTTGGCCCGGGCGGTACCATCACCAGCTTGAATTCGAGTGCCGCAGAGGAGGTCATAACTTCCGCCATCACCGGGAGCCCTTCGGTCGGCGTCAGCGCCCAAGCAGCACCACCTCCATATGACTATGTCGGCGGCCTCCGGTTCGCACCAAGCAGCGGAAGCGTGGCGCTGGGGACGGTCACGCTCGCGCTGAACGCGGGCATCGGCGGCCTCTGGGACAAGACGATACTCTGGCTTAGCGGTTCGACCACCGGCAACACGCTCGGCGATGTGCGGCCAACGCCGGCTAACGGCGGCTATTACTCCCAGATGATTTGCGATTCCGGTGAATGGACCGTGACCGGCACGGCGCAACCTTGGACTGCCAATATCCGGGGCGGCACGGTGAAGGTCACCGGCACTCTCAATCCTTATGCCGGCGCTTATGTCTATAGCGGCTCACTGCACTACAACAGTCCCGGAGGTGTCAATGGGGCGCTCGTCTTCGCCGGCGGCAACCTCGACCAGACCAGCGGCGCGGCGATCACCACCTCGACGTACAACCCTTCTCAACAATGGAATGCGGACTGGACATTCATCGGCAGCAACGACGCGAACAGCGACCTGAACCTCGGCACCGGCGCGGTTGCGCTGGGCGGTAATAGGACTGTGACTGTTCAGAATCCATCGGCTGCACTGACTGTCGGTGGGGTGATCGGGTCCGGCATAGACATTTTCGGCCTGACCAAGTCTGGCGACGGCACGCTGAAACTCACTGGAGTCAACACCTACAAGGGCACCACGACGGTGGCGGCGGGCACGTTGAGCCTCACGCAGCCCTGTCTGTGCGATGACGCCATTGTTTCGGTGACCACAGGAGCCACGCTGAATCTCGACTATGAGGGAACGGACACGGTCTTCGCTATTTTCATTGACGGAACGCCTGCCGCCGCGGGTGAGTGGGGCGGTCCAGGGACCACTGCTGCCAACAAGACGAACCTACTCAGCGGCACCGGTATTCTCATTTCCACCGGAGGTCTGGCACCGGAGGGAACGTGGTACTGGGACGGACCGAACAGCGGTGGCACGGGCGATGGCACCAGCGATGGCGGAAGCGGGGTCTGGAGCACTTCGTCGGCCAACTGGGACCAGGGGGTGGTTTCCCGCAAGGTGTGGAACAATGCCACCTCCGGCAGCACAGCCATCTTCGGCGGCGCGGCTGGAACGGTCACGCTGGGCGAGGCGATCACGGTCAGCAATATTACTTTTAGCGCCGGCAACGGGTATGTCATCTCCGACAGCACGCTGAACTTTTCAGCAGACGGGTCGATCAGCAACCTGAATGTGCAGTACGGTGTGGTCCAAACCATTACCTCGGCCATTACCGGCAGTCCGAACGTGGGCATCATTGCCAGCACACTCGGGTGGGACATCGATGGCGGCATGAGTTTCAGACCGCCTGTCGGCGCCACGCAAGCGCTGGGTACGGTCACGCTTGCCGCAGGTTATCCAAGCCTCGGCGGCTCAGACAAGACCACCCTTTGGCTCAGGGGTACGAGCACCGGCAACACGATCAGCAATGTCGTGCAATCCACGCCCTACTCTCTCATACGGAAGAACGACTCCGGTGAATGGACCGTTACAGGCGTTGCGCAATGCGGACGTTTCTATATGGACGGCGGCGATCTGATTGTCACAGGCACTCTTAGGACGACTGAGTATACGGGCGTTTCGCTGAACAGCGGCACACTGCATTACGACAGCCCTGGGGCCATACAGAACACCGCCGGCAGACCTTTGTTTTTCGCCGGCGGCAACCTCGACCAGAGCAGCGGCACGCCGATCACCACTTCGATGTATAACCCGACCATGCAATGGGACGCCAACTTCACCTTCCTCGGCAGCAACGGCGCGAACAGCGACCTGGACCTCGGCACCGGGTCGGTGCTGTTGACAGGGACTCGCACGGTGACGATCAATAACGATGCAACGCTCACCGTCGGTGGCGCGATCTCTGGCGGCGCTAGCGGCTACGGCTTGACCAAGGACGGCACCGGTACGCTCGTGCTGGCCGGCGCCAACACCTACACGGGCGGCACCACCGTCCTCGCGGGCACGCTCGCGGTGAGCGGAAATTCCATCGCCGACACGGGCAAACTCGTGATCAACGGCGGCAAGGTGGACGTCGCCGCCGCTGCCAACGAGGTTGTGAACTCCTTGTATTTCGGGACCGACCAACAACTCGACGGAACCTATGGCAGCACCGGTTCGAGCGCCACCAACAAGGACGACAGCCGGTTCTCGGGCTCTGGCATCGTGACGGTTGCGCCCGTTGCGCCCACGGGCATCTTGCTGACCACCGTGAATTCCGGCAGCGGCACGCTGACCTTCGACGCCACGCCCCCGGCCGACCAGTGGTCCACCCTTGATATCACTACGGGCGGTTCCAGCACCCTATTCGATGCCGCCACCATGGACGCTGCGGCGCAGGCCCTTGACGCAAGCAATATTTCCACAGGACTCGTGACGGGCACCAACACCACGAGCCGTCTTGCCCAGCATTACAACCAGGCGCTTTATACCAGGCCAACTGGTGTGCCGGCCGTTGTGCTGATGGCCACGCTGCGGAATATGACGGGCGGCGCCGTCAACGACCTGACTATCTCATACGATTACGGCATGAGCGCCGGTGACGGCGAACAGGTGACGGGTCACCGGGTGTATTACAGCATGACGGGCTTGGCAAATTCGTGGACGCCCATCCCCGCCCTCTGCTCCGCCGCGCCCGGAACCCTAACCACCAACGTGGATCTCAGTGCCACGCCATTGGCCGCCGCCGCCGTGATGTATGTGTTGTGGCTGGATGACAATGCCACCGGGACGGAGGAAATCAATACCATCGATAACGCCAGCTTCACCATCAGCACCCCGGGCGGCTACACCTCATGGGCGAAGGACTACGCCGGCAAAGGCCAGCCTAATGAAGATTACAACAACGACGGGGTTGCCAACGGGGTGGCCTACTTCATGGGCATGAATGGCCTGGCCACCAACCCGGGCGTTGAGAACGGCAAGGTCACCTGGCCGCATGTCAATGCGGTCACCTCCTACGAAGTGCAGGTGTCCGACAACCTCAACGACTGGTCCTCTGCCGCTGCGGGCGACGTCGACACGACAAGCAGTCCGGGCAATGTGATCTTCACCCTGCCAACCGGCCCCGGCATCACGAAGAAATTCTGCCGCCTGATGGTCACCCCGTAGGGGGAAATTCTGAATTCTAAATCCGAAGCCAGTTAGATAGCTCATGGGGCCGCCGATGCGAGTTGGCGGCCCGTCTCCCAACAACTGACAACTGACAACTCTCTTCATCCCCTTTCCGGAGTTATGGGTTTTTCTCCGGGATCCAGCGGAGTCGCCGGTGCGCGCCGGCGGCCCCGCATCTTATGAAAAGCTGAAATACTGAAACGCCGAAATGTTGGAAAGCAGAAAGATCGCCCCGATCCTCATGCCCGAGAGAGTCTGTTCCGCAAGTTCCTCCCGCCGAAATCCTCGAGGCCATCCGCGACCTGCGTGCCGGGGGCTCGCCCATGACCCCGCAGATTGCCCGCCGCATCGTCCAGCACTTCCAGCAGAGCCGGCCTGCGGTCGCGCCCGACGAGGATCCCGGCGACCTGAGTCCGCACCAACTGGCCTTTCTGGACCAACTGGCCAAAGGCTACCTCTACCAGGAGATCGCCGGCAACCTCGGCATCAGCATGGATGGGGTGCGCAGCCATGTCCGCCGCATCTGCGAGAAACTGCACGTACACTCCCGCACCGAAGCCGTCGTGAAGTACCTCGGTCGCTAGAATCCTCAGGGCAGCGCACAAACATGCGCTTCCCTGAGGGGGCCTTGTTATGAGAATGTGAAACCGCAACAGCACAACAGCAGCAATCCTCAACG
>JAPLUI010000527.1 GCA_026397725.1 Verrucomicrobiota bacterium | reverse complement strand
GGTGATGGTATTGGTGGGGGTGGCGTTGTTGTTGCTAATAAACGCCGAGGCCCCCGTGCTGCCGAGAAGCTCGATCTGGCGGCTGTCGAAGAGCAGCGGCGCGGCCGTGCCGCCGCCCAAATTGAAATTAGCCGTTCTCGAGCTGTTTGTGGTACCGTACATCTTGATCGGATTCACACTGTCAGCCAAGCTGTTCACCGTAAGGGTGGTACCATAGTCCGCGTTGCCGACTTGAAGCGTTCCAGTGAACGTGTTTGCGGAATTGGGCAGGGTGACGCTCCCGGCGCCGTTGTCGGAGGAAATCACACTGAGGGAGCCGCTCCCGGTGACCGCGCCGGTAAAGGTCAAATGGTAGTACTGATTCGGCACGTTCAACGTGGCAGTGACACCCGAATTCACCGCGACGCTTTTGGCTAACACATGTCCGCCTGCAGAGTACGCCGGTAGCACAGTGCCGGAACCGGCGAAGGTGAGATTGGTTCCCGTGCCAAACCCGGCGGCTGTGGCATTAGCCATCGTGCCGCCATTGATGACGAGATCGCCGCTGAAGGTGTTGGAACCAGTCAGTGACAGCGTGCCGGCGCCGGACTTGGTGATCGGCTGGGTGCCCGCGAGAACGGAGGCGATCGTCACGTCCGTCGAGTTTGAGATGGTCCCCGGCGTGCCGAAGGTCACGGTGCCGCCCGTGAGGGTATCCGCCGTCGTGAAGGTCAGCCCGCCAACGGTGATGTCGGTGCCGAGCGTGATCGTGCCCGCCGTGCCGCCGAACACGGCCGTGTCGTTGTTCGGGTTGTACCAGGCCACATGGGGATAGTCGGCGCCCAGGTCCCAGTTCTGGATTGTGGTGTCCCACGTGCCGGAGCCGCCCTGACTCGCACCGTTGCCGTTGCCCGCGATGTGGGCCGTGCCGCCGTCCCAGTAAAGATTGGTGGTCGGCCACCCCGGTGTCATGGTGACGGCCTCGCCGGACCAGTCGGTTTCGTTGCCCACCGCGTCGCGTGCCTTGACCCGGTAGCCGTAAACCGTCACCGGTGACAGGCCGGTATCGGTCCAGACCGTGCTGGAGATCCAGCCCGAGTTGCTGCTGTTGGTGGTGTTCTCAAAGGAGTACTCCACGGGGGGCGTCCAGGCGTCCGTGGCGGTCGTGGCCGTCATGACGACCGAGTCGGCACCGGCCGGGCCCGGCGCGATGGCGAAGGTCATCGGGTTCGGCGCCGGCGCGGTGGTATCCGTTTCGACCGTGAACGTATGGGTCCCGGAGCTGACCGTCGTGAACGTGCTGTCGGTCGCCGTGGCGTAGAGGGTGTGTGACCCAAGGGCCAACACGCCGAGGTCCACGGTCACCGTGGTCGGGGCGTTGTTCGTCGTCGAGACCGGATTGGAGTCCAGATAGAAGTTCACCGTGCAAGGCGGCGTGGCGCTGAAAACCGAGGCCGTCGCGGAAACCGAAGCGGTGGAACTCAAACTCTGGCCGTTCGCCGGGCTGGCGAGCGCGATCGAAAAGGTGCCCGGGTCGTAGGGGTACCTGACGATGACGATGCCGGAGCCGCCGTTGCCGCCGATTTTCTGGTATTCACTGCCACCGCCACCGCCACCCGTATTGGGGGCACCGTCTGTACCGTTAGCAGTTCTGGAACCAGCGCCGCCACCACCGAGCCCGCCGGATCCAGCCGTCACACCCGCAGCACTGCCACTATACGTGCCGCCGCCTCCGCCGCCGCCATAGTATTGATTCGTACCGGTTTGGATCGCGTTCACCACCCCAACGCCGCCCGCGCCGCCGTAGTTGGCCGTTGCATTCGTCCCGATACCCCCGGCACCACCGCCGCCGCCGCCACCCCAGCCCCAATTAGCGCCATTACCGCCCGGAAAGCCTTGGTCGGCCGGACTGTTCGTGCCGCCCATGCCTTGCGGCGCGCTATCGGCAGGACTGCCGCCCCCGCCGCTGCCACCGCTCGTGCCGTTTCTGACACTGCTGCCGTCTCTCGCGCCGCCGCCGCCCCCGCCATAGGCGATCAAGGCGCCGAAAACCGAATTCGACCCTGCGCTCCCTCGAGCATTGAGTCCGCCACCCGCGCCGCCAGCGCCAATGGTCACCGAGGTGCTGCCGACGCTTACCGCAAAGCCGTTGCTGTAGATCAAGCCGCCCGCGCCGCCGCCGCCGGCAAACGAGCCGCCACCGCCGCCGCCGGCCACCACCAGCACATCGGCGCTGACCGGGGCCGGGATGGTCAGCGTGTCGCTGCTGGTGAACGTGTGGACCACATAGCCGCCGGGCCAGGGCGTAGCGGCGGGATTGGCCCCGCTGGAGTCCGTGTAGGTGATGGTTCCGCCGTTGCCGGTGTTGTCCTCCGCCTGGACGGAATGGGCCGCCAGCAGCAGCGCTGCGGCGAGGGTCAACAGGGTTTTGTTTCGTATGGTTGTTTTCATGATGGAGATAGTGGATTGGAGATAGTGGATTGGAGATTGGAGATAGTGGATTGGAGATTGGAGGTCAGAGGTCAGAGGAAGAAGAAGAGGAGAGTTATCAGTTATCAGAGGAAGAGGCTGGAAGGACGGGGTTGGGGGGGGTGCGGGCGGTTTTTGGTGGTGGCCGACTGGCGCCGCCCGGTCGGGAAGACGGGGAGACGGCCAATCCGGGGGGGACACGCTATCCCCCACCCCACAACCCGTCAAAAAAAACTTTCTTCAGTATCTACCCTCATTTGGGATACAGACTGGGGCGTTTTCGGGAGGTCACGGGTCATTGGTGGTGGATCGGCAATGACACCTCGCCCTCGGCAGAGATTTAGAAGGGCTGGTTGGCTTTACGATTTGTCGGCCCTGATTTCGGCCACGATTGGGCAAGGTCAGTTCGTTTGACTAATGAAATAAGGGCGGACATGGCTCTCGATCCGCCGCTCAAATTATTGATAGATTGCGCAGAAATTCGGGAATCATTGGTCTTCCCCGAAAATCTCCCGGCTGGCTGTTTTGAGATGTCCGCCATATCTTATTGGACCCATCCACCATCAGGCGCTTCATGGGTGGTGCCATGAACATTTCTTTCTCCACCGAGGATCTGCAGTTCTCCGGCCCGGGCGGGTCGCTCACCGTCCATCCCGACGACGAGATTTCACGCCGCCTGGCCATGTTGCTGGCC
>JAPLUI010000142.1 GCA_026397725.1 Verrucomicrobiota bacterium | reverse complement strand
GGGCGGCCCATGAGTGCGTGCCGAAGGCTCTGTTCATGGACGTTCCTTCCGCTCGACGACAGGAATGTCGTCGCTCCCTAACGGGCATCCTCGGAGCCAAGTTACTCGGGAGGGGCGTACCCGCCGCGAGACGGAACGGGCCTCATGGGAACCCCGCAGCTCTAACGGTTCAGCCATAGCGGTGTGGCGGGCTGCGCCCTTCCCACCGCACTCCAGACATTGGCTCGCGCCCGGGCAAGTGAAGGTATGGAGTGCGGTGGGAAGCGCAGCGCCACACCGCTGTGGCTAAGTCCCGGCGACCCCCGGAATGTGCCAAGTCATTTTCCGGGATGCCTTGCCAATTCCTTGTCAATTCAAGGTCCAGCCCAGGAAGTGTGTGCAAGGCTGTTGCCGGCACGCTGCGGAACCTTCGCGGCACCGCCGCGCCGGGGCGGATCATGATGGGGGTCAACGAAAAGCCGCATCCGGCGCTTGACGCCGGCGGCTGTGTGGGACATCCTGTGGCACATGAAGATGGTCACCATTCGGCAAGTCCATCACGATTTCGGCGCGGTCCTGGCGCTGGTTGCGCAAGGGGAGGAAGTCACGGTGTTGAACCGGACCCGCCCCGTTGCCCGCATTTGTCCGCCGCTCCCCGAGGCTCCGGCCAATTTTTTGTGGACCGGCTCGTGGCCTGAAACGGCAGAATCAATGACCCTGTAGAGGTCTGAGCGGGCAAATGTAGCTGTAATAGTCTTCGCGGGGAAAACGTGCGCTATTCCGTGCGGTTTGCAAGTGGAATTTTTCGTCCAACGTGAGAGGCTGGGCATCCGCGGCAGGGAACGTCGAGCACCAAACGGCCGAGCGAAGCGAGCGAACAAGAACGGCGATGCCCGCGGTTGCCCACGCCGTCTGTTCGCCCGGTTCTGGACATCTTAGTGATGCCCGCGCCCTAGTTCATAGCTGGTATTTTTTTTGCAGATAAATTCTCCGGCTTATACTCGATTCTCCCTTCCTTGAACACCCCGGACACCTTGGCTTGGGCGCCGGTCGGCAGGTTCCATCCGTGAGTCAATCGATGTGTGCCCGTGAATCCGTTGGACGCACTGCTACTCCAGCTCGAACCGTTATTCTTGATCCACAGTCGTTCCGACTCCGTTAAGGAAAGGGAGTCGAGTGCCTTCTGGCGATACATGTTCTCAATCCACGAGATATCATGAAATGCTTGCACTTCCGGACCCACGGATATGCATGATGAAGAGTAGAAGCTGGTGATCAACAGGATCGAAAGCGCTCCCATTCTGAGCACGCCGACCAGCGCTAAAGTGGGGTGGTATTTCATAATTTTCGGCGACAGTGTAATTCGTTCAGCAGGGAAGGTGGCTGAAATCCGCGTTTTTGTCGAGACCCAAAGTCTGGAATTTCACCAAGCGCGGGAAATCAATGGGTTGCGCACTTGTATCCGATGCTTGATGGCTGGGTTTGGTTTGCCAATTCCGGGGCTGTTCGTGGGGGGGGTCCGAGTTCGGTCTTCAAACAAGGGGTGATGATCACCGATGGTTTAGGTCATTGTGCGACAAAGTGAACCTTGTTTCCGAACCGCAAGGCGGGTGACGGGACCGGGTTTCGCTCATGGTTCGGTCCGGCCATCCCACTGCAACCGCAGCGCCTCCAACTGCTCCCGGAGCGTGCCCTGTCCAGTCCCCGCACCGCTCCAATCCGGCCGCCCCCGGTTCC
>JAPLUI010000204.1 GCA_026397725.1 Verrucomicrobiota bacterium | reverse complement strand
TACCGCCCCACTGAACTGAGCCTACAGTTCATCCGCTGGATACGCATTCACCTCACCAATCGGACTTGCTACAGGCAGTCTCTCGACGCCCTGCGCCCACTCATGGCCAGTTACCTCTAGCCTAACAATTGACAGGGTTCCCGTGTAACTGGGTGTCAGATAAATAATCAAATTTTGCTTGCGATTCGTCCGGCAGAGGTAGGCTTTGGCGGGTGCCGCTGCCACTGGTGTTACCGCCACGACCAACACCCCCGACCATCACCCCCAATTCAATATCCCAATGAGACGTACACGCTGGCTGGCCCCGTGGCAGGATTCCGCCGCACGACCGGTGATCTGTCACCGCATCACGCGGGTGGTGGAGCGCCGGTTGGCGTTCGGGCAGAGGAGAAGGAGCAATCGATTTGAACCCGGTGCGTGCGGGGATGGTGGTCAGGAAAGGCATGAGGAAGGAAGTGGCGGAGGCGGAGTTGACCCGGCCTGAGCGGAGCCGCGAGGTGGCGATGAGCAAGATGCTGCGGTGTCTGGTGAGGTATTTTTCTGATGCGGCGATCCGGGCTGTGTTTGAGGCGCTGGCCACCGGCTTGCTGCGGGTGCTGCTCGCGCTGGCCACGGGCGCGGGCAAGACCTTCATCGCGGTGAACCTCTTGAAACGCATCTCCGATGCCGGCCTGCTGCGGAAAGCCTTGTTCGTCTGCGACCGCGATGAACTGCGCAACCAGGCGCTGGGCGCGTTCAAGAATCTCTTCGGCTCCGATGTGGCGGAGGTCTATCAAACCGAGGATGGCAAAAACCACGCCCGTAACGCCCGCATCCACATCGCCACCTATCAGACTTTGGACAGCGACCATGGCAAGGAGGCGCGAAACTTTTTCTTCAAGCACTACCTCGAGAAGAACCATTTCTCCCACATCGTCATTGACGAATGCCACCGCTCGGCGTGGGGCGATTGGAAGTTCATCCTGGAAAGCAATCCCGCTGCCGTGCAGATCGGCCTCACCGCCACGCCGCGGCAGTTGATCATCGGCGGAAAAGCCAGTGCCGCCAGCCAGGATGAGGCGAAGTGGCGCGACAATGTGAAGCACTTCGGCGATGCGGTGTATGAATACACGCTCTCGCAAGGCATTGAGGACGGCTACCTCGCCCCGCCCGAGATCTTCACCTTCGATCTCTTTCACGAGCAGCAAACCGAGACCGAGCGCGTGCGGCGGGTCACCCGCGGCGAACTCGCCAACAAGAAACTCAGGAGTGCCGCCACCGGCGCCGTCATCACCGCCGCGAACCTCAAGGAGACTTACGGTCCCGGCGAGTTGGATGAACGCCTGTTGTTGCCGGAGCGGGTACTGGCACTCTCAAAACATCTGTTGGATCAACTCATCGCCCACGGCGGCACACCCGAGCAAAAGACGATCCTCTTCTGCGCCAGCGACCGTCATGCCGAAGCGATGAGCGAGCAGCTTGGCAATCTCTATCAAGACTGGTGTCTCGCCCACGGGCAGGACCCCAAGGCTTACTTCGCCTTCAAATGCACGGCCAAGTCCGGTGGCGCGGATCATGTGCCGGACTTGCGCGGCTCCGCCTCCTCGCACTTCATCGCCTGCACCGTCGATTTGCTCAGCACCGGCGTGGATGTGCCGTGCCTGCAAAACATCGCCTTCATGCAGTATATCGCCAGCCCCATCGTCTTCGCGCAGATGTTAGGCCGCGGCACCCGGCTCGATCCCGATAGCGGCAAGCTCATGTTCCGCGTGTTCGATTATACCGAGGCCACCAGGCTGTTAGGGTTGGATTTCCTCACCAAGTTCAAGGGCAGCAAAGCACGCCCCGGACCGACCCCGCCGCCTGCCGAGCCGCCCGCCATCGTCGAGGGCGTCACCATCCGCATCGAGCCCACCGGCCGCTATCTAACGGCCACGGTGGACGGTCGCCACGCCCGCGTCACCCTGGAGCAATACCGCGAACGCGTCGCCGAGCGGCTCATCGCCCAGGCGGGCAACCTCGCCGACTTCCGCCGCGTCTGGGTGCAGCCATCGGAGCGCCGCCATCTCATCGACAGCATCGTGCGCGGCGGCTTCTCGCCGCGGGCGCTGCAAATGGCCGAGGAGGCCGCCGAGTGCGACCTCTACGACGTACTCGGTGAGGTCGGCTACGGCCTGGTCCGCCAAACCCGCTCCAACCGCGCCTTTGCCTTCACCTACAAACACAAGAGCTGGCTCGACTCCATGCCCCCGCCCACCGCCGCCACCGTCAAAGCCCTCGCCAGCCAGTTCGCCAAAGCCGGCACCGAGGCACTCGAAACCCCGCATATCTTCAGCACCCCCGAAGCGATCAAAGCCGGCAGCATCCTGGCCCTTGAACTGTTTGGCGAGCCGACGGTGTTGTTAGTGAATATCAAGGAAAGGTTGTTCGCGGCATGATAACCACGTGTTGGGAGTTTGGGTGATTGACATTGCGCCGTGGCGAACGATAATCCGATTTCGATCATGCAGCAGGACTTCCTCAGACCGAGACTCATTGGCGGGCGCTTTGAAGAGCACTCGCTGCCACTGGACGTGTTGAAGGACTGGGCCGCCTTCGAGGAATTGGTGGTCGAAGTCGCCAAGGATCTCTATTTGAGGGAGAACTTGGACCGGAAGCGGGTGCCACGGGGCTTCACGGACGATTTCAGCTTGCGCCTGACCGCCATCGAGCCGGGCAGCACCATCCCGGTGCTGAAACGCCACTTCGCCGGGGCGATGCTGCCGTTTGCGGATCACTTCACCCGCGCGCTGGCCCTGGTGCAAGCGGCCATCATCGCGGTGAACACGGGACATGCGGTGCCGGAGGATTTCCCCCGCGAGTATCTCGGCTACTTCAACCGCTTCGGCAGTTCCCTCCGCGAGGGAGAGCGTATCGAATGGACGCTCCCGGGGTCGGACCAGGCTGCGGTCTATGACCGTGCCACCCGGAAAAGGCTGGTGCTAACGGGAGCCAAGAGTTACCAGGCCGCCGCCGACATGCGCGGCTGGATCACGGAGGTGAATGCGGAGAAGAATACCTACACGATCAAACTGATCAGTGGGCCGAAACTGTCAGGCAGTTACCCCGGCGAACTCGCCAACCGGGTGATCGAGGCGCTCCGCGAGTTTCAACGCGACAAGTTCCAGAGTTGCAAGGCGCTGGTTCGCGGACTGGCGGATTTTGATCTCAATGACCAACCGGTGAAAGTGGCCGAGACGCAACATATCGAGCTGTTGGACCCCAACGATGTGGTCGCCCGCTGCGAGGAACTGGCCCAGTTGAAGGACGGCTGGCTCGATGGGGACGGCAAAGCGCCGACCAAGGAAGGACTGGCCGCCTTCACCCGGGCCTGGGATGGTGCGAGCACGGATGCCCTGCCGCTGCCCTACCTTTACCCCACGCCGGAGGGCGGCCTCCAGATGGAGTGGCGACAGGGCGACTGGGAAATCTCCGCCGAGGTGGAACTCGAACAACTCCATGCCGAACTGTTGGCCGTGAATGTGACGACCCGCATCTCGCAGGATGGCGAGGCGGATCTCTCCAAGACCGAAGGCTGGGAACTGTTGGCCAGCTTTGTCACGCGGCCTGAATTCATTGCCTAGCCCGCCATGGTTCCTTCCACGCTGCTACTCCGTCAGGTCACCCCGTCCTTCATTCAAGCGGGGCGGGTGACATCACAGGTCTTTCATCCCACACCGAAAGACAAAGACCTTCTATCAGCCTACGACGGTGACTTGATCGGCGCGGAAGCCGCGTGGGTTCACTACACCCAACAACTCGGGCTGCGTTCGGCCGGGGTGCTGGCGCTTGCGGTGGCCGAATGTGCTGCGGAAGGTCTCTCTTGTCGGCCCGATCCCCAACGTTTTCCCGAACACGCCGTGATCGACTTCACTGGCAAGACGAAGCGGGATAAGAAGGCAATTGCCAGCATCCTGCGAGACCGGGCGGTGGCTCGTGACTGGCTGTTTGAAGCCGCCCTTGCATGACACCATCCACCATGAGCCCACCCACCACTGGCCATTACAGCTTGATCCAATACTGCCCGGACCGGATGCGTCTGGAGGCGGCGAACATCGGGGTGCTGCTCTTCTGCCCCGAACGGAACTACCTGCAAGCCCGGCTGGCTCCGACCAACCGGCGGATCGACCGGTTTTTCGGCGCGGAGGCCGGCGATTTGAAGCAGATCAACGCCATGAAGAAGATCTTGGAGCACCGGCTCAAAGCCGAGTCGCAGGTGATCCAGGATGTGGAGGGCTTGCAGCGCTTCGCCGAACTACTGGCGAACGAAATCGTCATCACCGAGCCCCGCGTCATGCTCGTCGAGGAGCCAGGGGTCGAGCTGGCCCAACTCTACGAACAACTGGTCGGTCAGTCTTACCTGCGATCTCTGGTGCGTGCTGAGCCTTCCCGGCGGCGTGTTCACCGCCACCGGCGCCGGGGTGAAATAACAACCACGGAAGATACCCGGACGCCCGCTGAGTTGATAGAACTCATCAGGAACAATGGCCGGGAGGTCCAGGAAGTTCTGGCAAGACTCGAGAATCTCTAACATCATCATGAAACACTCCGAACACCACCGCACCCACCGCATCGGCTGGCTGCGTGCCGCCGTCCTTGGTGCCAACGACGGCATCGTTTCCACCGCCAGTTTGATCGTGGGGGTGGCAGCCGCCGATTCCGGTCGCAGCGGCGTGCTGGTAGCCGGTGTGGCCGGCCTGGTGGCGGGCGCGATGTCGATGGCGGCAGGCGAGTATGTTTCCGTCAGTTCCCAAGCCGATACCGAACGCGCCGACTTGGAGCGGGAACGTGAGGAATTGGCCACCGACCCCGAACACGAACACGCCGAACTGGCCGCCATCTATGTGGGGCGGGGACTTGATGCCGCCTTGGCCGCGCAGGTCGCCAGCCAATTGATGGCCAAGGACGCCCTGGGTGCTCACGCCCGCGATGAGTTGGGCATTTCCGAAACCCTATCCGCGCGACCGGTGCAGGCGGCCTTGGCCTCGGCCTGCACGTTCGCAGTCGGCGCCTTCATGCCGCTGCTGCTGGTGCTGCTGGTGCCTGCCTCCGCACTGGTGTGGTCGGTGGCCGCCAGCTCCTTGTTTTTTCTCGCTCTGTTAGGATCCCTGGCGGCCCGCGCCGGGGGCTCGCCCGTGGTGCCTGCCGCCGCACGCGTGACGTTTTGGGGTGCCCTGGCGATGGCTCTAACGGCCGGGGTGGGCGCGTGGTTCGGGGCGGTGGTGTGATGGTGCCAGGTGCTCGGTTCAATGCTCAGGCAAGAGCAAGGCATGACCCGAGAGCGTCACTGCTGCCACCCACAACCCCGGGTGCCCCGGAGGGTGGCTCCTGCGGCAAGATTTTGCACCACGGATTTCACGGGCATTGCTTCCGAATGGTGGTCAAGCCGCGCTTCAGGCAGCCTGCCACTGGCACCTCATTGCTGATTGCTTCGGCTTCCGGCAGGATGATGGCGAGGGTGGCGGGCTGGGTGAGGATGCGGGCGGCGGTTTCCCTAACAGCCGATGGGGTGAGGGCCCGGTAGGTTTCCGGCAGGTGGCGGTGGGCATCGGCGGGGAGGCCGAAGAGGAGGTCCAGGGCCACCTGTTGGGCGATGGCGGACGGGGATTGCTGCTGAATGGCGAGGCCGCTGAGCACGGTGGCGCGGACGCGATCAAAGACGGCGGCGGGAATGCCGGCGGCGGCGATGGTTGCGATCTCGGCGAGGAGTTCGCGGCGGGCCAGCGCGACCTGCTCGGGGGAAGTGGCAAGATAGAACGTGAACAGCCCGGCATCGAAGCCGAGGAACTGGCTGGCGCCGACTTGATAGGCCAGGCCGCGATCCTCCCGGAGGTGCTGAAACAGGGGACCCGCCATGTCGGACGCGTATTCCTGAATCATGGCCAGGGCGTAGCGGTCGGCGCCGCTGACGGTGGCCCCGGGGAATCCGATGGTCAGGACGGCTTGCTTTTTCGGCAGGCGGGCGCAGTGCTCGCCGCCGGGGCAGAGCACGCTGGCGGGGGCCACCCACGCCTGACCCGCAGGCAACGCGGCGAAATTTTCCGTTAGAACCGCGAGGGCGGCGGCGGGAGCGAAATCGCCGGCGATCGCGATGGTGAGATTGGCGGCGGAGAAGTGGCGGGTGTGATGGGCGACCAGGGCGGCACGTTCGAGTTCGGTCAGGCTGGCAATTCTGCCGAGCGGGTCCAAGCCATAGCCGGTGCCGCCGAAGATGGCGTGGCGGAGGGTGCGGAAGCCGGTATGCAGCGGATCTTGCAGGGCTTCTTCGAGCATCGCGAGCTGGCTGGCTTTTTCCCGACCCATGGCATCACCCGGCAGCGCGGGAGAGTGGAGGACCTCGGCAAAGACTGCGGCGATGGTGGAAAAATCCGGGGCGAGGCCGCCGGCATGGACGAGGAGGGCATTGTTGCCGGTGATGGCACCGATGGAAGCACCGAGGGACTCCAAGGTGACGGCGAGTTCCTGCGCGCTGCGGGTGGCGGTGCCTTTGCTGAGGGTGGCGGCGAGAAGTTGGTTGAGGCCGTTGCTGGCGGGCGTTTCCGAGAGCAGCCCGGCCCGCACGGCGGCATGCAGGTGGACGAGCGGAACCCGGTGGTCCGGAATGAGCGCGAGGGTGAGGCCGTTGGACAGGGTGTGAACCTCGATTTCCTCACGGCGGCGGGCGGTTTTCACGATGCGGGCCGGCGCAGGGGCGTCGAGCGGGTCGAGAATCGTGAGGGTGAGTCGTTCGTCAGTGAGCGTGGCGGCAGCGCGGCGGATGGTGGCGGCGGTGACGGCTTGGATGGCGGCGAGGTGGCGGCGGGTGAAGTCGAGGTCGCGGGCTTCGTGCCAGTTGGAGGCGAGATCGGAGGCTCGTCCGGAGGCGCTGGTCAGAGTGCTGAACTGGCTGGCGGCGAGCTGGCGTTTGGCCTTGGCGAGAGCGTCGTCGAGCGGGATGCCGGGCAAGGTGGCGAGTTCCGCGAAGATGGCTTCGATGAGGGCATCGCGCTTGGCTGGGTCGGCATCAGCGGAGACCGCGAAGAGGCCCTCGCGGCCGGGGAGGGTCCAGGCCATGGCTGAGATTTCAAGGGCGAGTTCCCGTTCCTCGCGCAAACGGCGCTGCAGCAGGGAAGAACGCCCGCGACCTAACATAGCGGCCAGCACCTCGAAGGCAGGCGCGTCCGGGTGGCTCATGGCCGGGATTTTCCATGCCAGGGAAATCCGGCTGGCGGGGATCGGGAAGGTTTCGCGGGCACGGCGCGGTCCGAGTTGGGGCGGGTCGCTGGCCATGAGCGGCTCGCGGCCACAGGTGGCCACGCTGTCGGCGCTCAGCTCGGTGACCCAGGTGCGGGCTGCGGCAGGATCGAAATCCCCTGAAATCACCGCCAAACAATGCTCCGGTGTGTAGCGCTGCCGATGGTACTCGGTGAGGTCTTGGTAGCGGACGGTATCGAAGAGTTGGCGCTGGCCGATGACCGGGTGGCGGCGTGGATCGAGCACAAAGGCGGTGGCAAAGAGGAGGCGGGTGGCGGCGTGGTCCGGGTCATCCAGCCCCATGTCGATTTCCCGGCGGATGACCTCTTTTTCCATCTCAAACTCCGCTTCCGGCAGGTTCGGGAAAAACACCAGCCCGGTGAGGGCTTTGAGAAAAACCGCCAGCGAATCCGCCGGCCCGTCGATATAGTAAACCGTGCGGTCAAAGGTCGTGTAGGCGTTCCAGTGGCCGCCGGCAGCCTGCACCGTATCCGCGAGCGTGGCCGCATCGAAATCGCGGGTGCCTTTGAAAACCAGGTGCTCAAGAAAATGCGAAAGTCCGGCCCCGAAGTGGCCGTCCTCGTGCATGCTGCCAGTGGCCACCCAAAGTTGCACGCTGACCACCGGCGCGCTCGGATCGGGATCGAGAATCAGGGTGAGGCCGTTGGGCAAGGTTTCAACGGTGGCGGAAGAAATTGGATATTCCATGAAATAAGGCTTGGAGGGGGCGGCAATGAGGCATAAAATGCCGCCATGCAACGATTGATTGTCGCAGCGGGGATTTTATTGGTGCTGATGCTGATGGCGGGTGGGAGTTGGTTTGCGTATCGCACATACCAGCAGAATCGGTCCACGCGGATTTGGCTGCCTTTGCCGATCAACTTGGACTTGTCGGCGGAGCGGCGGCAGGAAATGGTGAAAATGCTCAAGACCAAGCTCAGCGAGCCTGCCTTGCTGGTTCAGGTGAGCAAGGATGTGGGGCTTGCCAAGCGTTTGAAGTTGGCCACGGACGAAGCCGCCGGCAACGACCTTGGCAAGCGTCTGTTTGTGGAGCTTGGAGAAGCTGAGACTCCGAAGGGCAAGCTCCCGTCCATCAATGTTGGCATGACATGCAAGGTCAAGGAATATAAGACGATGGATGAGGTCATGAGCCGCTTGCGGCAGGACGTGTTCAAGATTCTCGGCGTTCCGGAACCCAAGAAAGAGGTGTTTTGACCCGGCAGCGGTGGCTGGCGCGGCGGCTCTGTCATTTTGCATCGAGCTGGAACGGCAGCGATACCGCCGGGAAATCCTTCAAGGTGAGGCTGAAAATGACGCCGTATTCCTGCTGGTAGCGGTTGTCCCGGCGGGTCAGGCCGACCCCGGCGACCCAGTTTCCAAGATCCCGGTGCAGGGTGTATTGCTGGACTTCCAGGGTTCCGTCATCGAGTTCCCACACTTGCTGCATGCCCACGCCCCAGTTTTCATTGATGCGGGTGTATGCCCGCAAATCGACGCGGTTTGAATCCTGCAAGACCGGATGACTGGCCAACCACCGATAGCCCAAGGTGAACTCCGTGTCGGGCGTCGGCAAATAGCGCAGATAGGTCGCAAACTCGTTGAAGCCGGAGCCGCGCTCCACAATCGGAAACTGGGTTTCCACGCCGAGCGTCAGCCACGGCACCGGTTGAAACCGAAAGTCGTTGTAGAGATTGGAAAAGCTCCGTTTCAGCTCCGGATCCTCCACGAAGGCATCCATGTAGGTGTTGAGGTAAAGCCATTCATGCGCCTGCCCGTCACGTTTTGTCAGCAATCGGTTGCGGGTGCCCAGGCGCAGGATGTTCCAGTTCTTCAAATCATCCGTGGCCGTGTAACGCTCCGGCGAGAGCGTCTGCGGACGGGTGGAAAATGTGAGCCGATCCACGCGGGGAAAGGCCGGCTCAAGCTCGTCCGTGGACAACACCGACCAGTTGGCATAAGGCTGCACGATGTGAAGCAGACCGTCCAAGCCCCAGCGGTGGTTCTGGAAATCACCCAGATCTTTGGAAAACTTCACCGCCGCCTCCATTCCGGCGTACAAGTGAGTGCGGTCGGTCGTGGTGGCCGGGCCATCCACTGCCATGTAGCGGGTGTAGCCGAGGCCCGCTTGCGGGGTCAGGCTGAACCCCCCGCCTAACATCATCGGCAGCGAGAACTGATGATAGGTATGGAAGCGGGTGAATCCCGAGTCCAGCAATTGAGCCCGGAGTGCCGGAATCCGGGAATCTCCGGGCGGCAGGCTGCGGATGAGCTGGGCAAGCTGTTGCTCGTAGCCCGGCAATTGGCTGAGCAAGTCCGCTTCGTGCGGATCTCCAAGCGGCAGTGCCAGCAACGGGTCAATGATGCTCGTGCGGGTGGCATCCCCAGTCTGGACGCCCAGCACGCCGAGCGAGGTGGAGCCCTCATGCAGCACCGGCAGGCCGAACCAAGGGGCCTTGGCCTGGTCAAACACCAGTTCGGGCAGGCGGGTGGCCGTGCGATCAAACCCATTGATCTGCAACCTGGTGAAAAGCGATACCAGCGAGGTTTCATCCCGGCGGAACAGGCCCAGCGTGTTGTCAGGCTGGGGATCGCTGCGCAAGCGCTGAGGCTCGAAGTCCTCCAGGTAGTAGGAGTCGCTCAGCAAGGTTAGATTCGAGTCCAGGTGCCAAGTTGCCTGATCGGGCAAATCCATGGTCTGGCGGTGTTTCAACTCGACGCGGTAGCGGTTGTCGCTGACGAATCCGCGCGGCACGCCCGAGTTTCGGGTGTCCGGATTGAGGTCGTTCAGGTAGTATAAACTCAGGCCGCTGAGGTTCTTCCGGTCCTCCAGCCGGGTATCAACCAGATCCACGCCGGTGCCGACACCGCGGCTGCTGCGCAGGTCCAAGCGCCACTTTGAAAGCAACCAGGCATCTTCCTTCTCACCGGTTTGCGGATTGAGCTTGCCGCCCAGCATGATGCCGTAGGTGTTGAGCAAATAGGTGCCCCAGCTGGAGCGGGCGCCGGGAACCAGATGATAACCCAGTTCCGCATCCATGGGTTGGCTCAAGTAGGGCAACCAGAACACCGGGACCTCTCCAGCATACAAGCGGAGGTTCTTGAAGACGATCTTGTCGCCCGGATAAACCCTGGTTTGGGACGCCCGTACCCAGAAATTCGGCGCCGCCACGTCATCCGTCGTGATCCCGGCATCTTCGCCGATGAATACCTGCCTGCCGCCCAGCTTTTCCGCCGTGAACTTGCCGGCTTCCATGATGATGGGATCCATCGAGATGGTCAGATCCCGGCTGTCGAGGAATTTCTTCTCATAAAAATAAACCGCCCGCCGCCCCCGCTGGAGGGTGTTTCCCTGATAGACGCTCACCCGGCCTTCCAGAGTCACGGACTTTTCCTTCAGGTCCACCACGGCGGTGTCGGAGAAAACCTCCAGCCCGTTATCGCCCACGATTTTGACCGGTCCTCCCAAGCGGACTCCGGTATCGATGGAGCCCTCGACGGTGCCCTGGTTGTCGATTTTCAACTCCTTGGGCATCGTCGGCTGCAGCAGATTGGGCGAACCGGGCGGCAGGTCGGGCAGCGGCACCGGAGTGATCAGATCGACCTCCGGCGCGTCCCTGCCATCGGGCAGCACCGGCACGTCCTGGGCAGCATGCGCCAGGAGCAGCCACGGCCAAACAAATAGCACACCACGTCTCAACATCCCGGCGAGCAGACACCGGTTGCCGGTGAAAGTAAAGCGGGAATTTGGCAAACCCTCATGAAAACCGCCGCCACGCTCCGCTGGCCATCAGCGCTCGCGCTCGAGATGGACCGCCACGCACTCGGTGTTGGGAAGGATGTGTTTTTCAATCGTAACGGCCACTCGCCCCAACGGGTGGCCAGCCAACAGGGCTGCGGCGATTTCAAGCGCCAGCGTCTCCAACAAACGGCGGCAGCGGAGGCCGGCCAAGACTTCGATCTCCTGCACCACCGCCGCATAATCCACCGTGCGGGCAAGCTCATCCGCCAGTCCCTCAAAGCCCTGGCTGGGCACCATGCGCACCGTGATGAACAAGGCCTGCGGCGGCTCGCGTTCCGCCGCCGACACCCCGATGTGAGTGAGCACCCGGAGGCGGCGGATTTCAATGGTATCCGGCGGGTTCATGAGGGGATGCCTGCCGGATCGCTCGCGCACGAGACGCCGCGCCACTTGTCTAACAACTCCCGGAGCGTGCCGAGGTCCGGAACGGTCAGATCCGGCTGGGCCGCCGCCAGCACCTCCGCGTGATTGTAGCCCGTAAGCACCGCGATTGAGAAAATGCCACCATGGCGGGCGGTTTCCACATCGTGAGCCATGTCTCCCACCAAGGCCGTCTCGGCGGAAACCAGCCCGTGGGTTGCCAGTATCCGATGAATCATCTCCCGTTTGTCGAGCACCCCGGAATAAGTCGCCTCAAAGTGATGGCGCCAACCGAAGTCCTCCAATTGCAGCTCAAAGGCCGCCGTATCCATGGCGGTAAGCACGAACGCACGCAGCCCCAAAGCACTGCACCATTCCAGCTTTTCCCGAGCGTGAGGCAGCACCGTGACGGGCGTCGCGGCACGCGCAAAGGCCTGTCGGAAATGACCCTCCAGTTCCTCAAGCCGAACTGCGGGCAGCACTTCCGCATAAAACTCCCGGTAGGGCAGGCGAAACCGTCGCCGAAAGGCCTCCCGGTCAAGCGCCGCGATGCCGTATTTCTCCAACACCGCATTGGTCGCCTCGAGCACCGGACCGAGGTCATCCACCAAGGTGCCAGACCAGTCAAAAATGAAATTCCGCAACATTGCAGGGGGGAGATGGGGCTTAGCCGAGAGTGAATTTGACCGAGCGGATGCGCTCCTCGCCAAGCTGCTTGCGGATGCGCTCGAGCAGCATTGGCTTCATCTGCTCGAGCTGAAACCGCATTGCCGGTTGGGTGACGCGCAACACCAGATGCCCACCCCGCACGGAAACCGGTTCGGCATGGCGGGCGATGAATTCCCCGGCGAGTTCCTTCCAGGCAACCCGCAGTTCCTCCTCATCCAGACCATCAACCGCACCAGCCGCACGCAAACCACGCATGATCGCAGCCACGAACTCACCGGCTTGATGAAGCCCGGCGTTGAGATCATCAGCCTCGGCACAGCCACGCCACTCGTGCAGAATTTCCTCACGGAATCTGCGCAGGTCGGCATGCTTGCTCATCGCGCGGGTAGCGCTCAAGCTTCGCCGTCGTCACCAATCGCCTCGACCGGACAACCTTCCATCGCCTCGCGGCACTGGGCGATCTCTTCGTCGCTCGACGGTTGTTTGAACACGAAGGAATATCCCTCGTCCTCGGCGCGGCTGAAATTGTCAGGAGCGGTCTCGCGGCACAGGTCGCAATCAATGCATTGACTGTCCACATAAAACTCTCCAGCGATGTTGGAACTATTCTTATCTTCTTTGTCTGCCATGTTGGTTGAAGGGAGTTGCGCCCCCTGCTTGCAGACCTTTGGGGAAACTTGCAAGGATTTTCACAGAAATTTTCCGCGCCTGCCGGTCGAATCCATCTTTCGGACTGGTCAAACCGCCGCTGCGCCGCTAAACAAGCTGAAGCCAACGTCATGAACCCGTCGCCCCCACTCCCCGAAGGACCGTCTGTCCCCCCACGGCACCGCCCGAGCTTGGATATCTTCGTCAAGAATACCTCGGAGCAGGATTTTTGGGATCTCGATGTGCTCCCTGCCACGCAGGCGGAGGCCGCCAAGTCTCACCCTGCACGCGCCGTGGCAAAATCCCCCGACACCCCGCCGCCCGGTGCCGGAACCCCCCCCCTGCAGCCAATTGCCCCCAAAGACAGCCATCACCTTCCAATCTTCGATGTCCCGGTCATGCCGCGCCAGAAAATCGACCGAGGCGCGAATGTGCATCGCCACCAACCCTCCAGAGGGCCACAGAAATCCCCGGCCCGGGAGGATCCGGAGGCCCCGGACGCGCCTGTCGAAGTCCTCCGCTACGCACCGCCGGAAAGCGCGAACCAGATGGAAGACACCTTCGACAACCTCGAGCATTGGGACCTTGCCGATGAAACTCTTGATGGCGTCCTGGCCCCCGCCCCCCAAGTCCTGCCCGTTTCACCACCCGCAAGGGAGGTCGCCCTGGTCCCGCAGCAACCGTTGACGCCAGCGGTGAGGCCGGCACCCCCGCTGGCACCGGCACTGACCGACGATCCCGATCAAGACGAGTTCTCCCCCGCCATCAAACCCGATGCCAAGCCAATCTCGCTGCGGCCAAAACTCCATCTCTCCAAGCTGGATTCCATCGGCCTGATCTTGTTCGCCTTGATTCTGCTAGGGGGGGGCTGCTGGGTCTATCATAATTCCATCAGCCGTCTGCTCAGCCAATCCGGGCAGGCCCGGAAAATCGTTTTCCCAGTCCAAGGCAACCACGTCACCGTCACCAAGGTGACAACTTACTGGCGCGAACCTATCAAGAAAGAAGCCGTCCGCCGCGGCGTCGTGCTCATTCCTGTCACCGAACTCAGTTTGCGTGGCGGACCGGGCGCGATTCGCGTCCAGGTTTACAACGACAACGGCCGCGCTGTCGGCGATCCGATCACTTGTCAGGTCACCGGGGAAACCACCTTGGAGCTTCCCGCCACCGACGGCTTTGACGACATCAGCATGCACGCTGCCTACAGCACTGGCCAGACCAAAGCCTGGACCGTCCGCATCTTTGAAGCCCCAGCGGCAACCTCGCAAGGGCTCAACTTCAAGAAACTCTTGGAAGTCCCGGTTTCCACCCGGAAACAATGACTCTCCCCACCCATCATCCACTCCATGTCTGAACCCACCATCACCCCGCTTGCGCCGCGCGAAGGCTGGCACGTCATCCACCTCTTCTATCAAATCGATCACACCCAATGGTCGTTGTTCAGCGATGAGGAGAAACGGCAGGCCAAGACCCACCTTACCGAACTGGTGCAGGAAATCCGTGCCACCCCGGACACCCACCTCCTGATCTTCTCCGTCGCCACCCCCAAGGCGGATCTTGGCTGCATCCTCCTCACCCCGGATCTGCATGTCGCCAACGCCTATGAAAAACAACTCACCCTCTCTCTCGGGGCGGAAATCCTCAGCCCGGTGTATTCCTTCCTCTCCCTCACCGAGAGTTCCGAATACACCCCCACCCGCGAGCAATACCTTGCCGAAACCCTCATCGGCGAGAACGGCCTCAGCGCGGGCACCCCGGAAGTCGAGGCCGCCCTCAAGGAATTCGAGGTCCGCATGGCGCATTACCGCAAGTTCCGCCTCTATCCGGTGCTGCCGGACTGGCCAGTCATCTGTTTCTATCCCATGTCAAAACGCCGCAGTGGCAATGACAACTGGTATGCGCTCGACTTCGCGACCCGCCGCCACCTGATGGCCGGCCATGCCCGCATCGGCCGCACCTATGCCGGCCGCATCCTCCAGCTCATCACCGGCGCCACCGGCCTCGATGAATACGAGTGGGGCGTCACCCTCCTGGCCAAAGACCCCAGCGACGTCAAAGCCATCGTCTATGAAATGCGCTTCGATGAAGTTTCCGCCCGCTACGCCGACTTCGGTGATTTCTACATCGGCATGCAACTTCCCCTCGACATCCTCTTCCGGCGGCTCTGTCTCTAATCTCTAACTTATCAACTTGTGAAACTGAAATTCTGCGGTGCCGCCGGCACCACCACCGGGTCCCAACATTTGCTTGAGGTCAATGGCCAGCGCATCCTGTTGGATTGCGGTCTCTATCAGGGCAGTCGCAAGGAGGCCTACGGGATCAATTGTTGTTTTCCATACTACGAGCCGGCGGCGGTGGACCTGGTGATCCTGTCCCACGCCCACATTGATCACAGCGGCAATCTGCCCAACCTGACCAAGAAGGGCTTCCGCGGCAACATCTATGCGACGGATGCCACCCGCGATCTTTGCCAGATCATGCTCGCGGATTCCGCCCGCATCCAGACCGGCGACATCGAATGGCTCAACAAGCACCGCAAGCGCGACGGCCTGGAACCGGTCGAGCCGATCTACAGCGAGAGGGATGCCGAGCGGTGTCTCCGCCAGTTTGTCACCGTCGGCTATGACCGGCCGATCTTCGTGGCGGACGGGGTGGCGCTCACCTTCATTGATGCGGGCCACATTCTGGGCAGCGCGCAGGTGTTGTTGGAGGTGAACGATCACGCTGATGGCAAGACCAAGCGCTTCTTGTTTTCCGGCGATGTGGGGCGCGGCCACAACGAGGTGTTGCGCGATCCGGTGCCGGTCAGGGACGTGGATTTCCTGCTGATGGAAAGCACCTACGGCGGACGCGAGCACGAGGCTGCGCCGGGGGTGGGCGAGTACTTTGCGGAAGTCATCCGGCAGGCGGTGAAACGCGGCGGCAAGATTCTCATTCCGGCCTTTGCCGTGGAGCGCACCCAGCAGTTGTTGTATGTCTTGAACGAACTGTTCAAGGACGGGAAGATTCCCGACATCCCGGTTTATGTTGACAGCCCGCTGGCGGTGAGCGCCACGGAGATTTACCGGCTGCATCCCGAGGCGTTCAACGCCGAGGTTTACGAAGCTTTGTTTGAGAAACAAAACCCCTTCGGCTTTGAAAGCCTGACCTTGGTGCGCTCCGTGCGCGGGTCCATGGCGCTCAATGACCTCGGGGGCGTGGTGATCATCATCTCAGCCTCCGGCATGTGTGAGGCCGGGCGCATCCTCCATCATCTCAAGAACAACATCGGCAACCCCCGCACCACGATCCTCTTTGTCGGGTATTGCGCGGATAACACGTTGGGCCGCCGCATCATCGATGGCGAAAAGGAAGTGCCCATCCTCGGCGGCCGCTTCCAGGTGCGGGCGAAGATCGAAGCCGTGGATTCCTTCTCCGGTCACGCCGATCATTCCGAGTTGTTGGATTACTTCGACCGCACCACCGGCCCGAAACAACAGGTCTGGCTGGTCCACGGCGAGACCGCCCGCGCGGTAATCCTCCGCGAGGCACTCGCCGCACGGCATGCCGGCGCGGTGACGCTGGGCGTGCTCGGCACTGAAGTGGTGTTCTGAGGTTGTCAACGCGGACGCGTGCCGACGGGAAACGGCGCGACGAGAAGCCTTCACCCCGGCGGGTGAAGGCTCTTTCTAGTATGTGAGTCCGGCGGCAGCCGCTTCAGTGGCTCACACGGGTGCTGTCGTTGCTGGAGAGGACGCGCACGCGGTCACCCACACGGAAGTCCTCGCGGGGGTTGACTTGTTGGACCACCGAGACGGAGTCGCCCTTGTCGAGGCGCACCGTGATGTCGAGGCCATTGCGGGAGCCCATGGCTTGTTGGGCGTGGGAACCGACTGCGCCACCCACCAGGGCGCCGCCGACGGCACCTGCGGTGTTGGCGGATCTGCCGTGGCCGATGTTGCTGCCGAGGAGTCCACCGGCCACCCCGCCGATCACGGTGCCAGCGGTGTGATTGCCTTCGATCTTGACCGGTCGGATCGAAGTGATGCGACCCGCGTTGACGGCTTGTGCCTGACGGGTATCACGCTGCTGATAAACATCACCGGTCATGGTGTCTTGCGCGCACGAGGCAAACAACATGGCCACCGGCACACCCAGTAGGAATTTCATTTTCATCGCGATGAGCCTAGCGTCGCTCCGGGGAAACGCAAACTGAAAATGCCTTCCCCGGCGGCATTGCCTCACGGAGGGCGGACATTCTGGTCCGCCTTGCCCATGCAAGGCGCAAGTTCGGCCGCCAAGCGGCTCCTCTTGCTCGCTCCATGGGTCTGGCGGACCGCAAGGTCCGCCCCCCTTACCTTGCGGACAGGAATTTCCGCGCTACTGGTCAGGCCAGGGCTTCGATGCGGAAGACGACGGGGGTGCTGTTGACGCAATCGAGGGTTTCAATTTGGGCGAGGGCGCATTGAAGTTTGCCGAAAGGACAGGTGTGGAGGAGGAAAATCATATCCACGAATTCGGCATCCGGATTGGACGGATTGACGGGCGAATGGGTGCCGGAAATGCCGATGCGGTGGTCCGCCAGGACCCGGGCGATTTCCGCAATGACCCCGGGGCGGTCGGTGACATCGAAGCGGACGTAGTAGGCGGTGGAGGTGTCGCCAACGGGCAGGAACTTGCCGGACTCGCAATAGGGCAGGAAGCCGCGGTGGCCGTCCACCTGGCGGAGCGAGCGGGCCGCCTCGACCAGATCCGCGACGACGGACGAGGCGGTGGGGTCCTGGCCGGCCCCGCGCCCGAAAAACAACGCTTCGCCAATCGCATCGCCGTGGACGGCAACGGCATTGAACACACCGTGAACCGAGGCGAGAATGTGGGACTTCGCGATGAAGGACGGTTGAATGCGGATCTCGACGGCGCGGTCGGGATGCTCGCGAATGACGGCGAGCAGTTTGATCACGTAACCCAGGTTGTTGGCAAAGGCAATGTCCGCCTGACGGACTTGTTGGATGCCGGAAACGTGGATGGCGGCCGGATCAATCGGAAAGCCATAGGCCAGGGTGGCAAGGAGAATCGCCTTGTGGGCCGCATCCCAGCCATTGACGTCAAGGGTGGGATCGGCCTCGGCATAACCGAGCGACTGGGCCTCCGCGAGGGCGGCTTCAAAGGTCAGGCCGGCCTCGGTCATGCGGCCGAGGATGAAGTTGGAAGTGCCGTTGATGATGCCGGAAAACGAGTGGATGCGATTGCCGATGAACGAGTCCTGGACGGTGCGGATGATGGGGATGCCACCGGCGACCGCCGCCTCGAAATGGATGGGCGTGCGGTGCTCCTTGGATAGGGCAAAGAGTTCCCCCCCCCGCTCGGCAAGCAGGGTTTTGTTACCGGTGACCACGGGCTTTTTCGCCCGCAGGGCGGCGGCGACGAGGTCAAAGGCATCGGTGGTGCCGCCGATCAGTTCGACGACAATGGCCACGGCGGGATCGGCGACGAGCGCACGCCACTCGGTGGTGAAAATGCCGGCAGGAACCTCGCTGGTGATGGCGCGGGTCTTGGCCGGATCGCGGACGAGGATTCTGGCAACATGCAGGGAGATCTCGCCACCGGTGCGATCGGTGATGAGATCGCCATTGCGTTCGAGGGTGTTCCAGACCCCGGAACCGACGGTTCCGAATCCGGCCAAGCCGATGCCAAGCGAGGAGCAGGTGTTCACAAGGGGGAAGGTGAACATCCCGCGCCGATCCTCCAAGCCGGAATATCGACAATCTCGAAATTCGCCGGGCGCGGCACCCGCTCAGTCGCCGCTGAGCCGGCGTTCGGCCTCGATCCAGTCGCTGTGTGGATCGCCTGGCAGACCGATTGCCTGGCGGCCGCAGAAGTTGAGATAAGCGGCCTGGGCGATTTCCTCGCGTGTTGCGCGGGCTGGAGAGTTTCTGGCGGCAGTCGGCTTGGTGGCGGCAGCCTTGGTGGCGGTGGTTTTCCTGGCCGCAACCTTCTTCACCGGCGCGGTGGCAGGTTTGGCTGGGCTGGCGATTTTCTTGGCAGGCATAGGCGGATGGGGTGGGGTGACGGACAAAGCCGCCGCTGCCAGGAGAATAATCGCATTCCGGGTGATTGCCAGCCCGATTTTCCTGCGTATAGTTGCGCCGTGGCCGAGGGCTATTCATGGGACGATGCGCGAGACGGGGGGACCTACCGGTTGCCCGGCCCGGAGCATCTTGGCTGGTGGGCGACTGCGGCGATGTTGCTGTCGCTGCTGTTGCATGCGGTGGCTTTCCTGGTGCTGGATCATTTCAAAATCGGGCTGAGTATTTATGAGGCACGGGAGGTCTCGACCGCACCGATCAACGTGCAGCAGGTGGAGGTGCGCCCGATGGAGAAAGAGACCACGGCGCTGCCGGAGGAGGTGGTGGTGATGCCGCCAAGTGATGCGTCAGCCTTGCTAGAGGAAGTGGATTTGCTGGCCAAATTGCCGAAGGACCAGGACATTGACATCAGGCCGGATGTGCTGGTGCCGGAGTATGCGTTGAAAATGTCAAATCCGGCCATGAAGGGGGAACCCGCAGCGGTGGCTGCCAAGCTTGCCGCGCGGCTGGAAATCGACGCGGACCTGCCAGATCTGGGGCGGATGGAGGAAAGCCTGCCGCCCGCAGCCACCGGCCAGGTCACGGTGGATCCCGGAGCGGTGCCGGCGGATGATGTGGACTTGAGCAAGTTCGCCGATGATCTGCTGAAAAAGGGTGCCAGAGGCAAGGTGAAGGAGGGTGCCCTGGATGGGGTGGCCTCCCTGGACGACTTGATCGACCTGCCCGCCAACGTGCTGGTGAGCAAGAGGACCCTGTTGCCCAGCGACTTGCTCTTTGACTTCAACAGTGCGGAGCTGCGCGAAAGTGCCAAGCTGGGCCTGATGAAACTCGGCTTGCTCATCGACCGCAATCCGAACCTCTATTGTTGGATCGAGGGGCACACGGATCTGGTCGGGGGGGATGAATTCAACCTCGATCTGTCGCGCCGCCGGGCCGCCGCGGTCCGCACCTATCTGGTCAAGTCGATGCGGATGGATGGGGACAAGATCATCACCCGGGGGAAAGGAAAGTTCGAGCCCTTGGTGGCCGGCGGCAATATGAAGGAGCAGGCACCCAACCGCCGGGTCGAAATCCGCATGCGGAAAACCGCGCCACCTCCCGAGCCGGAACGACCCGCGCCCCGGGCCGCGCCGGTTCCGCCAGCACCTGCAGAGCCCCCGCCCCCCCGGGCGGCCGTGGTGAAACCGCAACGGGCCTTGCCAGTTGAAGAGAACTCGACCGAAGCGCCGCCGCCCCGGGCCCGACCGCTGCAGCCACCCCCGAGGGCACCGACGGTGCCGCGGGCGGAGCCAGTGGATCCAAGTGATCCGGCGGAGTCGCCCTGATTTCAAGCCTATCGAAAACATCGCCGGTCCGCCCCCGGATCTGGACTTCGGAATGAGCCGCACTCGCACTCGGGCTTGTCTCAGGTGCCTTTCACCCCGCCGGCTTGCCCGGCAGGGCCATGAGGCGGTTTTGTAGCGGCAGGTAAAGCACGCCGTCAGCCGCGGTGGGAGTGATCGGTATGCTCTTAAGCCGGCTGCGCGAAAGCACCTGCAATTCCTTGCCTGTCTGCAGGACCCACAGGACGCCGGTCTCCGTTCCGGCATAGACTTTTCCGTCCGCCACGAAGGCCGAGGCACACCAGGTCTTGTCCTCCAATGGATGCACCCAATACCGCTGGCCCGTGTCGGCATCAAAGCAATGCAGATTGCCGGTGTAGTCGGGCAGATAGAGCAGTCCATCCACGATGGCTGCGGTCGCCGTCGTTCGTTCGACGAGTTCCGACGCCCACACCTGCTTGCCGGTCGCGGCATCCACGCAGGAAAGACAGCCGCGCCCAACGCCATAAACCGGACTCTGGCCAATGGCGACGTAAATCCGCCCCGCGTGGAATACCGGGGTGCCGATGACTTCGCTGGGACCATCCGGGCTGGGTTTGCCAGCCGAGGAATAGGGCACCGGCTGGCCATCGCGCAGCCGAAAATCGGGCGGATTGCAGTCGTAGGCCCAGACCTGCTTGAGGATTTGAACATCTGATCCCGAGCCAAGCGACGGCGGCTCGAACGCATACAGGAAGCCGTCGGCTCCGCCGAAGAAGACCAGCGTCCGGCCATTGACGCGGCCAGCCACGGGCGAGGACCAGTTGCAGTGCAGCATGCGCCGGCCAATTTTCGCGTCGTCTTTGGCCACCAGTCGGCCGGTATTCTTATCGAGCACAATCAAACTCGGCGCGTCGGGCATGGGGGTTCGGTCGTGGCGGTCGTCAATGCCGTTGGAAGTGCAGGCGTAGAGGAGGTCACCGGCCAGCAGAATGGTGCTGCCGCAGACGTCGTGCAGAATGACCCCCAGTTCCGGAATGAGATGATAACTCCACAGGATGTCGCCATCGCTTGGGTCCAGTTTGGCGTTCGGGATGCCGGTGATGCCCATGTATGCAAGTTCGTCCAGGAACGGACCGTCATTGCCATTCGCCTGGCCTTCAAGATCCAGACACAGAATCTCGCCGCGGTTGCCGACCACATAAACCCGGTTGCCGTCCACCACGGGGCCAGAGCAGACCCCGCAATTCCACTGGTCAAAGTGATAGGGCGCCTTGATTCCCTCCAAGCAGCGCGGAATGGGCAACTGCCAGATCAATTTGCCGGTGGCCTGCTCGACACACATCACGACGCCTCCGCCTGCGGATTCGAAGCCCGCCCGGTTGATGCCGGCATCATTCGCAGCGATCAGGATGCGGCCCCGGTCAAGGGTCGGGATGGAATACTGGTGCGTGCCGGTCTTGATTTCCCACAACGGCACCGTGTGGCCCGGATCGGCTGGCAGGTTCCGGGCGGTGGAGGCCATGTTGGGGCTGGAACTGCCGCCCCAGCGCAAGGACGCATCCGGTTGCTCCGGTCCGGAATCGCCGCGCAGCAGCGACGTGGAGCCTACCAACGCCAGGGCCATAATCCCCAGGAGGTTGATCGTCGAGCGTGACCTCGAATCGGCACTGCCATTGGCTTCAGGCCGGGGAGAGAATTTCTTCATAAGAGTGTGGGGTCAGTAATAGGTATCGGCGTCTGTTCCGGTTAGGGCCGGACCCCATATCCAGGCACAGGAACTCGAAAAAAAACGGGTCACTCACCAATCGTGGCTTTGGCCTTCGATTGGCCCTTCTTGTTGGTCTTCTTGTTTTCCTTCGCTCGGATGTTGTCGATCGTTCGATCCTGCGGCAGCGGAGTTAGACCTCGTGCCGTCAGATTCTCCAGCAACGCCATTTTCAGGGTTCCCTTGATTTTGGCGTAGGAGGCATTGCGGGCGAAATTGATGGTTTCCCCGGGATTCGCTTCCAAATCAGTCAGGGTTTCAGGGTATCCCGGCAATTCAAAGATGGTATATTTATGCCGGCCGTCATGGATCTGATAGGAGTTGTGGTCTTCGGTGATGAGGTGCTGGCGAACGGGTCTGGCCCCGGTGTCCGTCAGGTATGGCTTGAGTGAAACACCGGGAATCCCGGTGGGACTTGCTATGCCCACCAGATCGCAGATGGTCGGCAGGAAGTCCAGACCGTTGCATGTCAGGGTGGTGTGATCGACAAAGTTGGCCTTGATCCCCTTGCCGGCAAAGATGAACGGCACCCGCTGGCATTCCTCGAACATCACATTCTTTAGAATCAATCCGTGCGCGCCATTCATGTCCCCATGGTCCGAGGTGAAAACGATAATGGTGTTGCCCTCCAGTCCGGCGTTTTTCAATGCCGTCAGTACCCGGCCAACCTGGGTATCCACACTTTCGGTCAAGCGGTGGTACATCCAGTTGTACAGGTCCCATTGGGTCTCATCCCAGCCCCGTGAACCGACCCCCATCGCCACCATCGCCGGCACTTCGTCATTGAGCGGGGCGGGATTGGCGGCCCGGGGCGGGACCTGCTGGCGGTATTCTGCCGCGCTCAGACTTTTCCGGAGCGCCAGCAAGCGTTTGGTTTCGCGGGCATTGGCCGCCGACAAATCATCGGGAAAGCGCTGGTCCGCCCCGGCCTTGTAGCAAATGTCGTGGGGGTTCAGGAAGGAAAGGAACATCAGAAACGGCCGGGCTTGTGGTGACCTCCCGATTTCCGCCAGTGCCTGTTCCGCATAAATCGCCGGGCCATCATAAGGATCCGTGGTGTTGATTTTGAAACCGTATTCCGACACATCCCTGGTGCCATAAAGGTGGGTTTTGCCAGAGTACAGGGTTTCGTAACCGGCTTTGCGGAAGAGGTTACCCAAGGCATCCCTGGAAATGATCTGCCGCACCTTGGCGGCGTCATAGGCCTGGGTATTCTCCTTGACCCCCACCTCCGAGGCATAGTGCCCGGTCATCAATGAGAATCTTGAAGGCATGCATACCGGATTGGCACAGTAGTTCCGCTCAAAGCGATAGCCCCTGCTGGCAATCTTATCCATATTGGGTGTGCTCAGCCATGGGTTGCCAGCGCAGCTCATCATGCCGTGCGACTGTTGGTCCGTCATGATAAACAGGACGTTGGGCTTGGTTTGTCCCGAAACATTGCCCGCCAGCAAGGACAGGACCCATCCTAACAACGCCTTGGTGTTCATTTCTTTTGCCAGGTGATTACCTTGGGGGTGATTGAGTTTGCATCGATAATTCGTTTTCAAGGATCTGCCAGATGACATGAGGCCGCCAGGCGGGGGGTGAAGTCCGCCAACCTGACCACCGTCATGAACGGTCCTTGGCGTCGAGAATAGCCATCCAATCCACTATGCCAAGGAAGTTTTCGGGAATTGTTCGGGAATTGTTCGGGAAGTTTGGAACACGCAAAATCCCACCGCCTTCCTCGCGCCTCAGGCGGCTATGACCGCCAGGCCGGTGGAAGTGGTGGAAAATGTCACGGGTGTGGATCTGAACCTCAATCCCCCTCCAGCCCCGCATCCGGGATATGGGTGAAGCTGATGCGCATGGGGGCGGCGTCACGGCTCTCCTGCACGCTGCCATAATAAATCACCTTGCGGCCGTAACGGGCACGCAGCTTGTCGAGGGCGACATCGAGGCGCTGGTGTTTTTCGGGGTCGAGGGTGGTGCCAGCGGCGGCCGCAGTGCCAGCCGTGGCGTCCGCCCCGGCATCACCGGCATCCTGAAACAACTGCGGCGTGTGGTTGCCCTGCTCACAGAGACGCGTGAGCACCACTCCCACTTTGAGAATCAGACTGCCGGGCTCGGGCCGGTCGTGCCAAAGCCGCTCCAGCAGGTGCATGAGGATGAGGGTGGCGTCGGTTTCCACCGTGGGTGCGTCCGCCGACCATGACGGGCCCCTGACGAAGCCGAGTTGTAGGGTGAGCGAGCCGGTGAGCAGATGCTCGGCACGCAGGCGCTCACACGCCTTGTGCAGCAGCTTGCAGAGGACCGGCCAGGCACGGTCGGGCGTCCGGCTGTCGGGCGGCAGGACGTGGCTGTGACCGAGGGATTTGCGGGTGCTAACGAGGTCCGGGATTTCGTCGCCGCGCAGCAGGTGCCACAGGCGCTCGCCGAGAACGCCGCCCCACGCCTTGTGCAGCGCGGGCTTGGTGGCGTCGCACAGGCCTTCGACGGTGCGGATGCCGGCGGAGTGCAGGCGAGCTTCCATGCTGCGGCCGACGCCCGTGAGGTCGCGGAGCTTGAGGGGATGCAGGATGTCCGGCAGTTGGCTATGCTCGATGATGAAGAGCCCGTCCGGCTTGCGCATCTTGCTGGCGATCTTGGCCAGATACTTGTTCGGCCCCGCGCCAATGCTCACCTTGATGACCGGCGACACATCCCTGGCGACGGTTGCCTTGATCTTTTTGCCGATGGCTTCGACGGTAGCCGGATCGCGGAGGTTGTACGGGAGCCAGGCCCACATTTCATCGATGCTGAGGACGGCCTCGACGTGGATGCAGTCCTCGACCGCCTCAACGACGCGGTGATGGAAACGGAGATATTCCGGCGGTTTCGCCTCCACGATGGCGATGCCGGGGCACCTGACCCTTGCATCGCTGATCCGGGTGCCGGTTTTCACGCCAAACGCCTTGGCCTCGTAGCTGGCCGCTATGCAGCACGAGGTTTCCGCCATCACCGGAGCCACGCCCACCGGCCGGCCACGCAGCGCCGGATCCAGGTGTTGCTCGACCGATGCGAAGTAGGAATCGCAATCGATGAACAGGGCTGTCAGCGGACGCTCCACAACCGGAACTGATGCACCGGGAGGGGCGCGAGGTCAAACGGAAAGTGGATGATGATGGATCATCACCGGGGTTTGTTCAATCCCCACGTCGAGCACCGCCCAGGCACCGGCCCCGGGCGCGGCCCCTGCGGCGGCGGCAAGCAGGACTTTGGTAGCGCTCACCTGGCTGTTAGGTGGGGCCTGGTTACCCACGGTGCCCAGCCCCCCAGATTCAAGGTTTGATGCACCGCGCCGTCAATCCACAGTTCCTGATCCCGGCGGAAAATGAGTCGGCACTTGCTGGCGTTTCAGACGAATTCGTGAATCATCCGCGCATGGGTTTTCGGGTGGCAGCAGTGCCAATGCGGTGTCATGTCTTGCTCTTACTTGATCATTGAATGTTGGAAGTTGAAGGTTGGAAGTGGTGGTGCGGAGCGCTGGCTTCAGCCGGCGAGTCTGCATGGAGCGCGGGCTTGCCTGGCCAGCGTGGCTGCAGCGAATAGGCCATTGGCGCATGCGAGCGGGGGCACCCATCATCCTTGGCTCGCCGGCTGAAGCCGGCGCTCCGTTGCCTGCGCCGAGGCGCAGCAGGAGCGGCCCTCTGGCGCGGGCCGATTGGTGGATGAAAATCCGCGTCCAAGCCAAGGACTGGTGAGTAAGCATGGCCGCTGCGGTGTCATGTCTTGCTGTCCTTGACCCATTGATGTCCGTGATGCGAATCAGGCGCGGGCATTCGACGGTGCAGGCGTGGCACGAGGCGCAGAGCCAGACCGTCTTGCTGCGGAGCACCTCGTTCTTGAAATCGGCACGCACCAGCGCCATGACTTGGCGCGGTGAAAAGTCCATGTGGATGCTCAACGGGCAGATGCCGGAACAAGTGCCGCATTGGATGCTACCGGTGAGTTGCTCACAGCCCGAGACCTCCAAGATTTCTTGGCATTTTTTCAGGGTTTTTTTCCCGGGCACGCCGGCTTGCTGCGGATTTTCGCTTGGCACTGGGGCGGGACTGGGTTTTGCTCAGTCGTTCACGCCCATCCGCTGTCATGAAAAAGCCATCCCTTGCCGAAGCCTGTCGATGTTCCGCGCTCACCTGCGATGGCGCGATGGGCACCCAACTCATCCAACGCGGCATGCAGACCGGGGAATGCGGCATGCGGTGGAATGCCGAGCGGCCGGATGACATCAAGACGGTGCACCAAGCCTATCGGAGTGCTGGTTGCCGTCTGATCACCACCAATTCATTCGGCGGCAGCCGTTCGATGTTAGAGCGCCACGGCCTCGGCGGCAAGGTGGCGGAGTGGAACCGGCAGGCGGCGGAACTCGCCAGCGAGATCGCCGGGCCAGAGGGCTGGGTGCTTGGCGATGTCGGACCATTCGGAGATTTTCTCGAACCGATGGGAGACACCACGGCAGAGGAGTTGGAAGCGATCTTCCGCGAGCAAATCACCGCGCTGGTCGAGGGGGGGGCGGATGCCATCCTGGTGGAAACCATGAGCGATCCGGGCGAACTCTGCGCGGGCATTCGAGCCGCACGCGCCGTCACGGACCTCCCGGTCATCGCCACCTACGCCTTTCAGAAAAGCGCCGGCACCTTCCGCACCCTGATGGGCACCAAGGTGGCCGAGGCGATTGCCGCAGCTTATGCTGCCGGGGCCGCCATCGCCGGGGCCAACTGCGGCACCGACCTGTCGCTGGCGGATTACCTCGAATTGGCCAAGGAAATCGTCGCCGCTGCCGGCGGACGTGCCACCATCTTGCAGCCGAACGCCGGCGTGCCGCATCAAGTGGATGGGGAGATTCGCTACGATGCCACGCCGGAGGAAATGGCGGAGTTGGCCCGGGCCTTGCGCACGCTCGGCATTTCCATTGTCGGCGGGTGCTGTGGCACGTCGCCCGCGCATCTCGCTGCGATGGCGCAGGTTTGAGGGCGTCCCCGCAGGTGCGTTGGTGACCGCGCGTTTGGGGGGATGGGGGAGCACCGCCGCCTCGGCGGTGAGGGCAGACCGGCGTCCACGCCTGTCGTGGGTTGCATGGCCACGGCCACGCCCCCGCGCAACAGCCGGGACGGCGGTTTTCCCTAACAGGCGAGGACGCCTGGGCTCCGGTCGCCCGTCCGCATTCTCGCATGCGCCTGCCGGCGGCAAGACGCTCGTAGGCACGCTGGTCACTGCACGGGAGGGACGGCACCGGGGACGAATGGACGACGGGCATGGCGGTTGGAAACCGCCGCCACAATGGGCTTGCCTCGGGGTCCGGGATCGTTTAACCTCTCCGAAACATCAACTTATGGCAGCAGACTACACGGAAGCGGACATCAAGTCCTTGGATTGGCGCGAGCACATTCGCATGCGCCCCGGCATGTACATTGGCAAGCTCGGCGACGGTTCGTCGCCGGATGACGGACTCTACATCCTGCTCAAGGAGGCCATCGACAACGCGATTGACGAGCACATCATGGGCTACGGCAAGGAAATCCAGGTGGACATCGATGAGGAAGGCCGGGTGGAGGTCCGCGATTTCGGCCGCGGCATTCCGCTCGGCAAGTTGTTTGATTGCGCCGCCCAGATCAACACCGGCGCGAAATACGACAGCGAGGCCTTCAAGAAAACCGTCGGTCTCAACGGCGTTGGCATCAAGGCGGTCAACGCGCTGTCCGCGTTTTTTGAAATCCAGGCCTGGCGCGACGGGCTGACCAAGGCGCTGGAGTTTTCCAAGGGCATTCTGGCGGTGGACATGAAGCACCCGCGGCGCGACGATGGCATCAATGGCACGCGGCTGGCCTTTGAGCTGGACCGCAGCGTGTTCCCGGCCAAGGCGAAGTATCGCGAGCCCTTGGTGGAGAAGATGTGCCGCTACTACTCGTACCTCAATCCGGCGCTGACCACGATTTTCAACGGCAAGAAATTCCGGGCCAAGGACGGGCTGTTGGACTTGTTGCGCGAGGAGATGGAAAACGAGCCGCTCTATCCGCCGGTGCATCTGGTGGGCAAGGACATTGAAATCGCCTTCACCCACAGCGTCGAGAGCGGCGAGGAATACTACACCTTCGTCAACGGCCAGAACACCTCGCAAGGCGGCACCCATCTGGCCGCCTTCCGCGAGCAACTCGTGCAGGTCATCCGCGGGTTTTACAAGAAGCAATACGAGCCCGCCGACATCCGCGCCGGAATCGAGGCCGCCGTGAGCGTGCGCATCGTCGAGCCGGTGTTTGAGAGCCAGGTCAAAACCAAGCTCGGCTCGAGCACGATCACCCCGGACGGCGAATCCCTGCGCACCTTCATCGGCAACTTCCTCAAGATCAACCTCGACAACTACCTCCACAAGAACCCGCCGGTGGCCGAGGCCATCCAGAAACGCATCCAATCCGCCGAACGCGAGCGCAAGGATCTCAAGGGCATCCAGAAGATCGCCCGCGAACGCTCGCGGCAGGCGAAGGTCCACAACAAGAAACTCCGCGACTGCCGCGTCCGCTACGATAGCAAGCACAAGCGCCGCGATGAATCCACCCTCTTCATCACCGAGGGCGACTCCGCCTCCGGCTCGATCACCAAGAGCCGCGACGTGGAAACCCAGGCGGTGTTCTCGCTTCGTGGCAAGCCGCTCAACACCTTCAGCCTGCCGCGCAAGATCGTGTATGAAAACGAGGAATTCGCACTCCTTCAGGCGGCCCTCAACATCGAGGATGGCGTGGAGGCCTTGCGCTACAACAAGGTCGTCATCTCCACGGACGCCGATGTCGATGGCATGCACATCCGCCTGCTGCTGCTCACCTTTTTCCTGCAATTCTTCCCGGAACTGATTCGCGACGGGCATTTGTTCATCCTGCAAACGCCGCTGTTCCGGGTGCGCAACAAGAAGGAAACGATCTATTGTTATGACGAGGATGAGCGCAAGCAGGCGCTCGACAAGCTCGGCAAGAGTGCGGAGATCACCCGCTTCAAAGGCCTCGGTGAAATCTCGCCCGACGAGTTCAAGTTCATGATCGGCCCGGACATGCGGCTCGATCCGGTGGAATACGAGGAAGGCAAGGGCGTCAAGGAGTTGCTGGCCTTCTACATGGGCAAGAATACCCCCGACCGCCAGGACTTCATCATCGAGAACCTCCGCGAAGACGTGGACCGCCAGGTCGCCTGAGAATGACTTGCCGCTGGCATCCCGTACCTTGCGGCGCTCGCAAATCGCCGCTACCATGCGCCGCCCATGCTTGACCTTTTCGCCGCCGCCATGGCCAAACGCGCCGCGCTCCTGGCTGCGGATACCAACGCGCTGCGTCTCATCGATGGCAGCGGCGATGCCCTTCCCGGCATCATCCTCGAAGCTTACGCCGGCAACCGGCTGCTCGCCACCGCCACCCCCGCCATTCCGGCCGCACTCGACGCCTGGCTCCAGCAGCAAGTCCATCCCTGTTATTGGAAAAGGCTCGACTCGCACCACAAGGCATCGCCCAGCCACCACTCCGGCCCGGAACTGACAGCCCCGTTCCTGATCCGCGAAAACGGTCTCCACTTCGAGATTTCCTTCCAGGCCGGTTACTCCCAAGGCCTCTTCCTCGACCAGCGCGACAACCGCGCCGAAGTCCGCCGCCTGCTGCGCCCCGGCCACCGCTTGCTCAACACCTTCGCATACACCGGAGCCTTCTCCGTCGCCGCCGCCAGCGCCGGCGCGGAAACCACCACCCTCGACCTATCACAGCCCTGTCTCGACTGGGCCAAACGCAATTTTTCCCACAACTCGCTCGATCCCACCGCCCATCATTTCTGCAAGGGCGACACCGGCCACTGGCTCAGGCGCTTCGCCAAACAAGGCCGGGAATTTGATGCCATCATCCTCGACCCGCCCACCTTTTCCCGTGATGACCAGGGGAAAATCTTCCGCGTCGAATCCGACTTGGGCACCCTCGTCGCCCTCGCACTCGCCATCCTCGCGCCAGCCGGCTGGCTGTTGTGCTGCACCAACTGCCACCATCTCTCCGCCGCAGACTTCGAGCGCCAGATTCTATCAGCCTCGCGCCAACGCCTCCACACCCGCCACGCCCCGATGCCCGCCGACTTTACCGGCGTGCCCTACCTCAAGTCCATCTGGGTCAGGACCTGACCTGACCAGGGATTCCGTTTCTGCCGGAATGCGGCAAGGCGCGGTTTTCTGACAAAGCGAGTGGGGCAGGCGCGTATCCACGTCGGAACAATCCCCATGAAAACACGAAAATTCATTTTCACCCATGCAGTCGTCTTCGCGGCGGGAGCGGTTTTGGCGAGCATGGCATACCGCCCAGCGGCGAAGCAGCGCGAGGAGGAGGCTGCTGCTGCCGGACGCCATTCGTTGAACGGTGCGGGCGAGATGACGGGCGCGGATGACCGGGCCACCGCCCGCGATCGGAGAGCCTCCCAAAATCCCAAGAGCCGGACGAATGGAGCGCCAGCCCAGCGGATGGCCGACATCGTGCGCCTCGGGGATCCTTTGGAGCGGCAATCGGCGCTCATGGACTTGCTCGGTCGGCTCGGGCCGGGTGAATTTGCCGCCGTGGCCGACCAATACCGCAGCATGGATCATTTCGGGGGCTCGCAGGGGGAATACGACCTCATCCTGCGCAGTTGGGCCAAGGCTGATCCGTTAGGAGCCCTCGCTTACGCCGGCCAGCAGCCGGACAACTGGCGTGACACCTCGCTGATCCTGGCCTCCTGGGCGGGAAATGATACGGCGGCCGCCGAGCGCTGGGCCCTCGATCACCACCAGGGTGAGGGCGCGAATCCCTATCTGGCGGCGGTCATTCGCGGGGTCGCCGCCTATGACATTGCGCATGCCTCCCAACTCGCCCAGACCATGCCCTCCAGCCATGAGCGCGGCGATGCGGTGGATGCGATCACGCGGGCGCTGTTCATGAAAGGAGTGGATGCCGCGATGGACTTTCCGAATTCGATCCAGGATCCCAAGCTCCGCGCCGGCTTCGTCGAGGCCATCGCCAACCGCCTCGCTGGCAAGGACCCCGACCAGGCGGCTACCTGGTTGGCCGCCTCCGGTGATGCGGAGGGCCAGGCGCGGGCCGCCCGTGGCGTCGCCCAAGCCTTGGCCAAAACCGACACGGCCTCCGCTGCCCAGTGGTTGCGCAAGCTCCAGCCGGAAGCCCAGGCCGAGGCCGCCCGCGGCATCATTCCCATCATGTCCTCCACCGACATCGCCGGCACCGCCAGCTGGGCGTCCTCCCTCGCCGGCATCCCGAACTATGACCAGGTCGTCGAAGAATTCGTCTGGAGTTGCGATTACCGCGCTCCCGAGCAATCGGCCGCATGGATCCAAGGCGTCGCCGATCCCGAACAACGCCGCCATCTCTACTACAGCATGCTCGGCGAATGGGCCAAACGCGACGCCGGCGCCGTGAAAACCTGGGTCTCTAACAATGCAGTGCCGCCCGACGTGCTCCGTCGCTTCACCCGGTGACCCGGCGGGAAATCCCCGAGGGGGGGGGTGCCAAACCGGGCGCCGCCCGGAGTTCGTGGAGATACTAGAGCCGGAGTGTTGCCAAGTGAGGAGTTCGGTGAGGCGGTGTTCGCTGAGGGGTTTGCCGCTGCGGCGGGGTGGACGGAACAGTGGCGGTTAGATCCGGATTGATCCAACAATCCACTATGTGTCAGACAAATAATCAGGAGTTCACTTGACACTTCGCACCTCGACTCGGGATCTCGGGATCTCGGGATCTCGGGATCAGCGGGTGCCTGCCGCCCAGAGCTTGCTGGCACCCTGACCCGGCTCGATTTGCCGCCTGCCTATCAATTTTTCTTGCGAGTCGTCCTTGCCAGCGGCGGCGCGGATGGTTACGCCCTGCGCTGCAATGGCGACTATTGGCTCCATCCTGTTTCCCCGCACCGGCTATGAGGCCGTGATTTTCGACTGTGACGGCACCTTGGTTGATTCCATGTCGGCTCATTTTGAAGCTTGGTGCGACGCGCTGGCATTGTATGGGGCAGGCGGGGTGTTGCGGGAGGATGTCTTCCAGGCGATGGGCGGTCGCCCGTCCCATGACATTGTCATGGAACTCAATGACCAATATGGGCTGAAGCTCGACCCGGCGGTCATTGCGTTCGCCAAGCGGGAAGCGTTTCTCCAGCGCATCGAATCCATCGAGTTGATTGATGAGGTTGCGGCGTTTGCCGAGTCGTTGCGCGGGCGGATGCCGCTGGCGATTGCCACCGGCAGCACCCGTATGGTCGTGGAAATGACACTGCAGAGACTGGGGATCTCCGATTGGTTCGATGAAGTGGTCACTTCCGAGGATGTGGCGGAAGGCAAACCCGCCCCGGATGTGTTCCTGCACGCCGCCAAATTGCTCGGGGTGCTCCCGCCCAAGTGCCTGGTGCTGGAGGACGCTCCTCCTGGCATTCTCGCCGCACAACGCGCCGGCATGCAGGTGCTCACCATTCCCACGCCCATGCCGCTGACCTCGGCCGACGCCCGAGCCGCTGGTGGAAAATGAAAAAATTTTCGATCGGGGCGGAATTCGGGCTTGCCATGCCGGGGCTGTTTTTATTGCCTTGCCCATGGCGGAGATTTCCTTGGGTCTTTCATTTGACGACGTGCTGCTGGTGCCGGCCATGAGTGCGGTGCTGCCCGGCGACGCGGATATTGCCACGCACCTTACGGCGGGCATTGCACTGCACATCCCGGTGGTCTCAGCCGCGATGGACACGGTGTCGGAGCACGAATTGGCGATCGCCCTTGCCCGTGAGGGCGGGGTGGGCGTGATTCACCGGGCCTGTTCCATCGACGAACAGGCGGCGATGGTGTCCAAGGTCAAACGCTCGGAAAACGCGGTGATTCAAAAACCTCTCACCGTGCGCAAGGAGGATCGGGTCGATCACGTCCGCTCGCTCATGGCCAGCAACGGGTTCTCCGGCTTTCCGGTCGTCTCCGCCACGGGCCTGCTCGAAGGCATGGTCACCGGCCGCGATGTCCGCTACCTCGACCTGGTGGACGCCAAGGTGGCCGAGGTGATGACGCCGCGGGAAAAACTCATCACCGCGCCCCCGCAAACCAGCATCGAAGAAGCACGCCGCATCCTCTACGATAACCGCATCGAAAAACTGCCGCTCGTCGATGCCACCGGGCATCTGGTGGGACTCATCACCGGCTCCGACATCGAAAAGCGCATCACCTTCACCAACGCCGCCAAAGACCTGAACGGCCAACTCCGCTGCGGCGGGGCCGTCGGCGTCGGGCCGGATTGCCTCGACCGCGCGCAAGCCTTGTTAGATGCCGGCGTGGATGCGCTTTTCATTGATGCCGCCACCGGGCATACTCGCCACGTCATGGAGGTGATCGCGCAACTCCGCGCCCTCTCGGACCGGCCGGTGGTGGCTGGCAACGTCGTGACTGAGCAAGGCGCGCGCGACCTGGTGGCCGCCGGTGCCAACGCGGTGAAGGTGGGCGTGGGTCCCGGCTCGATCTGCACCACGCGGGTGATCGCCGGGGTGGGCATGCCGCAGTTCACCGCCATTCAGAAGGTGGCCAACTACTGCCGCGAACACGGCGTGAAAGTCATCGCCGATGGCGGCATCCGGTACTCGGGAGACATCGTCAAGGCGCTCGCCGCCGGCGCAGATCTCGTCATGCTCGGGTCGCTGCTGGCAGGCACTCGCGAGAGTCCGGGGCAGATGGTGCAATCACAAGGCCGGCGCTTCAAGGCCTACCGCGGCATGGGCTCGATCGGGGCCATGCAGAAAGGCGCGGGTGATCGCTATGGCCAGAACAGCTCCGGCAAACTCGTGGCCGAAGGCGTCGAAGGCCGGGTGCCCTACAAAGGCTCGCTCTCGGATGTGGTGTTCCAACTCATGGGTGGCCTCAAGTCCGGCATGGGCTATCTCGGGGCCGCCGATCTAACGGAATTGCGGGAGCGTGCCACCTATGTGCGTATCACCGCCGGCGGCTTGCGCGAGAGTCATGTGCATGACGTGGTCATGACCGAGGAGCCCACCAACTATCAGCCACTCACCTGATGTTGCAGGATTTTCTCAAGCAAACCGCGTACCGCTTCGGCTTCAGCCTGCGCCGCATGCGCGGCGTGAAAACCCGCAGCGGTGCCCTTGGCAGTGCCAGCCTGGGCAATGACGGGGAGGCCCTCCTGCACGCCATTCACGCAGTCGATCCCTATGCGGGGTTTGCCTATCAAACCATTCCATTCGAGGCCCAGGGCTGGGGGAGCCAATCACCGGCATTCGGCACGCTCGTCGCCCGCATCCGCCCGCACCTCATCATCGAAGTCGGCACCTGGAAAGGCGGCTCCGCCATGGAAATGGCCACACACCTCGAGCGCCATGCTCTAACGGCTTCGCGCATCCTGTGCATCGACACCTGGCTCGGCGCCCTGGAAATGTGGGGCGATCACACGGAAGCCGATCGCTATGGCTCGCTGGCCCTCAAGCACGGCTATCCGCAGTTATACTATCAATTTCTGGCCAATGTCTGCCACCAGGGCTTGCAGCCGCGGATCATTCCCTTTCCATTGCCGTCGGTCACCGCCGCCCAGTGGCTGTCGCTGCGCGGGGTGCGTGCCGAATTGATCTACCTCGACGGCAGCCATGAGGAAGAGGATGTGGACGCTGATCTAACCGACTACTGGGATCTGCTGGCTCCCGGCGGCGTGATCTTCGGCGATGACTATGCCTGGACCGGGGTCAGGATGGCGGTGGATCGGTTCACTGCCGAACACCGGCTGCACCTCGAACATCTCGAGGACAAATGGCTGCTCGCCAAAGCCGACTGACCCCTGCCTCCATCCAACAATTTCTTCCATTCCGATTTTCCCCTCATGCACGACCAACACCACGTGGCAGTTCTCGACTTCGGCTCGCAATACACCCAGCTCATTGTCCGCCGCGTCCGCGAGTTGGGATTCTTCGCCAAGCTCTATGCGATCGAGGACTTTCCCGACCTCGGGCAGCCCGGCGCGATCATTCTATCAGGCGGTCCGCGCAGCACCAGCGAGGCGGACGCGCCGGACCTGGACTTTGCCGCGCTGCTGGGCTTCGGCGTGCCGGTGCTCGGCGTTTGTTATGGGATGCAACTGCTCAACCTCAAGTTTGGTGGCACGGTGGTGGCCAGCAACCGCCGCGAGTATGGCCCGGCCGATTTGTTTCCGGGTGAGTGCAGCGGGCTTTACGAAGGCATCTCGCCCTCTTCGCAAGTGTGGATGAGCCACTCGGATACCGTTAAAGTGATCCCTGAGGGGACCAAGGTGATCGCCACCAACCAGCATGGCACGCCGGTTTCCCTGCAATGGAACGAGCGCTGCTTCGGCATCCAGTTCCACCCGGAGGTCACTCACAGTCACGAGGGCTTGCGCATCCTGCACAACTTCCTCCTGCATGCCAGGAACCTCCAACCATTCCGCATCGACGACTTCAAACGCGAGATCATTGAGGGCATCCGCCAACAGGTCGTCGGCAAGCAGATCGTCTGCGGCGTCTCCGGCGGGGTGGATAGCACCGTGCTCGCCGTGCTGCTGCACGAGGCCGGGGCCAAGGTCCGCCCGATCTTCGTCGATCACGGGTTGATGCGCAAGGACGAGGGCGAGGAGGTCCGCAGCAACTTCCACCGCCTGGGCGTGCCGATCGAGACCGTCGCTTGCGCGGAGCGCTTTCTATCCGCTCTGGCCGGGGTGGACGACCCCGAGAAGAAACGCGTCATCATCGGCAACCTGTTCATCGATGTGTTTTGGGATGCGGTGGGGGATGCGGAAATGTTGGCCCAGGGCACACTCTATCCGGACGTGATCGAAAGCGCGTCCAACGCCAAGTCCAAAGCCTCCAAGATCAAGACCCATCACAACCGGGTGGACCGCATCCTCGAATTGCAGGCGCAGGGCAAGGTGCTCGAGCCGCTGGCCGGGTTGTTCAAGGACGAGGTTAGGGCGCTCGGCGCCTCGCTGGGCATTCCGCACGACATTCTCCAGCGCCATCCCTTCCCCGGCCCCGGCCTCGCGGTGCGCTGCCCCGGCGAGGTGCGTGAGGACAAGTTGCGCATCATCCGCGAGTGCGATGCCATCTTCATCTCCCGCCTCAAGGTCCACGGCTGGTATGACAAAGTCTGGCAAGCCTATGCCGCCCTCATCCCCGTCAAAACCGTCGGCGTCAAAGGCGACGAGCGCAGCTACGAATGGGCGATTTCCCTGCGTGCCGTCATCTCCGAGGACGCCATGACCGCCGACTGGGTCGAGTTGCCGTATGCCATCCTGCGCGAAACCAGTCACCGGATTCTCAACGAAGTCAAAGGCATCAACCGCGTCCTCTACGATGTCTCCACCAAGCCCCCGGCCAGTATCGAGTGGGAGTGAACTCGCCTATATCCGCGGAGCTGCCACCAATCGACCGCCGCCTTCCGCTGCATCTCAAGATCTGCCACATCCCCCCGCGGCCTCCCCACTATCGAGTACTGCACCCTGCTGGCACCGTAGGCGCGGTGGTGACAACGCGGCGGGCGACTGCGGTTGCTCACCGGGCGGCGGAGTCCAGGGCCGCGTGTTTTTACAAACGCGCCTACCCAGCAAGTCCAGCCTTGACGAGGGCGAATCCTCCCCGAAGTTTGACGCATGTGTCCACTCCTGCGCTTGGCGCTTGCCGCTATCCCCCTTGCCTCTGCCCTCACGCTGCGGGCCGACCCGCTCGCGACGGGCCCGGGCAAACTTGAGTGCCCCAATGGGGCCGAACCCATCACGCTCTTCACCTACAAGCCGCCGACCTACACAGACGGCCCGCTGCTCGTCGTCTGCCATGGCGTGCAGCGCAACGCCGAGGAGTATCGCGACTTCGCCATCACGCTCGCCGAGCGCTATGGTGTCATCGTCGTCGCGCCGCTTTTCGATGAGGAGCGCTTCCCAAGTTCACGCTATCAACGCGTCGGCCTGCTCGACACCGAGGGCAATGCCCAGCCGCCCCAGGCGTGGACCTGCGCCATCATTCCAAAAATCGTCGCGCATGTCCGCACGCTGGAGGGCAACCCTGAGCTGCCCTATTACCTCATCGGCCACTCGGCCGGCGCACAGTTTCTCATCCGGCTTGCCGCGTTCATGCCGGGCGATGCGGTGCGCATTGTCGCCGACAATCCCGGTTCGGATCTCTTCCCCGACCGCGAGCAGAAATTCGGCTACGGCTTTGGCGACCTGCCAGAGGAACTGAGCAACGACGATGCCATGCGCCACTACCTGGCCGCGCCTCTGACGTTCCACCTCGGCACGGACGACTCCACCTCAGAGAGCTATTTCGACGCGAGCCCCGATGCCATGAAACAGGGTCCCAACCGCCTTGAGCGCAGCCGGGCCTGTTTCGACGCGGCGCAGAAGCTCGCCCATGAGCACGACTGGGACTTGAACTGGCGCATCGTCGAAACCCCTGGCATCGGTCACGAGGCCGCCTTGATGTTTGCCGCTGATGAAGCCGGCGACGCGCTATTCGGGGAATGATCGACGCGCTCAGGGCAGGCTCCCCGATGCGACCGGCACGCTGCGGCATAACGGAGATATCAAATCACCTCACCCGGCACCGCAGCATCCTGCTCGTCGCCACCTCGCGGCTCCGCGCAAGCCGGGCCAACTCCGCCTCCGCCACTTCCTTCCTCAGGCCTTTCCTGACCACCATCCCCGCACGCACCGGGTTCAAATCGATTGTTCCTTATCCTCCGCCTCCAACGCCAACCGGCACTCCACTACCCGCGTGATGCAGTAAATTTGATTATTTATCCGACACTTAGTTGTGATCCAGATTCTTCATTTTGGTGTCGAACGTTTACGCGCAGGCAACCCCACCGGGGGCCACCGTCTGGACGCGGTTGAGGTTATATTCACGGAAGATCATTTCGGAGGAGGGGCTGGTGGGGGTTGCTCTGGCGCGTCTTGTTCGACATCTGGTTTCTTCTTCTCAACCGGCACGCCGATCACCGCCTTTTCATGGATGATCGCTCCCTTTGCGCCATTCTTTGGCTTGTGGTTCCTTAGATAACGCTCCGCCAATTGATTCGCTAGATCACAGCTGAACCGCTTGTCACGTGACCTCACCTTAATCTGGACAAGATCCGTGCCTTTAAGGTACTCGACTTTGAGTTCATTCTTCGCCTCCTCAAAAAAAGGCTGTCGGATCGCATCAAACGCACTAGGCATTAGTTCCTGAATGGCTTGCCGGAGATTCTCCTCCGCGAGGATATCTTCCATTTGTCTATCCATGTACTCTCGCATTTTTTCAAAGGGAACATCGCGCGGAATGATGAATTCAACAAGGGCCGAACTCTCATACTCGTGCGTACTCGCTGTATATCCGCTCGGTCGACCGGGAGCGACAGATGGCGTAGCGGTGACCGCGGAGAAAGTGGCTAAGAGCAAGAAGAGAACCGGTGACATTGGGAGAGATTTCATTGTCGAACAGAGTATTCTGCGAGTGGTCGTGATTGATCGCGACGCGTCGCCTTACGTTGCGAAAAGTGGCCTGCACGGGGGAAGGCTGCACGGTTTCGAACCCCGACGCAAGGAACATTTGCGACGGGGAAGCATTTGCTTCCGGAATTTCAGCGTCACGCTTTTGGGTAGGCACCGGAGGCTCGAGGCTGGCTAGCCGGCGTGGCCCTGCGAACAGAACCATGCCGGGACCGGTCCGGTGCGGAATGGGGGTGCGTGCGTTACAGGGGCTTGGGGAGAGATCATGTCCGTTAGAGCCGCAGATGAGGCCTCACACGGGCATCTCCTTGGCTGGTGGACAAGAATGTCCACCCTCCTTGTTTCAGGAATCCAAGGGGCTGCGGACGCTGAGGCCGGGTTGGTTGAGGACGTGGAGG